>DASWHK010000162.1:0-18084 GCA_036398215.1 Acidobacteriota bacterium | reverse complement strand
TTGACCATCACCCGGCCGCCGGCCACCAGCGGCGCGCTGGCGGCGCCGAAGAAGCCCTTCGGGACCGCGAAGCGCTCGTGGGTGTCGATCGTCCACAGCCGCTCCCCGGTCGCCAGATCGAGCGCCTGCAGAACGCCCTGGGCGCCGAACGTGAACACCCGGCCGCCGGCGATCGTCGGCACCGCTCGGGGCCCCTCGTCGAAGCCGAAGTCGTCCCGATAGCTCGTCGGGTAGCCGGTCGACCAGAGCCGCTCGCCGGACGTCGCATCAAACGCCTCGACGACCTCGCGGTCGTCCACCCGATGGAAGAGGACCAGCTTGCCGTCGCTGACCGCCGGGCCGGCGAAGCCCTCGCCCACCGCGCGGCGCCAGAGCTCCGCCGGCCCGGCCGCCGGCCAGGCGGCCGCGATCCCTTCGCCCGAGACCCGGCCATCGCGAGTCGGTCCGAGATGCTGGGGGTAGTCGTTGCCTGCGGATGCCTGGGAGGCGCCCGGCGTCTCACCGTCGATCGCCGGCGCCGGGAGCGGCGCCGCCAGGAAAGCCGCCGCCAGCGCCGCGGCGGGCACCGCCGCCGCCAGCCGCGCCGCGCGAGCGCCAGGAGGCCGGAGCTTCCTAGCGCGCCGCATCGTCGAGGCGGTGGTAGCGGCGCAACATCTCGCGCCGCCGATCATGGGGCAGGGCGCGGCCGCTATCGCCATCTCTAGCAAGGTAGTCCCCGTTACTGCGGCGTCCCGGGCCAGCCCGACACGAGGTCGAGCGGCAGATCGGGCGGCGCGCCCGTCATGATCCGCACCAGTCGCACACGGTCGGCACGCTATGGCATGGAGGGGGCGGAGGGCAACCGCTGCCGCACGGCGCCGGCAGCGCCGCAAAGTCGAGGTTAAGGTCGTTGTGCAGAAAGGCGACGCCATTCAGGCAGCTTGTCGCAGCGTTGAGGTCATATGCCGGGTCGGAGGCGGGAAGTGACAGGATGACGACGCCAATGGGGTGGAAGCTGACGATCGAGGCAGAGCCGGTCACGAAAGAATCCTTCATGCCGATGCCCGCGAGGTCGCCGCGGGTGACCGTGACCCGCGAGATCTCGACCGTTGCGTCATTCTCTGCGAAGACGTTGAACCCGGCGACGAGCAGCCCGCCGATCCTCCGCGACGCGGTGCCCGAGATCTCAGCGTAGCGGAGATGCGCTCGTCCACCGCTACGAACGCTCACGCCGAACGCTTCGTTGTCTTCGACTTTGGAGATCAGCATCAGGAGGAGCGCGCCGTCGCGTACCTCGACGCCGCCGAACCCGAGACCGAGCAAGGGCAATTCGTCTTCGAAGCTCGGGTTGACGTGGCTGTCGCCGATCAGGCTGGCGGCGACATAAACGCGGGTTTCCGGGTCGCTGATCGCGAGCCCCACCGAGCCGGAGCCATCGATCTCGCTCCGGCCGATCACCGCCTTCGCGCCGCCGGTGAGGCGCACGCCGCTGCCGGCGTACACGTCGTCCGATTGGGCCAGCGTCGCGCGCACCCGGGTTGCGAACATCCGCAGCGAGCCACCGTCCTGGCGGACCCCGTAACGTGTGGCGCCGTCGACCACCACCGCCGACAGGTCGACGTTCGCGGGGCAGGGCTGCGCGACGACGCCGCCGGGCGCCGGGCTCGAGGCGATGGTGATACCACGCAGGTCGAGGTCGTAGCCGCCCTCATCGATGATGGAGCCGCGGATGGTCGTGGCGCGCGTCTCGTCGCCGATGATGCGGGTGTGGCGGGTCAGGAGGATGTCTCCGGAATACATGCCGCGCGCCAGGTGGATCTCGACGCCGCAGGCGCCTTCTTCCTCGGCCGCCGCGAGCGCGGCGGCAATGGACCGAAACGGCCGCGCCTGGCTACCGTCCGGGGCCAGGTGCGCCTGGCGCCCATCGACGTACAAAACCAGCGGCTGGGGACAGGCCACCTGTTGGCACGACGCGTTGCCGACCCGCGCCACGGAGGGAATGTTGAAGGCGAGCTGCTCGATGGCGTTGCTCGCCTGGGTGGCGTAGTCCGCGAGCGTGGTGGCGTCCTTGCTGCCGAGCTGGCCTCCCTGGGCGAGCGCCTCGACCTGGTGCTGGAACGCGCCGAGGTGCCGGATGGCGGCGCCGGCGTTCGCTTGCCAGAGCGCCTGGCTAGCGTCCTCGAGCTTCACCAGCAGGCTCTGCGCCTGCCCCTTGGTGATGGCTCCCGTCTCAGCCAGGGCGCTCATCAGGCTCGAGGCGCTCTCGATGAGCTCGTGGGGGGCGAGCGGCGCCGGCGGGGGAAGCTGTTCCTGCGGCGCCAGCGGCACCGTGGCCGCGAGAAGCGCCAGCGTCGCCACAACAACGACCATACGCCGCAACACGTTCTTCATCGTGCTACCTCCTGCCAAACCCCGCCGCAGCCTATCACGCGGGGCAGATGCGTCGTGGGGCGGCCTCCCGGGGCGAGCCGGTTCCAGTCAGACTAGCGCGGTGCATCGTCGAGGCGGTTGTAGCGGCGCAAGATCTCGCGCAGGCGATCATGGGGCAGGGCGGGAACGGTGACGCCGTTGGCCCCGGTCATCGTCTCGGCGGCCACCATGGCGTTGACGATCGCCTCCTCGGTGGCCTCGACCGTGGCGGTGAACAGGGCGTTCAGCCTGCCGTTGGCAAGCATGCGCAGCTCGCTCATCCCCGACGAGCGGGCCGCCTCGCGGTTGGCCGTGGAGAAGGCGATGAAGATGTCCCCGGAGCCGTTGCCCGAGGTGCTGCCGTTACGAGCCAGGCCGAGCGAGATCCGGCGGGCCACCCGCTTGAGCTGGTGCGACAGGATCGGCGCGTCGGTGCCGACCACGACGATGATCGAGCCCGCATCATCGTCGGGCTCGCCCGAGTTGGGCATCATGTCGCCGATCTCCCGGCCCACCGGCACGCCGGCGATGCGCAGGGACCGCCGCGATCCGTAGTTGCACTGCACGAGGGCGCCGAGCGTGTAGGTCTCATCGAGAATCTCGACCCGCCGCGAGGCGGTGCCGATTCCCCCCTTGAACTGGTGACAGATCATGCCGGTGCCGCCGCCGACGTTGCCCTCCTGCACCGGTCCGCCCTGCGCGCCGTCCATCGCAGCGAGCGCGTGCTCCTCGGTGACGTGCTGACCCATGATGTCGTTGAGCGTCCCGTCCCAAGTCTCGGCGACCACCGGCAGCGACGCCAGCCACGGCGGATACCCGCTGCCCGTGAAGTCGCGGCTGCGGGTCACGCCCCAGCGGATCACCGCGTGGTGGACGATGCCGACGCTGAGCGTGTTGGTGATCATGACCGGTCCCTCGAGGATCCCGGAGTCCTCGACCCAGGTCGTCCCCGTCATCTCGCCGTCGCCGTTGAGCGAAAACCAGGCCGCGAGCACGGGGTCGGGGGTGTCGTTGCCCCGCGGCCAGACGGCGGTGACCCCGGTGCGCACGGGGCCCTGCCCCACGACGCGGTCACCGTCGCCGGAGATCAACGTCGTGTGCCCGACCTCGACGCCCTCCACGTCGGTGATCGCGTTCAACGGCCCGGGCTCGCCGTCGAACGGAATTCCCAGGTCGCGGGCGCGCGGCTGCTGCGCGGCTCGCGGTGATGATGGCGCCGAGTGGCGAGCTTCGTGCGCCGCCGGGTGGCGGGCCTCGCTCACCGCCCGGGCCTGGGGCGATAGCGGAGCCACAGCCACCGCCAGCAGGAGGCCGGTGAGCGTCGAGATCGTCGGGAGCAAGGGTGCACGCATGGTTGCTCCTCCTTCTGCGTTGTCGTTGACGTTGTCGGGAGGTCCGAACCGGGGAGGCCTCATTGTCGGTCACGGGCCCGAGAGATGGTAGGGAGAAGATGCGCGGACGGGGCAACGGACAGCCGGTTTGCTCAACCCTCGATGTCGGCTGCATCCCTGGCGGGGTCGGGCAGCGTGTGCCATCGTTGCCGGCGAATCGAGCGACCTCGTACCGTCTTGGGGACCGGGAGCGAGCAGCAGGGTGGCGAGCAGGACACACGGGACCGGCGCCGCCGACGTGCGCCAGTCCGCCTTCGCCGCGATCGTCGAGATCGAAAGCGGGCACGAAGAGGCCCTCCGCGAGCTTCTCGTCCCCATCGGTCAGACCATCGGCGATCCCGACCCGCGGATCGACTTCGAGGCCCTCGGCAGCGTTCACTTCATGCGCTGGGCGGTGCTGGATCCGCAGCTCGACCTGCGCGGCGAGCCGATCCCCGGGCGCCTGCTGCTGTCGACCAACCACGACGGCGGCCTCCACGCCCACCTCGACGAGCTCATCCGGGTCGGCGGCGACACCTTCCACGAGATCTACGCCCATTGCGCCGGCTACCCGCCGGCCGGCCGGCGCTCCCCGAGAGCCGGGCGCGATTTCCTGCTGGCCCACGGCGTCGCGCCGCAGACCTTCTATGTCGGCGCCGTCGGCCGCTCGGTGCGGCAGATCCAGTGGGAGGCGCGCCTCCGCGAGGCCCTCGAGGAGCATCTCGACGATCGCCGGGCGAGCGGCTCGCTGCCCGCCGATCCGGTGGACGCGCACGGGGCGTTGCGGGCCTGGGTGCGGGAGCAGCCGGAATTCGCCGCCGCCACCGATCGCGCGGCGCTGCCGCCCCTCGGCCGGCGGCTCGTGTTCTGGGCGGTGGGGCTCTTCCGCGCGGCCGTCGCCGTGATCGGGGCGATCGCGCTGCTGCTCTCGTTGCCCTGGCTGCGCTACCGGGAGCGGCGGGACCCCGAGACCGACATGACCGCCGCCGAGCCCGGCCAGGTGCGCGAGCTGGTGGCGCGCGAGGACTACCAGGTGCAAAACCAGATGACCAGCCTGGCGCCGATGAAGCCGGGGCGGTACCGGCAGTTCGTGGTTCGCACGGTGCTGGCGGTGATCGACGCCGCCGCCCGACTGATCTATCGCAAGGGCCGCCTCGGCAGCATCGCATCCATCCACTTCGCCCGCTGGATGGTGATCGACGGCGGCCGCAATCTGCTGTTCCTGAGCAACTACGACGGCAGCTGGGAGAGCTACCTGGGCGACTTCATCGACAAGGCGTCTGACGGCCTGACGGCGATCTGGAGCAACACGTGGGAGTTCCCGGCCTCGCGCTGGCTGATCAAGGGCGGGGCGCGCAACGAGCTCGCCTTCAAGGCCAAGGTACGTGCCAGCCAGGTGCCGACCGAGGTCTGGTACAGCGCCTATCCGACGCTGACGATCCTCAACGTGATCAACAATGCCCGGATTCGCGAGGGGCTGGCCAGGCCGACGATGGGCCGAAAGGAAGCCGAAGAATGGCTGGCGAGACTGTGACGGCGAAGGACGCTCCGGAGATGGGGAGGGAAAACGCAGCCGGCGGGGAGGCCCCGGGGGGCGGGGACCGGGCTGCGGCTCGTGATCGTGTGCCGGACCGCGATTCGGGTGCGCGCCCTGGGCCCATGGCCAGAGGCGGACGGCAGAAGGGACGCGTCGAGCGCGACGCCGGCGAGATCCAGGGGATTGTGTTCACCGGCTACGGGACGCTGCCGGTGGCGCGCTACGCGTTGCTTGAGATCGCCGACGCGGCGGCGTTCCGCGGCTGGCTGCGGGCCTCGCTGCCGCGCATCACCCCGGGCGGCGTCCGCGCCGAGCGGCAGGCGTGCAACATCGCCTTCACCTCGGCCGGCCTGCGCGCCCTCGGGCTGCGGACGATCGACAATGAGCCCGGCCCCGGCGGCGAGCCGGGTGCCGCTGGCGAGTCGGGCGCCGGCGGCGAGGAGCGCGCCGGCGGCGAGGAGCTGGCGGGCTTCTCGCGCGAGTTTCGCGAAGGCATGACCTGGGAGGCGCGGCGGCGCGCGCTCGGCGACCAGGGCCGCGCCGACCCCGGCAACTGGCTCTGGGGCGGCCCGAACAACCCCGCGCTCCACGCCCTCATGTTCCTGTTCGCCGCCGATGAAGGCGCGCTCGCCGAGCTCGACGACGAGCTGTTCGCTGCCCCCGGGGCCGCCGGCCTGGCGAGCGTCGTTCGCCTCGAGGCCTCGGCGGCGATGATGCGCAGCGGCAAGGAGCACTTCGGCTTCGACGACGGCATCGCGCAGCCGATCATCGGCGGCTACAAGGAGCCCGAGCCGCCGCGACCCGCCAACACCCTCGCTCCCGGCGAGCTCATCCTCGGCTACGAGAACCAGTACGGCGCCCGGCCCGAAAGCCCGCTGGTCGGGGCCGCCGGCGACCCGTCGGGGATGTTGCCCGAGGGCCCGGAGGACGGGCCGCCGGGCGCCCGCGACTTCGGCTTCTACGGCTCCTACCTGGTGTTCCGCCAGCTCCGCCAGGACGTCGCCGGCTTCTGGCGCTGGGCGGAGCAGGTCGCCGCGGCCTTGCGACAGCCGGCGCCACCCGATGTCGATCCCCGCGTCTGGGTCGCCGCCAAGATGCTCGGCCGCTGGCCCGACGGCACGCCGATGACGCTGTCGCCCGACCGCCCGATTCCCGACCTGGGCCTGCGGCGCCGCGACGCGTTCGGCTACCGGGAGCGCGACGCCGACGGGATGCGCTGCCCAGTGGGCTCCCACATCCGCCGCGCCAACCCGCGCGACGCGCTGCCGGGGAGCCTCGAGGAGGCCATGGCCGTCGCCAGCCACCACCGCATCCTGCGTCGCGGGCGCGCCTACGGCGAGCCGATCGCCGAGGGAGTCGACCCCGACCGGCTCATGGAGGACGACGGCGAGGCCCGAGGGCTGTACTTCATCTGCTTGAACGCCGACATCGCCCGCCAGTTCGAGCTCATCCAGCAGACCTGGCTGAACAACGCCAAGTTCGACGGCCTCTACGCCGACCCCGACCCGGTGGCGGCCGGCCACCCGCGCCCACCGAGCGGCCCTGTGGATGAGGACGCCCGGCGGCGCATGCAGCGCAACTTCACCTTCCCGCGCCGCCCGGTGCGCGAGCGCTGCACCGACATGCCGCTGTTCGTCACCCCGGTCGGCGGCGCCTACTTCTTCCTGCCCGGGATGCGGGCGCTGAAGTTCCTTGCCGCCGCACGACCACGACACGGAAGCGGAAATCGATCAGACCTCAGTCGGTAGGTGAAGAGATCGCGAATAGCGTCAGCCACGGAGTTGGCTTCCTGGCGATCCTCGTCGTGACGCCTTCCTTGGTGCTGGAGGCGATTCCCAACGGTGCCGCGAGTATCGTGGGCGTCAGCGTCTTCGCGGCGACGATGGCTCTCTTGTACCTCTCCTCCACGCTGTACCACGCACTGCCGCGCTCACCAGCCAAGCGCCTGCTTCGGGTCATCGATCATGGAGCGATCTTCCTTCTCATCGCCGGCACCTACACGCCCTTCACGCTCGGCATTCTGCGCGGCGCCTGGGGATGGACGCTGCTCGGTGCGGTATGGACCCTGGCGCTGGCGGGGGTGATCTTCAAGGTAGTCGGGGGGCCGCGCTACCCGATCACGTCGACGGCGGTCTATGTAGGGATGGGCTGGCTCGGGGTCGTCGCCATCCAGCCGCTCTGGGAACGGATGCCGTCAGCGGGTCTCCTATGGCTGGTGGCCGGTGGCCTCGCATACACGGGCGGCGTGGCGTTCTACGTCAACAAACGAGTGCCGTACGCTCATTTCCTCTGGCATCTCTGCGTCCTTGCCGGCACGATGTGCCACTTCTTCGCGGTGATCGGGTACGCGGCCTGACGTCGATTCCGTCGCGCTCGCGCCGCGCAACCGGGCGACTTCCAGCGCGCCGTGCGCTACTGGGAGCGCGCCCTCGACCTCGATCCCAACAACTACATCTGGCGACGACGCATTCAGCAGTACGGCCCGCGGCTCGAGAAGCCGTATTCATTCTACGATTGGGTCAACACCGCGCGGCGCGAGATCGTCGCCCGCGGCGAGGAGCCCGCCGCCCTGGTGGTCGAGCCCGGCGGCGCCGAGCTCGCCGAGCCGCAGCGCGAGTTCGCCGGCGACGCCAGCACCGCAGGGCCGCCCGCGCTCGACGATCGGATCTATCGCGACAGCGGCGAGTACGTGACGGTCGAGGCCACCATGGTTCCGGGCGCCATCGAGCCGGGTGCGAGCGCCCGCGCGCACGTTTCGTTCGTCCCCAACGAGGCCATCAAGGCGCACTGGAACAACGAAGTCGACGACCTCGTCTTCAGGATCGAGGCTCCGGCTGGTTGGCAGCTCGATCGCCGCGTCGTCACGGTGCCGAATCCGACGCAGACGGTCAGCAACGAGCCGCGCAAGGTCGAGCTCGAGATCCAGGCGCCGGAAACCGCCGCTGGTCGCTACACGGGCCAAGCTGTACATCGTGACTCGGCATTAGCTTGTGCAGCTAGGGCCGCCCAATCCTTCGTCCCATGGGCTCACAGCCTCTGGCCGCCGGTCAGGACTTGAAGGCAGCGCGATTCGCCAGCGGTTTCAGCCGAGTGCCCAGAGCAGGAGCGCGCTGGGGATGTAGGCGTGGTCGCCGTGGAACTCCAGCACGTCCTTGGTTGCGACGACGACCGGGCGACCGGGTAGCGCCCTGAGCGCGCCTCTGACGGTGCGGCGGTCAAGTCGCGTGCGGTACTTGACCTCCACTGCTGCCACGGAGCGGAATGGCCCGCAGACGAAGTCCACCTCGCCACCGCTGCGAGTCCCCCAGACGTGCAATTGCTCGACCGTTTCGAAGCCTTCCACGAGGGATTCGACGGGCTCGTAGCGATGCAGAAGGGACAGCGCGATGGCGTTCTCCACCATCGCGGCGCGGTCATCGGGAATCCCGGGCGCACGCTCGTGCGCCACCGTGTGCAGAAGGGGATCGCCGAAGTAGAGCTTCTTGTCCTTGCTCAAATCGCCCGAAAGCGAGCCGCGGCGCCAGAAGTAGAGAGGAAGCAGGAAGTAGCCGCGAGCCAAGCGCTCGACGTACTCACGGGCGAGTCCATGTCCTGTGCCGAGATCTTGCGCCAGACTGGTCCACGACAGCTTTGAGCCCAGCGAGCGCACGACGCGTTCGAGCAGCCGATGCGCCGTCGCGCCGCTCGCGCCGCGTGCGGCCAGCTCCTTGAGGAGCGAGTCGTAGGCGATGGCGCGCGTGCTTGCAGAGGGCCCATGAGCCCCGTCGACCGCTTCCGCGACCGCCGCCGGAAGGCCACCGAACCGCAGGTACCGATCCAGTAGGTCGTCGAGGGTCGGGAGGTGTACTTGCATGTCGAGGCATGTATCGCGCCCTGCTCCGGTGAGCAGATCGGCGATCTCCAGGCGTTTCGACGGTGGAATCTCCGGCGCCACGGTCTGTGCGAAGGCGGCGAACGTCAGCGGCCACATGCCGTGGTCAGCACCCGCCCCGCGGCGCCCCGGGAGTCGCTCCGCTCCGTCGTGTAGACCGATCGCGGATGAGCCGGTGCAGATCACGACGTCGTTTCTCAGCTCGCCTCGATCCCACAGGTACTTGACCGCTGCGCGCCAGCGGGGGACCACCGTGACCTCATCCAAAAGGATCAGGCTCGTGCCCCCACCGCGCGCCATCTGCTTCGCGCGAACGACCGTCTCTGCCATCTCCCCCGGCGGCTCGTCTTCGAGCAGGTCGAACGCTAGGTAGAGAACCCGTCGCACCGGATATCCCTCCGCCTCGAGCGCCCGTCGCACGAGCAGCTTCAAGGCGGTCGACTTGCCCACCTGGCGGGGACCGCGAAGCAAGTGAATGGCCGGCGCCTGCAGGTCGATCTCATCGACGAGCGGCGCTGGAAGTCGGCGGGGCTGAGCGGCCAACGTCTGCAGATGCGGATCTGTCGACACCCAGTCGGACCGCTGCCACCAGGGGTTCTGGGCCGCGATCTCGGCGTCACGCAAGACGATCATGGCACCATGATAACCGGGACGCGCGCATTTTACACGGCTTTATTGCATATTAGCAATCAATATACACGCCTTTATCGCTCGCAGATGACCGGCTTGGGTGTTCGCAACGATCGCGCTGCTCCTGGCCGCTGCTGGCGCGACGGCACGATGGTCGACGCGTTCGATGCCGAAGGGAAGTTCCTCGGCGAGGTCGACCTGCCGGACGGCTTCGGCACCTCGCCGCTCCCCCTGATCCGCGGCTCCGAGGTGTGGGCGCGGTTCCAGGACGAATCGGGGACGCCGATGGTGAAGCGCTACCGGCTGGTCCTTCCCGGGGAGGCTCTACCGTGAACAACCGTCGGAGCTCGTGAACACCCACACGCTGCTCTCCGTCTTCGATCAACTCCGTGGGCTCGGGGTGCCGGGCCGGTGACCTGCTGCAGCGCATCGAGCATCGCTCATCGCACACGTACCTCGCGAAAGGTGAACAGCGCGCAGCTGAGCACCAGGAGCCCCAGCCCGTACAAGAGGTTCTCGGCGATCACCCCGGCGTAGAGGCTGTACTCCGGGTTGAGCAGGTCGACCTGCAGGCCCTGCGTCAGCATGCTGCCGGGGGCCCGCGCCGGAGCCAGGTAGTAGTAGGCCTGCGCCGGCCATCGCAACCAGGCCGACGGATTGTCGACGGCGCGCCCGATCACCGGTGTGATGAGGCCCAGTAGCACCGTCGCGCCGCCGGCGAACACCGGCGAGGTGCAGGTGGCGAGCAGCAGCGCCAGGCTGCTAATCAAGGTGACCACGACGAAGCTGCCCAGGATGCCGAGCCAGAAGAGGGCCGAGGGGCGCACGTCGAACAGCCGCAACACGCCGGCGGTGAGCAACGTTCCAAAGGCCAGGAAGAGGTGGAGAAACGCCTGGATCCCGACCCACTTGCCGGTCAGAAAGCGCCAGCGCTCGACGGGCTTGGCCAACACCGTGACGATCGTGCGGGCGCTGACCTCCGACGAGATCGCCGTCGCCCCCAGGAACACGGCCATCGCCAGGGTCGCCGTGTACCACATGCCGAAGGTGCGCATGATGATGTTCCCCTGCATCTGACGGGCGAGATCCTGCTCGTCGGCCTCACCGACGAGCCGAACCATCGCGAAGGGCAGCGCCGTGAGAGCGACGATCAGGATGAGCAGGAACAAGGCGAGGTACAGCACCTTGTTGCGCAAGATGGCGCGGAAGGTGTTCCCCGCGATGTCGACGATCGGCCTCATGCCTGTCCGCTGTGCTTCATGTAGAGGTCTTCGAGCGAGAGGCCGGCGGGACGCACCGCGCCGATCTCGACCGGCAGGTCGATCAGCCGCCGCAATAGGTCGTTCTTGGTCGCCGAGGTACAGCCAAGGTACGTCCTGCCGTTGGCCTCGCGCAGCGCCGCGAACCCGGCTTCGGCCAGGATCGCCTTGCCGGCCTCGTCGAGGCCGACGACCTCGACCTCCCAGTCGTCGCTCTCGGCGGCGAGGTCGGCGAGGCCCCTCGACAGCACCAGCTCGCCCTGGCGGATCATCGCCACATGGTCGCAGCTGCGCTCGACGTCCGAGAGGATGTGGCTGCTCAAGAACACCGTCGTTCCGCGGGCCTGCTCCTCGGCGATGATCTCGGCGACCAACCGGCGCCCCTCCGGATCGAGGCCGGTGGTGGGCTCGTCGAGCACCAGCGCGTCGGGCCCGTGCAGCAACGCTTGCGCCAGGCCGAGGCGTTGGGTCATGCCCTTCGAAAAGGTGCCCACCTTGCGATCGATCGCCGCTGCGAGCCCGAGCCGTCCGAGCTGCCGGGCGATCTCGTGCTCCAGGCCCTTTGCAGGGGCGCCCGAGAGTCGCCCGTAGAAGCGCATCGCCCGCCGCGCGGTGAGGAACGGATAGGTATAGAAGATCTCCGACATGAAGCCGATGCGGCGGCGGGCGCTCGTCGACCCGGGTGCCTCGCCGAAGATCGAGATGGTGCCGCTGCTCGGCTTCAGCAGCCCCAGCAACATGTAGATGGTCGTGGTCTTGCCGGCACCGTTGGGTCCGACGAACGCGACCACCGAGCCGCGCTCCACCACAAGGTCGAGATGGTAGACGGCCTGCACCTCCTGGCGCCGCAAGCGGCTGCGGAAGACCTTGCTGACGTTCGCGAGCCGAATGGCGGCTTCGCTCACCGCTGCGCGCCTTCCGCCATGAGGCGCTCGATCTGTCGCTCGAGGATCGGGTTGAGCCCGGTTTGAACCCGCGTGATGTGGCCTTGTGAGTTGACCAACACGGTGGTCGGGATCGCCTCCACACCATACAGCAGCCCGACCGCGCCGCCCGGGTCGACGAGGATCGGATACGAGTACCCTTTGTCCTCGAGAAACGCTGCGATGGTCTCCTCGTCTTCGCCGCTGATCGCCAGGATCTCGAGCCCGCGAGGGTGGTACTCGGCGTAGATCTTCTCGAGCTGCGGCATCTCGATGCGGCACGGCTGGCACCAAGTCGCCCAGAAGTTGACGAGGACGACCTTGCTCTCGCCGGCGACCTGCCCGAGCTCCATCCGGGTGCCGTCGAGTCGGGAGAGCTCGAAGCCCGGCGCCGCCTCGCCGCGACGCAGCGTTGCACCGGCATCCTCGCGGTTGAGTAGGTGGGCCTTGAGTCCGACGCTGTAGATGGCGCTGATCACGCAGGCCGCGATCAGCAATATGGACGAGATGGACAAGCGGCTCATGGCGTCCTCGCGGGCGGCGATTCTATCAGGCGGCGACGCCGGGCTCGGGGCGGTTCTCGCGGATCGGGCCCTATCGCTGATCATCGGACCCTGGAGACCCTGCGATCGGGTACACGGTAATGAAGTCGCCCCGCGTGCGGTTGCGGTCGACGCCGCGACCGATGAGGAAGCCGATGAAACCGAGCCCGGCGCCGGCCAGGGGAACGACCAGGGGCCAGAAGCTGCCGGGCTCGGTGGCACCCCGCAGCCCCAGGGCTGCACCGGCTCCGAACCCGACGGCAAAGCCGAGCCATCCGCCACGGCGCCGCCGGTCTTGAGAGGCGGGTACCTTGAGATACTGGACCTCTTCGCGTGACAAGGTCACCGCGACGCCCCCCGTCCCTTCGCCCGAGTCGTCCCTCACGGTTCGGAGATCGAGGCCGTTGGGATCCGCGCCGACCAGCGTCGCCTTCATCTCCGCGCCATGGGTGTTGGCGGCCGCAGATCCGGGCGCCAAACCCACGAGCACCAACTGGCCCGCGGCAAGACCCGTGACCACGTTCCACGGATCGTCCCCCGGCTGCAGCGCCGCCACGGGCAATGCCGGAAAACGAGGCGGCGAGGCGCATCCGACGCTTAACCCAACGGACAACACAACTACCGTCACCCGGCGCCATGCAGACAGGCCTGGCTTGCTCATATGACCTCCAATCGTAGTTCGCCGACCCATTTAGATCTTAAGATCGCGGGCGCGGAGGTTACAGGGGAGTCGAGGGCTGACCATTCGACCGTTCCCGCAGCCCAAGCAGAATCCGCTCCGCAGGCTGGTGAAGCCTCGCAGCCCTACCGGCCGGCCGCGCCGCCGGGTGCGTTGAACAGGAAGAAGTCGTAGGCGGTGCGGCCGAGCTCGGCGATGACCCGCTCGCCGCGCTCGGTGTCGGGCTCGTCGGCGAGCGTGAAGACGCTGATCGCGAAGCGGCCGAGGTCGCCGGGCAGCGTGATGATGCCGACGTCGTTGATGATGCGGCCGATCGAGCCGGTCTTGTGGGCGATGTCGACACCGCCGGGCAGCAGCCCCTGCAGCCGGTTGGCGCCGGTCTGGGTGCGCTCGAGGATCTCGAGGATGACCCCGGAGGACTCCGGGCTCACCGCCTCGCCGCGGGCGATCATCGCCAGCAGCTCGGTCATCTCGCGCGCCGAGGCCTTGTCCTCGTCGCCCTCGTAGAAGGCCTCGCGGGCGGCATCGATCTCTTCCGGCTCCAGGCGGTTCTCGCGGCTGTAGCGGTTGATCTCCTCGAGCGTCGCGTCGGCGACCGGCTCGTAGTCGACACCGCGGTAGTCGAGGATGAGCTCGAGCGTCGTGCGATCGACGCGGATGTCGTCGAATCCGAGGGCCCGCATGCGCGCCGTGATCGCCGCGGCGCCGAGGCGGTCGATCAGCATGTCGGTGGCCGAGTTGTCCGAGAGGATGATCATGAAGGTCGCCAGGTTGCGCAGCGACATCTGCAGGCCCGGCGCCCACAATCTCGACAGCAGGCCGCTGCCGACGTGCTGGTCCTCGGGCTCGACCTCGACCCGGTCGTCGAGGCTGAGCTCGCCGGCGTCGACGCGCGACATCAGCTCCACCAGGATCGGCACCTTGAAGGTGCTGGCCATCCCGTAGGGCGTGTCCTCGTCGACCCCGGTGGCCATGCCGCTCTCCAGGTGGAGCACGTACACGCCGGCGCGCCCCGGGAAGCGGTCGACGATCGTCTGCAGCGCCGCCTGCAGGCGCTCGAGCGAGCCGGCCGGCGCGGCCTGCGGCATACGGCCGCCGCGTTGCGCGAAAGTGGCGCCACCCGCCGCCAGGACGACGGAAGCCAGCAGAATGCACCTTGCCGCCAGCGCCAAGGTGCGGGGGCAGAGGAACGGGGTCGAGGAGCCTTTTCGTGGAGTCATGGGCCGGATCTTACCCGGCCCGCCGACCTCCTTCCACGGGTCGGGTGGCCGTAGGGACAGGGGTACGCTTCGGCATGCCCGGTGGCGGCGTGGACCTCGAAAAATCGAGCTTCGAGCCACCGCAGCCGATCCCTAGAATGGTTCCAGGCAAAGGGAGCTGGCTTGGCACCATTCCGAGATCGCTACAACCTCTTCACGGGCAAGCTGCGCGTCGCTCCGCGGCCGGTGGTACCCGCACACTGGGACGTGCCGGCGGACTACCCGTCGGCGACCCGTTTCTGGGTGGACCCCGTCTCCGGGGCGACCTCCTGGCGGCGCGAGGGCGATGGCTGGAGCCGTAGTGAGGTTCTCAAGCAATGGCACATGCGCCAGACCAGCCGCATCTGGGCCGGCCGGCGGCTGATCTCCCGGGTCGGTTACGAGGAGGCGACGCGGCGCATCAAGGACCTGCAGACGGCGCTGCACGGCGATATCCGGCAGGCCAACTCCTATCTCGACCTGTTGATCTCGATCGGGTACGAGGCCTACCGGCTGACCCGCCGCGCGGAGATCGCCGAGCAAATGCTGATATCGACGACCCTCCAGGTGCTCGACGTGTCCGCGCGGCTGGGGCGCACCGCCGAGGAGCTGAACGTGGCGGGCACCGAGGTCATCGCCAAGGCCCAGGCGGCGGCCCGCGCCCTCGACGAGCTCGCCGTTGGCCTCAAGCAAACCGTCAGCCCGGTGCAGCGCCGTTTCGAGCTGGCGATCGACGACGCCGAGACCGTGGGCCGCCCCATGCGCGACGTCTACGAGTGGATCAAGTACACGCTTCCGAAGCGCAAGTACCGCAAGCCGGACATCCAGTGGCTGGTGGCGACGGCGGTGGTCACCTTCCGGGACAACAAGCCCGACGTCTCCGCCGAGATCGCCTGCCGGCGGGTGAGCGGCTACCTGGCCCTGCTCGACGCCCCCTTCGGGGCGCCGAGAGCAGCGCGCGCCCACCCCTGAGCCCGCGGCCCCGCAAACGCCACCGGCCGGTTTTTTCTTTCGGGTGCCTTAGTGCGCGAAGCCGAGGCCGCGCGAGACTGGTACGCGGCGCAGAGCCCGCGAGCAGCCGCGGAGTATCTGTTCGAGCTCGACGCGGCATTCGCGGCCATCCTCGAGCATCCGCAACGCTGGCCCACGCACGTGGAAGGCACGCGACGCTATCTTCTCAAGCGATTCCCGTTTGGCGTCGTGTATCGGGAGGCCGAGGGGCTCGTCGAGTTCCTTGCCGTTGCGCATGCGAGTAGGGAGCCGGGCTATTGGCGCCGGCGCGCCGAATGACGCCCGGTCGAGCGTCCCATCCTTTACTCAGGTACCGGTCTGGTAAAGGATGCAGACAGGCCGTGCCCGCCCCTTTGACACACCAGGCAGGAGGTGGGGAATGGGTCGCTTTGGAAATCGCGCGATGGCGCTGGGTATCATCGGCGTCATCGGACTGATCATCGCGGCGCCGCTTCAGGCGCAGCAGCAGGTTGCCGAGACGCCGCTGCCGGTGCAGCGCGTCGTGCTCTACAAGTCCGGGATCGGCTACTTCGAGCATCTTGGCCAGGTGAGCGGCGATCGCGACGTGACGATCAGCTTCACCAGCGCGCAGCTCGACGACGTCCTCAAGACGCTGACCGTGCTCGACCTGGACGGCGGGCGGGTCACCGACATCGGTTACAACTCGCTGGCGCCGCTCGACCAGCGGCTGCGCAACGTGCGACTACCGGTCGGTGGGACGCCGACGCTCTTCGAGCTGCTGTCCGCCCTGCGCGGCACGCGGGTCGAGGTCCGTGTCGGCAACGCGGCGGTGGCGGGTCGCGTCCTTTCGGCGGAGCGGCACGAGCGGATCGTCGGCGACACGACGCGGGCCACTGAAGAGGTCTCGATCGTCACCGACGCCGGCGAGGTGCGGCGCTTCGAGTTCGGTTCCGAGGTCTCGGTGCGCCTGCTCGACGAGGACCTGCGCCAGGAGATGACCCGCTACCTGACGCTGCTGGAGTCGACCCGCGAGGAGGACGTTCGGCGGCTCACGATCTCGACCCAGGGAAGCGGCGAGCGCGACCTGTTCGTCAGCTACGTCAGCGAGGTGCCGATCTGGAAGAGCAGCTACCGGATCGTCATGCCGGCGGAGGCGGGCGGCGACGCGATCTTGCAGGGCTGGGCGATCGTCGACAACACCGTCGGCGAGGACTGGGAGGACGTCGAGCTGTCGCTGGTCGGCGGCGCGCCGCAGTCGTTCATCCAGCAGATCTCGCAGCCCTACTACGCGCGCCGGCCGGTGGTGCCGCTGCCCGAGTACGCGCAGTCGACGCCGCAGACGCACGGGGCGACACTCGGCACCGGCAGCGGCTGGGTCGTCGGCGAGGTGCGCGATCAAGACGGGGCCTCGTTGCCGGGCGTGCGGGTGACGGCCGTCGGCCCCAGCGGCGAGGCGGTCGCGCGCGCCGTGAGCCGCGCATCCGGCGAGTACTCGCTGGGGCCGCTGCCGGCGGGTACGTATCGGATCCGCTACGAGCTGCAGGGCTTCGCGACGCAGGAGGCGCCGACGGGAGTGAGCGGCGGCCAGGAGGTGCGGCGCAACGTGCGGCTGTCGCTGTCCAGTGTCGAGGAGACGCTATCGGTCACGGCGCAGTCGCCGGCTGTAGGGAGGGCCTTCCCCGCGATGGTGGATCGGGCTCGGCCGGACCCTGTCCCCGAACAACCAGTGGCCGCGGCCTGGGAGGAACGGGTCGCCAGCGGACTGGAGTCCTTGCAAGCCGCCGCCGGCGGCCAGGCGCTCGGCGACCTCTTCGAGTACCGGATCACCGACCCCGTCACCATCCGCCGCAACCAGTCGGCGCTGGTTCCCATCCTCCGCGCCGAGGTCTCGGTCGAGAAGGTGTCGCTGTGGAACCGCGGCCTCGGCACGGGACCGCCCTTCCGCGCCCTCTGGCTCACCAACGCCTCCGACCTGTCGCTCGACGGCGGCAGCTTCACCGTCCTGGAGGACAGCGCCTTTGCCGGCGAGGGGCTCCTCGACTCGATGGAGCCGGGCGAGAAGCGGCTGCTGTCGTACGGCACCGACGTCGCCATGCTCGTCGAGGCCCGGGTCGAAGGCGCCCGCGGCGCGGTGACCCGCGTCACGGCGCAGCGCGGCGTTCTCATCTACGAGCGCGACCGGAGGGAGAGCCGGACGTACACGATTCGCAACGAGGACGCCGAGCCGCGGACCGTCATCGTCGAGCACCCGAACCGGGCCGACTGGGAGATCGTCTCCGGCGCCTTGCCGGAGGAGACGGCGCCCGGCGTCTACCGCTTCCGGGTCATCGTCGATCCGCAGGAGACCGCCACCCTCACCGTCGCCGAGAGCCAGCCGATCGCCACCCGCGTCGCCCTCACCGACCTCACCGACGACCACATCACCCTGCTGGTCGAGCAGGGCGTCGCGCGCCCCGCGCTCGAGCAAGCCCTCCGTCCGATCCTCGACAAGAAGGCCGAGATCGCAACCGTGCAGGGCGAGTACCAGTCACGCTCGGCCGAGGTGACCCGCATCGAGCGCGACCAGGCCCGCCTGCGCGAGAACATCCAGGCGCTGGGCTCCAGCGCCGAAGAGCGCGCCCTCATCGGCCGCTACGTCCAGCAGCTCGATGCGCAGGAAGACCGGCTCGAGGCGC
>DASWHK010000161.1:0-3582 GCA_036398215.1 Acidobacteriota bacterium | reverse complement strand
CTCAGCTCGCCGCCGGCGATCACCACGGCGAAGGGGCGCTGGAAATCGCCCGGCCCCTCGCCCGGCCGCCCGAACGCGAACAGGTACCCGCCGTCCCGATCGAAGACGCGCACCTCGCTATTACGGGTGTCGAGCACATAGATGCGCCCCATCTCATCGACGGCGACGTTGCCGAGCCCGAAGCTGCTGCCGCCGAAGCTCACGAACAGGTACTCGGGCTCGGTGCGGCCGGCCCCGATCACCAGGTCGTCGACGAGATCGACGTGGAAGTCCTCGTTGACGTCGAGGTCCTCGTTGGCGACGCGCACGAACGGCACGACGCTCGGATCCGGCAGGGGCAGGGCCTCGCGCTGCTGCTCGATCCGGCGCTCCTCGTTGCGCTTGGCGGTCTTCTCGACCAGGCTCTCGGCGAAGTCGTCGCCGAGGTTGCAGCCGGCGGCGGCGATCGCGGCGAGCGCGAGAACGCCCAGCACACAGGCTCCGGCGCGGGACGTGTTGGTAATCACCTTGCCCGTGATCGGCCCATGTCCGGCTCCAGCGCATGGTGCCGAGCCGGCAGCCGGCCGGGCTCCCGTGTGCGACTCACGGCTCACGAGGTTGGCGGCGTCTGCCTTCACCGTTTCTTTCCTCGTGCCGGCCCCTCCGCCCCTAGCGCGCGTGTCCGTCAGCCGCTTCCGCGCCAACCTCCCGCGCATTCTCATGCCGGCCCCTCCGTCGCCAGCTTTTCGCGCATCGCCAGCAGCGTCGCGACGGCGCCTTCGCGATCGGCGGCGCCCAGCTCCTGGTTGCTGTACGCCGCCAGCACGTAGAGGCCGGTGATGTCGGTGAGCGGCGCGGCGAGGAACGACAGGCCCGAGGGGAGGGTGGCGAGCAGGTCGTAGGGCGTCGCCGCCGGCGGCCGCGGGTGCCCGAGCCGCTCGAGCAGGACGGTGGAGCGCAGGTAGGCCTCGACCACCGCCTCGCGGGCCGGGCGGGTGCCCAGGGCGTCGAGGTCGGCGAACGGGTCGATGTTGGCGCCGGTCCGGGCGGCCGTGGCGCGCAGCTTCCAGCCCTTCACGCGGGCGCCGAATCTGGCGCGCAACCAGACGAGCCATCTGTTGAACGTCGGACCGAGCTTGCCCAGCAGGTCGGAGCGTTGCTGGATCGCGAAGGCGATCAGCCCGATCACGATCAGGGCCGCGATCACCGCCCCGGCGTACTGCATCAGCTTCACCACGGTCATCGCCGCCCGCCCCTGGCCCGAGGAGGTGGTCAGCGATTGAAAGCCCGACAGCCAGCCCCAGGGCAGCCCATCGACCAGCTCGTTGCCGATCATACCGGCGGTCGGATCGGAGCCGAGCCGCAGGTTGCGCTGCTGCAGCGTCTCGTCGGGGGCGAGCTGGAGGCGGCCGCTGCCGCTGTACTGGACCCCCGGGATGGTGAGCGCCACCGAGAGCAGGACGAGCAGGACGACCGCCGCCGCCGCAATGCGCAGCGGCATCACGCGCAGCGCCACGTCGCCCCCGGCGCGGAAGGCCCGCCGCGCCTGCGAGGTCGTCGACGCCGCCGACAGCGCCAGCGCCGTGCTCAGCAGGAAGCCGATGATCGCCACGATCGCCTGGATCGCCACGTCCGGCGGCGCGTTGAGCATGAACGGCTCGCCGATCGCGAAGACCACCAGTGCCAGGATGCCGAGCCCCGCGATCGGCGCCACCGCGCCGTGCGTCGACTTCTCCCCCTTGCCCTCGAGGCTGAGCGCGTGGGTCACGCCGGTGGCGTACAGCCAGACGACGCCGAGCAGCACCATGCTCGAGATCGCCGATCCCGTGGAGTCGGAGCGCGTCATCAGGGCCATGCCGGTGGCGATCAGCATGACGATCGAGTAGGCGGCCTGGGTCGTCTTGTCGTTGCGGGTGCGGCCGTAGCGCGCCGTCAACACGGTGGCGACCACGAACAGGAAGCCGACCCACTGCAGGACGCCGGTGTTGCCGAAGAACAGCGAGCGGACCAGCAGCAGGTAGAAGAGGAACGTATAGACCATGCCGATGATGGCGGCCGGGATGATGGCGTGCAGGGTGATCGCCGCCACCGGATCGCCCTCGCCGTAGTGCAGGACGGCCTTCTCGAAGAGATGGTCGACCCAGTGCTCGCCGGGCTCCTCGCCGAAGCGCAGCACCTGGGCGCCGCAGGCGCCGCAGTAGGAGAGTTGGCTGCCGCAGTCCTCGCACAACGGCCGCTCGCAGCCCGAGCAGTAGTGGGTCGCCTCGCTGAACGGGTGCAACGCGCACTTGCTCATAGCGCCTGTGCCCCCAGATCCTCGAGCTGCAGCTCGTCGGAGATGGCGTGCAGCGGCACGCCGTCGGGGAGCGGCGGCAGGTAGCCGATCTCGGCCAGCTCGGCCGGCCGTACCCAGAGCACGGTCAGCTCGATGCCGGACCGGCGCACTCCATCAAGCGCCAGCGCCAGGGCGTCGTCGATCTTCGAGGTGATCACGATCGTCACCAGCTCGCGGGGCAGGCGAGGCAGCTCGACCTCGATCAGCTCGGCCAGCGTCACCCCGGTGGCCGGCACCAGGCGGCCGAGCGCGGCGCGCACCCGCTCGGCCTGCCAGCTCCCCTTGGCGGGCTTGACCTCGAGCGGGGCAAAGCCGCTGATCGCGTCGCGATGGCCGGTGTGCTCGATGACGTCCTCGAGGCGGCGGAAGGTATCGCCGTTCCACTGCGGGTAGCGATCGGCGGCGTCGCCGCCGTTGGACAGCAGGCCCACCTTCTGGCCCTCGAACAGCACGTACTCGGAGATCGAGGCGGCCGCGGTGGCGGCGAGCTCGAACAGCTCCTCGCTGGCCGTCGGGGCCCCGTCGACGATCAGCAGCACCCCCTGCAGCACCGCCGGCTCGAAGGTCTTGACCTGCAGCTTGCCGAGCCGGGCGGTGGCCCGCCAGTGGATCCTGCGGATGCTGTCGCTGGGCTGGTAGTCGCGGATGCCGACGAAGCGGGCCGGGTCCTCGAAGAGGCTGCGGCGCCGCGGGGTGCGATGCAGGGCGTTGCGTCCCAGCGGCCAGGTATCGCCGACGGACATCACCTTGGGGAACACGGTGAGGAAATCGGGCCGCTTGTCGGTGACGAAGCGGCGGACGAAGCCGAGCGGGTCGGAGGCCTCGGCCACGGACGGTCCGATCCGGTACAGCCCGCGCCTCCTGGCACTGATCTTGTAGGAGATCGTCAGCTCGTCGTCGGCCGGCAGCGTCCGCAGCACCGCGGTGCCGCCATCGACGTCGAGACCCTCCTCGACCTGGTCGTGGCAGAACAGCCAGGGCACCGGCAGCGGCTTGCGGTTCTCGACCCGCAGGGTGACGTCGACGCTGGCTCCCGGCGCGACGGTGGTTTCCGACAGGCTGCGGCTCATCCGCAGCCGCCCCGCCGCGGCGCTGGCGAAGGCCAGCGAGGCGATCAGCGCGAAGCCGACGACCAGCACGGCGTAGAGGAAGAGGCCGGCGGAGAAAACCGCAAGCAGCAGTGTCACCAGCGTGCCCACCGCCAGCCAGACGACGATCTGTCCGTAGCGAGCCCAGCGGCCGAGCGGGGCGGCGAGGGCGGCGCTCAT
>DASWHK010000160.1:0-4097 GCA_036398215.1 Acidobacteriota bacterium | reverse complement strand
TTCGTCCGTCGCTGCCGACGGATGAGTTCTACGACGAGCGGCGAAACAACCCGCTGTTCGGCACGGCTTCCTGGTACATCACCGGGGAGAACCAGTCGCACGACGTGAAGTTCGGCGGCGATTACGCGTGGATCTCCTACGTCGCGGCGTTCAACTACCCGAAGGGCCACCGGCCGTACGTCGACTCGCGGATCGACCCGCTGGGCAACCCCAACTGGGCCGTGGGGGTACCGGTGGAGGTCCGCCTCTACAACAACCCGATCGCCATGGAGGACGGCGGCACGATGGACTGCTTCGTCCTGGCCAGTTGCTGGAAGGACGGAGGCAGCAACGCCTACACACAGAAGGGCCGGTCGCTGAGCCTGTTCTTACAGGACACGATCACGATCGCCAACCGCTGGACGATCGCGGCCGGGCTGCGCCTGGACCGCGCCTACAACTGGAACCCGGCCCAAAACCGCCTCGACTCGCCCTGGTGCGGGGCGGGCCTGATGAACCCGGAGCAGTTCTGCGGCGGCACCTTCGCGGAGCAGCCGCGCGCCTTCGTGTGGAACGACGTCACCCCGCGCATCGGCATCATCTACGACGTGACGGGCGATGGAACGTGGGCGGCGAAGTTCAACTACGCCCAATACCCCGAGAACCTGGGGATCAACTACGGTGGCGCGACCAACGTCAACGACACAGGTCGTGAGGACTGGCGCTGGCTCGATGCCAACGGCGACGGCCTGTTCCAGATCGGCGAGAACGTGGAGTTCTTCGACGCCGATTTCCCGGGCGTCGGGACGAGGGTCGATCCAGAGCTGAGCTCGCCGCTGGTGCACGAGTTCACCGCCGGCGTGGAGCACGAGCTGTTCGACAACATCCTGCTGTCGGTCACGGGTGTCGTTCGTGAGCGCAAGGATGACGTCGGCACAGTTGCCCTGGGGCGGCCGTTCGGCTTCATGTTCGACAACGAGCGCTGCCAGGCCGAGTGCACGCCGACGTTGCCGTTCGGCCAGGATCCGTACGTGCAGTTGACCACGGTGGATCCGGGCGACGACGGCATCATCGGCACCGCCGACGATGGCGGTCCGGTGCCGATCTGGGCCCAAAATCCGGCCCGTGGTCCGGCCAACAACTTCACCACCAACCCGAACACCTTCGGCTTCGAGCAGAACACCTACTACAAGGGTGTGTCGATGGTTCTGTCGAAGCGGTGGTCGAACAACTGGCAGATGCTGGCGTCCTGGGACATCGGCAAGAGCGAGTTCCAGAGCGGGAGCACCACGCCGAGCGGTCTGTACAACGGCCGTCGCCAGCTTTCCAACAACGACCGGTTGCACATCATGAAGGTGACGACCAACTACCTGATCGCCGAGCCGATCGGTGTGAACCTGGGCCTGTTCGTGCGCGCCCAGAGCGGCCGGCCGTTGGTCGCCTCGTACAACTACCCGTCCAGCCTGCTGACGGCCCTCGGGCCGTTCTCCAGCGGTCAGGGGAGTCAGACGATCACCGTCAGTGCACGCGGCGAGGCCGACGAGCACCAGTGCCCAGGCTGCGAACGTCCAGAGCGCCAGGACTTCACGACGCTGGTGGACGTGCGCGCGGAGAAGCAGGTGACGATCGGCCGGTACGGCGTGGTGCACTTCTACTTCGACGTGTTCAACGCCCTGAATACCAACACGGTCACGGACCTCAACGAGACGCTGGGCTCGCAGTGGCTCAGGATCGACGACGTCATGCCGCCGCGAGTGATCCGCCTCGGCGGCGCCTGGGACTTCTAGGCGTCTGGGTTTGCCGGCCGGCGACCCTGAGGGTCGCGCGGGCCGGCGCATGGTAGCCGGCCGGCGCCGGTAGCAAACCAGCGCCGCCGGGAGCAGTCGAAGAAGGGGAGGTGCTGTCGCACCTCCCCTTCTCTTTTTGTTCGCCGCGATCTTGGAGCCGGCGGCAACTCGGCACCGCGGCACCTCGACGCAGCGGCCGCGCGCTGTTGCGCCTCTCCTTTCTGTGTTCCCCGCGGTCGAGCTTTTCGGTTGGGCGGCGTGCGTTTACGATGGGCCCTTTCTCCGACCCACCGAGTGGAAGGCGCTTCGTAACACGATGCTTCTTTCGAGGCCATGAGCGACAAGCCCGCCGACGTCGGCGCGGGGCGCGACCTCCACGTCGTGCTCGTGCACCCGGAGATCCACGGCAACACCGGCAGCGCCGGGCGCAGCTGCCTGGCGGCCGGCGCCCAGCTGCACGTCGTGGAGCCCTGCGGCTTCTCGCTCGACGACGCCCGCGTGCGGCGCGCCGGGCTCGACTACTGGCCTCGCGTGCGGCCGCAGGTGTGGCCGAGCTGGGAGGAGCTCGAGGCGCGACTGGGTGAGCTCGGCGAGCCCTGGTTCTTCTCCTCCGAGGCGGAACGCGACTACTGGAGCGTGGCGTTT
Organism: Acidobacteriota bacterium; assembly: GCA_036398215.1. GTDB lineage: Bacteria > Acidobacteriota > UBA890 > UBA890 > UBA890 > DASWHK01. The sequence continues at coordinate 1,686 of DASWHK010000160.1, read as the reverse complement.
CCGCGCCGCACCGTACTGGTGTTCGGTTGCGAGAGCGTCGGCTTGCCGGAGGCCGTCCGCGAGCGCTGGTCGGACCGGCTGCTGCGCCTGCCCATGGTCGATCCCGAGCTGCGCTCGCTGAACCTCGCCAACGCCGTCTCGGTGGCGCTCTACGAGGTGCTGCGCCAGCGGCGGGTGAAAAGCCCGTAAAGGATAGGCAGGCCCTGCGGACCTGGAGCTGCGAAGGAGACACCGGTCAGCGCCTCCCACGCGACGTCCGTGAGCGGCGGCGGCGCTTGCCGAGGTTGGCGGCGCGGAGCAGGCCTCGATCAGCGCTCCCAGGTGATCGCCCGTACCTGACCGCCGAGCCTTGCAGAACGCCACCGGACCTGCAAACCATCGCGCCGCAGGCGGCATCCAACCACACGAAGCAGGCCGATCCGACCGGGGCGCTGGCCCCGAGACTCGTAGCGGGCCGGAAGCCTCGCGGCAACAGGGTGGGGAACCGGCCTCCGCGCCTCCAAGGAGGAGACCTATGATCCGTCGCTCGAAGCCATCCCGCCTTGCTCATTGCCGCTGTGCGGCGCGGGCAGGGACGCCGGTGTCCGAGAAACTCGGACGGGCCGCTCGCGTGATGGTTCCTCTCGTGCTCGCCGTCCTACTCATCACCGCGGCGGCCGCCGCGCCGGGGCCACGTGCCGCCGCGCCGCGGCCATGGGCGGGAGAGCCGCTTGCGGCCCAGGCCCAACAGCGCGAGGTGCGGCGCACGTTCGCCGCCGGCGAGGGGACGATTGTCGACCTCGAGAACCTCGCCGGCTCGATCACGATCGAGGGCATCAGCGGCGGCCAGGTCGAGATCGTCGCCACCGTGAATGCCGAGAGCGGCCGCCGCGCCGACGCCGAGACCCTGTTGGGCTTGCTCACCGTCGAGCTCGACGAGCGGGCGCGCCGCATCGAGGTGCGCGCCGACTACCCGGTCGAGCGCTTCACCCGGTACCGCTACCCGAACCGCGGCCAGCGGCGCGGCACCTTCAACTCGCAGACGCGCTACCAGGACGAGCGGGTCACCGTAACCTCGCGTGATGACGACGACGCCGTCACGCTGTGGGTGGATTTCACGCTGCGCGTGCCGCCCGGCGTCTCCGTCGACGTCGAGAACGAGCACGGCGACGTCGCCGCGGCGGGCCTGCAGGGCGACCTGCGGGCCGACACCGCCGCCGGCAACGTCAGCGTGGTGGGCGGCAGGGGACGGGTCGAGGCCGACACCGGCTCCGGCACCGTGATCGTCAGCGACTACACCGGCGACGTGACGGCCGATACCGGCTCCGGCCGCGTCGAGGTCACCGGCGTCACCGGCGACGTCACGGCCGATACCGGCTCCGGCTCGATCACGCTGCGCCGGATCGAAGCACAGCGGGTCAGCGCCGATACCGGCTCCGGCGACATCGAGCTCGAGGAGGTCAGCGGCGAGATCAACGCCGACACCGGCTCCGGCGACATCACCGGCTCCAACCTGCGGGTCGGCGCCGCGCTGCTGGCCGATACCGGCTCCGGCGACGTGCGCTTCTCCGGCGACATGTCGGGCGTCCGCCAGATCGAGATCGATACCAGCTCGGGCGACGTCGAGCTGGACATGTCGGCGTTCCCCGGCATGCGGATCACGATCGAGACCGGCAGCGGCGGCATCAGCGTCGACCTCCCCGGGCT
>DASWHK010000159.1:0-2429 GCA_036398215.1 Acidobacteriota bacterium | reverse complement strand
ACGAGTGGGACAAGAAGCAGGCGCTCAAGCGCGGCGGCGGCGCCACCACGCTGTCGCTGGACTTCGAGACCGCCGAGGGCCGCTATCACATCGAGCCCGCCGATGAGCGCACCCCCGAGCAGGCCTTCGATCAGGGCTGGGCGGTCGCCCAGCTCGAGCAGGTGCTCGAACGCATGCGTGGCGAAGCAAGCGACCCGCAGGCCGCGGCGCGCTTCGAGGCGCTGTCGGGCTTCCTGACCGGCGAGGGCGATGACGTGCGCTACAAGGACGTCGCCAAGAGCCTCGGGATGACCGAAGGCGCCGTCAAGGTCGCCATCCACCGGCTGCGCCAGCGCTTCGGCGACGTGCTGCGCGACGAGGTGGCTCGCACCCTCGCCGACCCGGCCGACGTCGACAACGAGATCCGCCACCTGTTCGCCGCGGTGCAACGATGATGATCGTGTTCGTCCGCCTGACGGCCGCGCTGCTGATTCTCGTCGTTTCGCTCGGTTGCACCGCCGCGCGCCCCGCGGCCGTCGCCACTCCGCTGCCGCCCCGGCAGGTGACCCTGGGCTGGAAGCTCGACCCCGGCGTCGACCTCGTCTACGTGCAGGCCATCTCCAGCGAGACCGACATGCCGCAGGCGATGGGCACGATGACCTCGGAGTTCGAGTTCACGCATCGATGGACGGTCGCCGATACGCCCGGCGCCGACGGCGAGAGCCGCGTGCGGCTCACCTTCGAACGCCTCCGCGCCACGATCCGCACGCCGATGGGAACGATGGCGGTGGACTCCGACGATCCTGCGGCATCGTCGCGGCCCGGCCTCGAAGGCCTCGCCGCGATCGCCGGAAGCTCCTACGTCATGGTCCTCGGCCCGAACGGCGAGGTTCGCGCCATCGAGGGTCTCGACCAGGTACGCCAGCAGCTCGCCGGCGCCACGGACAACCCGATGGCCGCGGCGCTGCTCTCGCAAGGCCTGAGCGACGAAGGCATCCGCAACAACTGGGAGCAGGGCCTCTTTCGCGCCTTCCCGGCGGATCCCGTCGAGCCCGGCTCCACGTGGGAGCACACCGCCAACATCCAGACCCCGATGCCCGGCGCGATGGACATGAGCACCACCTACACGCTGGAGAGCATCGAGGATCGCGACGGGATCATCGTCGCGGTGATCTCGAACGTCGGCACCGTCGACATCGCACCGGGGGCGGCGATGCCGGCGGTCATGGAGCTCGGCACGATGGCGACCACCGGCACCACCGAGTTCGACGTCAACCGGGGCGTGCTGCTCCGCAGCCAGGCGACGACGACGATGGAGATGAGGATGTCGATGGGCGGGCGGGAGTTGGTCATCGCCTCCACCGGGACCATGACGATGGAGCTCCAGGACCACGGCCGGCAACGATGAGACGACGGGTCGGCAGAACCGAGCAGCGAACGGCAACCGTGAGCGCCGCCGGCCTTCCCCCCACGGGTTTCCCCCGGCGCCGGACCAGCCGCGAGGTCGGAGCGTGACGGAGCGCGGCGGCCAGATGCATTTCGGGCTCCGGTGCGTGCTCGGCGCCGTGGTCCTGCTGGCGGCGTGCGCCCCGGCAGAGGAATGGGCGGGGACGATCGAGGATCGCGACGGGGTCGTGTACGTCGACAACCCCGCCGAGGGGTTGTGGTCCGCTCGCCAGCCGCCGCCGCTGGCCTTCGAGCTCGAGCAGGAGTTCGGCGCCGAGCTGGAGCCACCGGAGGCGATCATCGGCCAGGTTCGATCGTACGCCGTCGACGCGGCGGGCAACGTTTACGTCCTCGATCGCCAGCCGCTGCGCTTGCTGTCGTTCGCCCCCGACGGCGGAGTCCGCTGGACCGCCGGCCGCGAGGGGGAAGGGCCCGGCGAGCTGAACAACCCGCGCGGCATCGCGGTCGCCGGCAGCTCGCTCTACCTGGTGAACCGCGGCGGCACCGCGGTGGACGAATGGGACAGCGACGGCAACTTCCGGGCGGCGCGATCGCTCGTCGGCCTCGAGATCGGCCTGGTCAGCCCGGCCGGCTTCCTCCCTCCCGACAAGCTCGTGGTATCGCGGGTCATGATGGGGGCCACCGGCGTCACGGTCAGCGCCGTGGAGCTGGCCGAGCCGCCGGCGCTGGCGGCCCGCTTCGAGCACAACGCGCTTCCCGAGCGGCCGCTCCCCGAGCACTTCGGCATGGAGGTCGACGTCGCCGTGCGCGGGGACCGCATCGTCCTGGGCAGCACCGGCCGCTACGAGTTCCGCGTTTACGATGGAGCCGGTAACCTCGAGCGGGTGGTGCGCCGCGACGTCGACTACCTGGTGGGCGCCGGCATCTCGACGACGGAATCCGGCAGCATGATCGCCGGCTACGGCGGCCTCGACGCCCCCGTGCGCCTGCCGAGCGGCCACTGGATCGCCCGCGTCGTCTGGCCGACCAACGTCGATGATCCC
>DASWHK010000158.1:0-20300 GCA_036398215.1 Acidobacteriota bacterium | reverse complement strand
GCAGCGCGTTGATCCCGAGCTGCCGGCCCAGCTCCAGTGGATCGTCGCCAAGTGCCTGGCGAAACGGCCGGACCGCCGCTATCAGAACGCCGGCGATCTCGTCGTCGACCTCCGCAACCTGGCCCGCGACGTCGAGGCCGGGGTCGCCGAGGCCGGCCCATCACTGCCGCCACGCGCGAAGCCGGACACTTCCGCGCCGGCGGACCCGCAGGCCGGGGCGCCGCCGGCGGCCAGCGTTCCCCTGCCCCTGGCGATCGTCGCCGGCGTCGTGCTCGCCACGGTCGCGGTGATCGTCACCCTGCTCAGCACCGGCGGCGGCTCGACGGGGACGCCGGCGCGCACCCCCCGCGAGTTCGCTATCGATCTCGACGGGTTCCTGTCGATCGGCTCGCGCGACTCGCTGGCGCTGTCGCCCGACGGTACACGGCTGGTTTTCTCGGCCCGCGACAGCGAGGGGCTCCACGGCCTCTTCCTCCACGATCTCACCGCCAACACCACCACCTTCATCGCCGGCACGGAAGGCGGCGATCGGCCGTTCTTCTCGCCCGACGGGCGCTGGGTCGCCTATCGCGACAGCGACGACCGGCTGCTCAAGAAGATCCTGCTGGAAGGCGGCGACCCTTTCGAGCTCGGCCGCTTCGGGTTCATCTCCGAGGGCACCTGGGGGCCGGAGGACACCATCGTCTACGCGGGCGGGGACCTGCTGCAGATTTCGGCCGCCGGCGGTGAAGAGCCGGTCAATCTGCTGAGCGAAGAGGACGCGGCGGTCGAGATGGGCGACCCCGAGTTTCTGCCCAGCGGCCGGGCGGTGCTAGTGGTGACCCGCCCCTCGGGCAGCGAGCGCAACGACGGGCCGCCCGGGATTGCCGCCTTCAACCTCGCCACGGGGGAGCTGATCCCGCTGATCAACGACGGCTTCCATCCCCGCTACGTGCCCAGCGGCCACATCGTCTACGCCCGCGGCAACTCCCTGTACGCGGTTTCGTTCGACGTCTCGTCCCTGCGTGTCACCGGTGATCCGCGGCTGATGCGCCAAGGGGTCCGAAGCTATGCGGGCGTGAGCAGCGAATTCACCACCGCCGACGACGGCACGCTCGTGTACGTGCCGGGCGAGTCCTCCGAGTCGGGCCGCGTCCTCGCCATGGCGACGCTCGCTGGCCGGCTCACCCCGCTTCTCGCCGACCGTCCGATCGTCGACTTCGCGGTCTCGCCCGATGGCCGGCGGATCGCCGCCGCGGTCAGGGCGGAGGAGTCGGCGACGACGCGGCAGATCCGTATCTTCGACCTCCAGCGGCCCGGAGGCTCGCAGACCCTCGCCGAGCGCGGCTCCTCGCCGGTGTGGTCCTCGGACGGCGAGTGGGTGTACTTCATCGAGCCCGAGCCGGAGTCCGCGTCCCCCGGCGATGGAGCCGAGGCCGCCAGCGCCCGGCGCCGCACGACGCGGCTGCTGCGCAACCGCCCCGGCTCCGGCGACGAGCCCGAGCTCGTAAAAGTGGTCCCGCGGGGCATCCGGCCCCTCGCCTTCGGCGCCGACCCGGACCGCCTGCTGGTCGAGTTTGGCGACCGGCGCCGGCCATCGATCGGCTGGCTGGACCTCGCGGCAGAAGGCGCGCCGGAACCGGCGGCCGCGGTTGTTACCGGCAGCCGTGGGGCCCTTTCTCGCGACGGCCGTCTGCTCGCCTTCGACCACCGCGACGCCGACACCTCGCAGGTCTCGGTGTACGACCTCGAAACCAAGCAGTCTCGCCCCGTCGGGCCGGGGTTCGAGCCCCGCTGGGCGCACGATGGCGGGCGCCTCTACTACCTGGACGGCACCTGGATGATGTCGGCGGCGGTCAGCACCGAGCCGCAGCTCGACGTCGGCACCCCCGAGCCCCGGTTCTTCCACCCGGCGGAGCCGGTGCGACCGAACTTCCAGATCGATCCGTTGGGCGGCGGCTTTCTGATGCTGGTGCGCAACGATCAGGCGCAGGGAATGGCCCGGCCCGAGGTCCGTGTCGTCGTCGACTGGCTCGAGCAGCTACGCTCGCCGCAGAACGGGCAGCGCTGACGAACCAGGCCGCGGTGGCCTGGTAAGGCTTCTCATTGGCGCTCGCTCGGAGCGCCGGCGCCGCCGGACAGGGCCGCAACGGCCCGTCGCGGAAGAAGGCGAAGTTGCTGCCGTCGAGGGCCCGCCGGACACGCCCGGAGCGGCCCCTCGGTCAGCGTCTCACCCCCACCCCCCGAAGTCCATCGAGCGCCCGGCCGAGCCGCGCCAGAGCGCCCCGCAGCACCTGGAGCTCGACCCCCCCAAAGGCGATGCGGAAGTGGGCCGGCGCCTCGAAGAAGCGCCCGGGAACCACCGAAGTCTGGTGCTCGGCGAGCAGCATCTCGACGAACGGGCCGGCGTCCTGGTGGCCGGAGAGGCGGGGAAAAGCGACCGTGCCGCCGGCCGGCGGCACCCACTCGAGCTCCGGCCGCGAGGCGAGGAAGGCCGCCAGCGCGGCGCGGTTGGGCTCGAGGATCGCCCGGGCCCGGGCGGCGAGCGCCTCGATGTTCGCGAAGGCGACCCGGGCGAGCACTTCGGCGGGATAGGCGCCGATGGCCTCGACGGCGCCGCGCACCCGGCGGATCGCCGCCGCAACCTCGGGTGCCGCCAGCACCCAGCCGCAACGCAACCCGGCGAGGCCGTACGCCTTGGTCAGGCTGCCGCTAGAGAGGAACCGAGCGGAGCGGTTGGCGGCCGCCTGCGGCCGCGGCGAGATCGTGTCGAGATAGACCTCGTCGACGAGCACGTGGACGCCGCGCCGCGCCGCCAGCTCGGCGATGGCGTCGAGCTCGTCGCCGCCGACCACCGCCCCGCTCGGGTTGTGGGGGCTGGTGATAACGACCAGGCGCGTCTTCGGCGTCAGGGCCGCGTCGAGGCGCTGCGGATCGACGGCGAAGCCGTCCTCGAGGCGGCGCTCGAAGCGGGTGACGGTGGCGCCCAGCAGGCGAGCCGCCCCCAGCAGCGGGTCGTAGGCGGGCCGCTCGACGAGCACCTCGTCGCCGGGACCGACGAGCGCCGCCAGGGCCAGAAAGTTGGCTCCCGAGGCCCCCGACGCCGGCGCCACGCAGTCGATGCTGGTTCCGTGGTGCGCCGCGATCGCGGCGATCAGCGGCGGATAGCCGCGGTCGTTGTCGCCGTTGGGGGCCACAGCCTCGCGCGCCCCCGGCAGATCGTCGATCGTGCAGGCCAGCAGGTTGCTGCCGCAGAGATCGAAGCGCGGCCGCGGGTGGTCCTTGGCCCACTCCATGTACGGGGCCCAGACCTCCTCCAGCCGGGGATTCAGCCCGTCGATCGGGCGGCGCCCCCCGACGCGCGTCTCGCTCACCGGCGGCTCCAATACAGGAAGGCGGGCACTCCGGCGGCAAGCAGCAAGAGACCGAGCAGCGACTGCACCGGGCTGGCGAACAGCACGCTGGCGACGATCAGCACCGCCGCCGCTACCATCACGGCAGGAACGACCGGATACCCGAAGGTCCGGAAGGTCCCCGGCGGGCGGGTAGCCAGCGGCTGGCGGCGGCGGAAGACGAACAGGCTCGCCGCTGCCGCCCCGAAGAAGATCCAGTCGGCGAACACCACGTAGTCGACCAGTTGCGCGTAGCTGCCGGTCAGCGCCAGGGCGATCGCCCACCCCGACTGGATGAAGATCGCCAGCGACGGCGTCTGGTAGGTCGGGTGCAGCCGGGCGACGCTGCGGAAGAAGACGCCGTCGCGCGCCATCGCGTAGTAGACGCGGCTCGGCGCCAGCACCGTCAGATCGAGAAAGCCGAACGTCGAGATCGCGATGGCGCCGGCGATGAAGCGGTCGCCGGCGGGACCGAACACCCGGCGCGCGGTATCGGCAGCCGGAGTCAGCGTCGCCGCCAACCCCTGGTGCCCGAGCACCTGCAGATACACGAAGTTCACCAGCACATATGTGACAACCACGATCGAGGTGCCGAGGATCAGGCTGCGCGGCACGTTGCGCTGCGGGTCGACGATCTCCTCGGCGATGTAGTTGGCGTTCTGCCAGCCGCCGTAGGAGAACATCACCGGAATGAGCGCCGCGCCGAAGGCGACGATGAACAGCGGCGCCGCGGGCGCCGGCTGCGGCGCGCCGGGGGGCGCCGTCTCCGGGCTCGGCGATGAGCCGGTCGCTTCGGCCGGCTGCGGCGCGCCGGGGGCCGCCGTCTCCGCGCCGCCGGGCATGAACAGCCCGGCGACGATCAACAACCCCAGCGCCGCCACCTTCAGGACCACAAAGACGTTGAGCAGCCGGCTGCCGGGCTTGACGCCGAAGTAGTTGACGACCGTCACGACCGCGATCGCGGTCACCGCCAGCGGTACGGCGGCGCCGCCGCCGCGGCCGACCAGACGGAGAGCGTACTCGGCGAAGGTGATGGCCACCGCGGCGATCGCGCCGCTCTCGATCACAAGCAGCAGCCCCCATCCGTACAGGAAGCCGGCGAGCGGGTGATAGGCATCGCGCAGGTAGCCGTAGTGACCGCCGGCCTCCGGCTTCAGCGAGCCGAGCTCGGCGAAGGTGAGCGCTCCGCACAGCGCCACCAGGCCGCCGGCGATCCAGGCACCCAGCACCAACGGCCCGCTGCCGAGCCTCTGGGCGACGATGTAGGGGTTGATGAAGATGCCGGCGCCGATGATGCCGCCGACGACCACCATCGTGGCATCGAACGGACCCAGGGCGCGCTTGAAGCTCATCGGCGGAGGCTAGCAGGCCGCGGCCCGCCGTGCTCGGGGTGCTGCCTGCGGACTAGCAGGCCGGAGTCGCAGCGGGCGCCTCTACCCAGCCGAAAGGAAGCGCTTCAGCTCCGCGGGGCTGGGCAGGTCGCCCTTCCACACCCGCTCGATCCGTCCCCGCCGCAGGTAGACGAGCTGGGGCACCGCGCCGTCGCCGGTGATCTGCACGAAGCTGGGCATCAGGAACGTGTAGGCGATGAACTCGGCGTCGGCGCCGAGCTGGTAGTTGCGCACGTCGGCGGGGCGGACCGAGTGGGTGATGCCGATCAGCTCGGGAAGGTCGGGATCGTCGACGATGCGCTTGACCCGCGGGCTGTTCTCGATGCAGTGCGGACAGTCGGGATGGAACAGGTAGAGGAAGACATCGCGGTCGCGCAAGTTGAGGTCGGCGAGGCTCGGGGTCGCGCCGCCGACCACCGGCTCGGCCGCGGCGATGCGCTCCTCCAGCGTCCCGGGGTCCTCCATCAGCGTGCTGCCGATCATCGCGACCGAGGCGATCGCGATGGTCGCCAACGTCCCCCAGCGGCCGCGGGTCATCGACTTGTTGGACGCCGGCGCCCAGAGAAAGCCGAGCACCGCCAAAAGCATCAGGCCGGCGTCCTGGGCCAGCGCCTGCGGCGGGGTGCGCTTCAGCAGCGGCCCGAAGCAGCCGCACTCCTGCAGGGTCCCCGCGGCCCAGCCATAGGCGATCGCGCCGCCGAAGACCAGCAGGAAGGCGGCCGTCGCCATCGAGGCCTCCCGCAGCCGCCAACCTGCCACCAGCATGAAGCCGAGGACGACCTCGAAGATCGGCACCAGGACGGTCGCCGGCAGCCGCACCGCCGAAGGCACGCCGTACGCCGGCAGCGAGCCGAGAAAGCTCCATGGGTCGCCGATCTTCAGGGTCCCGGCGAGCAGGAACACGAGTCCGAGGAGGATCGCCGCTCCGCGGCCAACCCGCCGCAGGGTATCGGCATGCTTGTTCGCGAACGACGATCGCGGAGCGGCGCCGGCCGCCGCCGGTTTCCGGGCGGCGCTGGCGCCGGAGATCCGGGCGGCGGTGGCGCCGGAGTTCCGGGCCTTCTTGTTCTTTTTCCTACCCATCGTCTCGATGCCTCATTGAGGAACGGAAATCCCGCGCAGAACGGTATCACGGCCGCCGCCGCAATGAGCGGATCGGGGCGGACCCCATTGCGGTCGGCGTCGACACGTCGGCTACCGCCGGCACGCCGACGACCTTGAAGACGTCGCCGGCCGCGACGCCGCCACCGAACTGGATGATGTACAGCTCGGCGAACCCATCCTCGCCAAAACCGGTGATCGAGCGAAAGCCGCCGGGAGGCGCCAGCTCGGCCGTGCGATTGGCGAGCTCGACGATCCCTCCGGCCCCGTCCCAGACCAACGAAAAGACCTCGCCGCTGCAGAAGTCGGCGAAGAAGTAATGCCCGAAGATCGCCGGCACCGCGCCCCGATACACGTGGCCGCCGCTGATCGAGCAGCGGCCCGCGGCATGCGCGTAGTCATGCACGGGCAGCGTCAGGGTGCCGTCATTGCAGTTGCTGGGCGGATTGAAGCAGTCCTTGCCCTCCATCAGCCGCCAGCCATAATTGCGGCCTCCGGGAGACCCGAAGCCCTCGACGTCGACCTCCTCGCGGCGGCTCTGTCCGACGTCGGCGATGTAGAGGTCGCCGAAGACGCGGTCGAAGCTGAAGCGGTAGGGATTGCGCAGCCCCTTGGCCCAGATCTCCGGCAGCGGCAGCAGCCCGCCGGCGAACGGGTTGTCCGGCGGGATCGAGTAGCCGCTGCCGTGCCCCCCACCGACGTCGATGCGCAGCATCTTGCCGAGCAGGGTGGCGTCGTTCTGCGCCCGGTTGCCGGGATCGCCGCCGCTGCCTCCGTCACCCATGCCGATGTAGAGATAGCCGTCGTGGCCGAAGGCCAGGTGACCGCCGTTGTGGTTGGCGAACGGCTGTGGAATGGCCAGCAGGACCTCGGCGCTGGCGGGATCGGCAAGGTCGGGATCGGCGCTGGTGGCGTAGCGGGCGACGATCGTGTTGCGGTTGGTGCCGACGTAGTTGACATAGAAGAGCCCGCTGGTTCGATAGTCGGGCGCGAATGCCAGCCCCAACAGCCCCTGCTCGCCGGCGAAGATCACTTGCCCGCGCAGGTCGAGGAACGGCTGCGGCCGCAGGACGCCGTCCTCGGCGATGCGGATCAACCCCGCCTGCTCGACGATGAACACCCGCGGATCCAGCAGCGGAGCGCTCAACGCCACCGGAAACGACAGCCCGGTCACGTAGCTCTGGGTCGCGGGCACCAGCGCCGGCGGCGAGCTCGGCGGCGGCGCCGCCGGCGGCGGGTCCGAGCCATCCGGCGGGCAGAGCTCGGCGGTCAAGGCAACCACGGTGGCGCAACTGTACAGGGCTGCCACCAAGATCTTTCGGATCATTCGCCCAGCCTATCAGGCCGGCCGGCGGCGAAATGTCAACTGCGTGACGGCCCGCGGTCCCGGGGAATCGATCGGCGGCGGCAAGGAGATCGCGATCCCGCAGGTACGGGTTAACCGGCTGCCGAGTCGAGGGCTGTCCGCAGCTCTGCTACATTTGACGGCATCAGCTCGCGGGGGCGGACATCCGCTTCGCTCCCTCCGGAGGACGGCTCTTGAAGGCTAGCAACATCCGCCGCGGCCAGATCATCATGTTCAACGGTGAGCCCTGCCGCGTGATGGACTTCCAGCACCGCACGCCGGGCAACCTGCGCGCCTTCGTGCAGGTGCGCCTGCGCAACCTGACGGCCGGCAACACCCACGACCACCGCTTCTCGGCCACCGAGGAGGTCGAGGCGGCGCGGCTCGAGCGCAAGGAGCTGCAGCTCCTCTACCAGGACGGTGCCGGCTACCACGTCATGGATGCCGAGACCTACGAGCAGTACACGCTCGACGAAGAGACCGTCGGCGACGGGGGCCGCTGGCTGGAGCCCGAGATGCACTTCTTCGTCGACTGGCTGGAGGGACGGCCGGTCGCCGTCGAGGTGCCCCAGGTCGTGGAGCTCACCGTCACCGAGACCTCGCCGCCGTTGAAGGGCGCGACGAAGTCCTCCAACAGCAAGCCGGCCACGCTGAGCAACGGCGTCACCGTGCGGGTACCAGACTTCATCAGCACCGGTACCAGGGTGCGCGTCGACACCAGCGACGGCTCGTACCTCGAGCGGGTCGACTGACCACTCCCTGGCACGAGCCCGACGACGTTTGCAGGCCGTCTGGCGGGGGAGACCAAGGCGCGAGGAGGAAGGCCATGCCGGAGCCGTCGTCGACCGGGCCGGGCGGCGTGCTGCACGTCGTCGAGCCCGCGGCCAGCGGCCGCGCCAAGTGCCGTGGCTGCGGCTTGCCGATCGCCAAGGCCGAGCTGCGCTTCGGCGAGCGCCTTCCCAACCCCTACGGAGAGGGGGAGATGACCCTCTGGTTCCACCTCGCCTGCGGTGCCTTCAAGCGGCCCGAGCCGTTCCTCCAGGCGCTCGAGAGGCCGGAGAGCCGGGCCGCCGTCGCGACGCTGGAGCAGGCCGAGATCGACCGCCTGCGCGCCGTCGCCCAAACCGGCGCCGCCCACCGCCGCCTTCCCCGTGTCGACGGCGCCGGGCGCGCCCCCACCGGGCGGGCGCGCTGCCGCGCCTGCCGCGCGAAGATCGACAAGGACGCCTGGCGCATCGGCCTCGTCTACTACGAGGAGGGCTTCTTCAACCCGGCGGGGTTCATTCACGCCGGCTGTGCGCGCGACTACCTGACCGACGGCGGCGACGACGCCGCCGTCCCGCTGCGCCGCGAGGCGGTGATCACGGCGGTTGCCCACTTCTCGCCCGAGCTGACGGCGGACGATCTGGCGGCGATCGGCGCCGAGCTCGGCCTCACAACCACACCCGAGTTGCGGTAGCCTTTGAGTATGGCCGTGCAACGGGTGAGATCCGTGGCACGGACACGCCCCTGGGTCCTCAGAGAGGAGGCATAGCCCATGCGTACGATTGCTGGCCTGTTGCTCGGCTCGGCACTCCTGTGGGGCGCTCCTGCGGGCAGCGAGGCTCCGGACGCTCTTTCGCCGGCAGTGGGCGACGTCGGCGCGGTCCGGCAGGCCGCCGAGCAGGCGCCACGAACGCGGCAGCAGAAGATCGAGACGATGCGTCGCGAGCTCGAGGCGAAGCTCCGCTTCTTGCACCGCGCCCACCGCGCTTTCTTCGCCGCCCACATGTCGACCACCGACGTCAAGGCGACGATCGCCGCCGCCGAGCGGCGCCTCGCCGACCTCGAGCGCGCCGCCCACGATCCCGTCCAGGAGCTTCCGGAGGAACCCGATCGAACCGCGCTGGAGGCCGAGCTCGCCTTCCTGGAGCGCGCTCACCGCGCCTTCTTCGCCGCCCATCATTCCACCACCGAGGTCAAGCGGCGCATCCGCGAGATCGAGAAGCGGCTCGAGGAGATCGGCGGCGGGCGACAGCGCCTCTGACCGTGCTCCGTCCGGCCGCACGCGAGGTCGCGGGGCCGGCGGCGGTCGAGCGGTGAGAAGCGCCGGCCAGATGCTATCGTCGCCTCCGTGGCCCACCTTCGCTGCGGCCCGGCGGCTGGCCGGCGTAATCGCGGCGACAACTGCGGCGGCCTCGGCGTGACCTCTGTTCGTGGCGCCGTCCGCCGCCACAAGTGAGGACGAATCGATGCTCGATCCGCTGCCGGCGGCGATCGGACTGGTTTTCCTGCTCGCCCTTTCCGGCTTCTTTTCGGGCTCCGAGACGGCGCTGATCGCCGCCAACCGCTACCGCCTCTCCTACCTGGCAAAGCAAGGCGACCGGCGGGCCGAGCGCGTGCGCGCCCTGCAAGCCCATCCCGAGTACCTCATCGCGACCATCCTGGTCGGCAACAACTTCGCCAACATCGCCGCCTCCGTGCTGGCAACCGCCGTCGCCATCAGGCTGGCCGGTGAACGGGGCCCTCTTTACGCCACAGTGGTGATGACCCTGCTGATTCTGGTGCTCGGCGAGATCGTCCCCAAGACGCTGGCGGCCCGCTATCCAGAGAAGATCTCGTTCCTCATCGCCGGCCCGATCGCGCTGGTCGGCAAGCTCTTTCATCCTGTCGCGGTAACCGCCGCGGCGCTCGCCAACGTCCTGCTGCTGCCGTTCGGCAAGCCCGGGGAGGCCGCCGGGACCGCGCTCGAGGAGGAGATCAAGGCGATGATCGCCCACGGTGGCGAGGGGGCGGCGATCGCCCACGACAAGCGCCGCATGCTCTCGGGCATCTTTCGGCTCGGCGACCTGACGATCGAGGACGTCATGGTCCCCCGTACCCAGGTCGTGGCCCTCGATATCGAGGCCGGCGCGGAGCAGATCAGCAGCCTGATCCAGACCTCGGGCTTCAGCCGCTTCCCCGTCTATCGCGGCACGCTCGACCACATCGTCGGGGTGCTCAACTCCAAGGACGTATTCAAGTACTGGGGGCGACTTGGCGAGATGGACCTCGAGTCGCTGCTCCGCCAGCCGCTGTTCGTGCCCGAGTCGGCGCCACTACGCGGGCTCCTGCAGGCATTCCAGCAGCAGCGCCAGCACTTGGCGGTCGTCATCGACGAGTACGGCGGCGTCGAAGGCATCGTGGCGCTCGAGGACCTGCTCGAGGAGATCGTCGGCGAGATCGACGACGAGTTCGACCTGCCGCGGGCGCCCTGGGTGACCGAGCTCGAGAGCGGCGCCCTGGTGGTGGGCGGCACCTGCCCCCTCAGCCTGCTGCGCCGCCACCACAGCCTCGACTTCGCGGCCCGGGAGGCGACCACCCTCGCCGGGTTCATCCTCGAGCTGACCGGCAGGATCCCGGCCCAGGGCGAGCAGATCGCCCATGACGGGTTGACGTTCATCATCGAGCGGGCCCGGCCGAACCGTGTCGACCGGGTCCGGATCGAGGGAATGTAAGCTGGGCGCCCCGCTGGGGGTCATCGCTCCCAGCCTATCGCATCACGGCCGGGGCCGGCGAGGCGCAGACAACGACCCCCGACCCGAGATGGGTCCGCCCGGGTCGGGGGTCGTCGGTTCAGATGCTCTCAGGGAGCATCCTCAGCGCGCAGTCGCAAGCTTACGCGGGTTCCGCGACTCTCTCGATCGTGAACTTGGCGCCTGAGACGCCGAGGGTCCAGCCGCGGCCCTCTGTGGTGATGGCCAGGGAAACCTCGCCCTTGGTCATGGCCTGGGCGCTGACCGACTCCACCGCGCCGGCCGATGCTTCGGCCTGGGCGTAGGAGCCGAAGATCTCGGAGATGTCCTTGACCTTCGAGAAGGTGCCCTCGCCCTCGTCGATCGTGGTCTTGCCGACGGTCAGCCCTCCACCGATGACGTCGATCTGCACGTTGGCCGTCTGGCCGTTGTCGCAGGTGACGACGCCTTCACCCTCGGCCTTCTGGATGATGGCGGACCAGCCCTCCATGGTGAACCGCATCTCACAGGAGACCTCGGCGTTCTGCTGTCGGGCCGCGGTCAAGGACTCGTCGGCTGAGGGCTGCATCTCGGCTTCGGAGCCCGTGTCTTGGGGGGCGGCGCAGGCGAGGGCAGCACCCATGATGAGAACGATCAGCGTCGCAATCGGTGACGAACGAATCAGCTTGGTCATTGTTCGCTTTGCTCCTTTTTCGAGGGGGCCGAGCGAGGCTCAACAGCCCACCGCTGACCCCACACCATGGAATGATGCAAACGCCA
The DNA here is from genome assembly GCA_036398215.1 of Acidobacteriota bacterium. GTDB lineage: Bacteria > Acidobacteriota > UBA890 > UBA890 > UBA890 > DASWHK01. Next base: position 8,839 of record DASWHK010000158.1, on the reverse strand, counting down.
TGCCGGAGTCCGACAGCCCGCGAGGGGCGCTTTCTCCGCCGTCCGCGTGCAGCTCCTACCCCGCCGGCCTGCAGTTATTGCCAGAACCGTGCATCGCCGGCACTATTGCCGCAGCGTCACCCGGATCGCGACGCGGCGGTTGCGGCGCTGGCTCCGGGGTTGTCGCTGCCGGCGAGCAGGCGCAGCGTGACGTCGTCGAACCCCTCCTTTGTAGCTTCGGCATGCCCGGCGGCGTGGGGTATTCTCACTTGATTCGCGCCGGTTCGATTTCGCCGCCGTGCCGGCTCGATGCGAAGCGAAGCGTTGACGGGACGGCCGCACCTGCGGGTGCCGGCAGTCGGGGACCGTACGTGAAATCCAAACAGAGCTCGTCAAAAAGGCCGCTTGACGACCGCACCGCGGGACTCGAGGTCGCGCTGTCCGATCTCGGCTTCGCGGTCAAGTCGCTACAGCTCTATCCGCCGACCTCTCCGGTGGTCAAAGACGCGATCGAGCGCTCGTATCGCTCCCTCGCGCCGCTGCTCGACAGCGGCTATATCCGACTGGACGTCACCCCCGCCTTCATCCGGCTTGGCGACCATTCGGTCGGGGCGCGCACACCGATCGTGGAGCAGCTCGCCCGGCGGCTGCACGGCAGCGGCATCGGCAGGCTTCACATCGACAGACACCTCGAGCCCGGCTCACTCCAGAAGCTGTCGGAAATCGTCGCCACCGATCCCCAGACGATCGACGAGCGCGGCGGGATCGCGCAGATGTTCGAGGAGTATCGCCCGCGCGGCATTCTGGTGGAGTTCCTCGAGCTCGACCGGCTCTTCGGCGAGGAGCAGGAAGACGAGGAAGAAGAAGAAGACATCTGGGAGGCCATCCTGAAGGGATATCGTCTCGCCGTCGCGGACGACGAGGCGGTCGATTGGGAGGCGCTCGCTTCGAGCCTCGATCGCCTGCAGGACTTCGTCGGCTGGCTGGCCGGCAATATCGACGCCATCGCCGACCGCACCGGCTACCAAAGCATTGACGTGCTGCGCTTCGTCATCGACCGCTTGGGCGGCATCTCGAGCGCCCTGACCTCGGACCACGTCGACCTCCTGGTCCTCGCCGTGCGCCAGGCGTTCAATCAGTTCGACCCCAACCTCCTGGTGGAGCTCCTGGCCGACCCTCTGGAGCTCGAGGTCGAAGAAGACAGCGGCTCGGAGAGCGCGGCGCTCGGCGTCAGCGAGCTCCTACCCGGAGTCGCGGGCCCTTCCGGCGAGCGAAAGACGATCGACGTCGGCAGCTACATCGCGCGCGGCCTCGATCCCGATCAGGCCGAATCGCTCATCCTTCATACGCTGCGCACGCAACAACCATCGACGCCGCGCCTGTACGGGCTTTTCGACCGCCTCACGCGCGATCGACCCGAACGCGACGAGATGGCGAAGGACATCCAGGCCGTCCTTGCCGAAGAGATCGCCCGCGGGGAGCAAAAGTCGGACTTCCTCTCGAATTGGCCCCGGCTACTCGAAGTGCTCAACGGCGAGTCGCCGCGACGCTTCCTGTCGGCCGAGTACGAAGCGGGGCTGCAGTACCTCCTCACCCCCGCGGATCTCGACAACGCCTGGCCGATCGAGCGCATCAAACCGCGCCTGTCGGAGATGAGCATGTCATTCATCGCCCTGCGCAAGTCGCTCATGGTGGCGCGCTTGCTCGATCACGACATCGACTCGGCCAGCTACCGGCGGCTCGCCCTGGAGCTCGAGCGCTCGCTGCAGGCGCTGTTGCTTGAAAACCAGTTCCGCACCCTGCAGAAGCTCCTCAAGGACCTGTTGCGCGCCTCGAAGGACGAGGACCGGCCCGCCGAGCGGCGCGACATCGCCGCCGGCGTCGTCGAGCGTTTCTACACCAGTGAGACGATCCGTGCGCTGGTTGCCGCTTCGCTTGGCCACTCGCGCCAGAACGCCGTGCACATCACGGAGATCATCCGCGCCCGCGGGTCCGAAGTGATCCCTTTGCTGCTCGACGCTCTCGCGGACGAGAAGACCCGTAGCGTGCGGCAACGCCTGTTGCGCATTCTCCCGCAGATGGGCGACGAGGTTGGCGAGCTGGTGGTGGAGCGATTCGACGACGACCGCTGGTTCGTGCTCCGCAACCTGGCGATGATCTTGGGCGAGGTGGGAAGCGCCGACATGGTCGAGCATCTGACTCCGATGTTCGGTCATGCCGACGCACGCGTGCGTCGCGAGGCGATCGTCGCGGCGATCAGGCTCGGGGGTGAACGGGTGGGACCGCTGTTGACGGATGCCCTCGAAGACGACGATCCGACGGCGCTGCTGATGGCCGTTCACGGGCTCGGCTACCACCCCCATGCGCCGGGCACCGGACGTTTGCGGAAATTCCTGGAATCACCCAACCTGCGGGGCCGGAACACCACCCTGATACAGGTCGCCGCCGTCGCCCTCGGCCGCCTGGCGGACACCCGAAGCCGCGCCAAGCTGGAGCAACTGGCGCGCCGGCCGTGGTGGTTCGCGGCGCGCCGGCGGCCAGCCCGCGACGCCGCCGAATGGGCCCTCAGCGCGCTCGATGGAAGGCGCGAAGGCAAGGTACCGCTGCCGCCCGTATTCGCCGAGGTCCGTCCGGCGCGGGGTCCGCGGCGCAACAGCCCGGAAGGATAAGAGAAGATGTCGTTCCAGGACACGCGGGGCCAGCTGCAGAAGCTGGCCGCGAGGCTGCAAGCGGCGCTTCAATGCCGGGAGATCTACCCGCCCAAGCACCCGCGCCTGCAGCAGGCGGTCGAGGAGCTGTACGAAGAGCTCGGCCCGATGTTCTCTGACGACGAGCCGCTGCGCCTCGCCTACGCCTCCGGCGGGTTCGTCGTCGGCAACGCGCAGATCCCGGTATCGGGCGAGGTGCTGATCCAGTTCGGCTCGCTGCTGCGGGGGCTCGGCATCGAGAAGCTCGTCTTCGACCAGGCGGTGAGCCGCTCGGAGCTGCGCGAAATGCTCGACATCCTGGGACGGGACCCGACTTCTCTCGCCGCCGGAGGAGGTGTCCAGGAGACGTTCGAGCGCAGCTCGATCACCCACATCACCGTCGGCTCGATCCACGTCGAGGCGAGGGACGTCCAGCACTCCGACAGCCTCTTTCGCACCTGGGAAGCGTACAGCGCCGGGTTGCACATCATGCGCGGCATCAAGAGCAGAGCGCGCCGCACCGGGGAGGTCTGTGACGTGCAGGAGGTCCGCCGACTGGCGCTCGACCTCACCGCCCTCGCCATGAAGGAGACCCGGCCGTTGCTCGCTGTCCACGCGCTCATGCAACACGACGATTATTCGTTCACCCACTCGCTCAACGTCGCGATGCTCACCCTCGCCCTGGCGCAGAACCTGCCTTTCAAGGCGGAGGAGCTGCACGACATCACCGTCGCGGCGCTGCTGCACGACGTCGGCAAGGAGCGCATCCCCGGCGAGATCTTGCGCAAGCCGGGCAAGCTCACGCCGGAGGAGTGGGAGATCGTCAATACGCACGGCCTCGAGGGCGCCCGCATCCTATCGGAGACCGAAGGCATCGGCGACCTGGCGCCCCTGGTGGCCTACGAGCACCACCTCGCCTATCACGAGGAGCTGCGCGACGACGACTGGGAGCCGCACCTGGTATCTCAGTTGGTGAGCATCGCCGACGTCTACGATGCGCTCCGTTCGGTACGCCCCTACCGCGGTGAGATCCCCCCCGACGAGGCGATGCGCATCATGGAGGCGGACGCCGGCACCAAGTTCGAGCCCTCGCTGTTCGCCGGGTTCAAAGCGATGGTAGGGCTGTATCCCCCCGGCACCGTCGTGCGGCTTGCAAGCGGCCGGCTGGCGGTCTCGTTCGCCAGCAATGCCCATGCTCCGCAGCTGCCGCAGGTGGCGATCGTGCGCAACGCCGATGGCAGCGAAGCGGACGGCACCGAGAGGCTCGATCTCGCCGCGCCCGCGGCGCCCGACGCCATCGCCGAGCTGGTGGCGGCGGACGCCGTGGGCATCGAGCCCTTAGACTATCTCTGAGCGGCTCATCCGTTCCCGGCTCCGCCGCCGTCGTGCAGCAGCTACTGCCCGCCGGGCAGCGTCACCCGGATCTCGACGCGACGGTTGCTGAGCTGGCCCTCGGGGGTGTCGTTGCCGGCAATCGGCTCGGCCGACCCGGCGCCGCGGGCCTCGATGCGGCTGGCCTCGATCCCGTGGGTCTCGACGAGGTAGTCGCGGGCGTTCTCGGCCCGTTGCAACGAGGTGACCCGGTTGCCCTCGTCGGTGCCCGTCGTGTCGCTGTGGCCGACGATCTCCGCGGTCGCCCGCGGGTCCTGCCGCAAGCGCAGGGCGACGTCGTCGAGCACCGCCTTGCAGCGATTGTCGGCCTCGGTACGCCCGGCGGGGAACTCCGGACAGGTGAAGCTCAAGACCTCCGGCCCGGCGGCCATGCCCGGCCCTGCGGCCAGCGCGGGCGCCGGAGCCACCGTCACCAAGAGCGCGCATTCGGCGAAACCGTCGCGGCCGTCGTCGACGGTGGCGGCGACGGTCACCGTGCCCTCGCCGACCCCGGCGGCGGTCCAGGTGACCGCGGTCCCCTGCGAGGGCGACAGCGTCCCCGCCGAGGCCCGCCAGGTGACCGTGGTCGGATCGCCATCGGGATCGGAAACCTCAGCGGTCAGCCGCAGGCTCTCGCCGGTGCGCAGCTGGCTGCGCTCGCTTCGACAAACGACGCTCGGGGCGTTGTTGACGAAATCCAGCGCCGAGCCGGCCTTGCGCGCCCGGTCGCCGAGGTGCATCTCCACGACGCTGTCGACGATCTGCAGGATGGCGCTGTCAGCATCGGTACGCACCACGACGCCGCGGCCGAGCACCGTCGGGACCGGCAGCGGGTCGCTGCCCGATTGCCCGTAGACCCGGTCACGGTAGATCAGCGCCAGGTCGGCGAGCTGCCAGCCTTCGCCGAGGCCCTGATCGATCAGGATCAGATCACGCTGCGCGTACAGCTCATAGGTGGTTACCGATTGGCGGTGCAGGTCCTCGGGCTCGTCCGAATCGGAGAGCACCGACTCGACCGCCCCCATGACCAGATAGGCATCGTCCTCCATCGGGGTCACCAGGCGCGCGCTGTCGAATACCGGCAGGCGAGGCAGCTCGCCCGGCAGGTTTTCGACCGGCACCGGGCGCAGGTAGTCGCCGATCTCGATCTCGCGGCACGCCGCGACGACCCGCAACAACGAGACCTCGGCGTTCGACTCGATGACCTCGACGACGCCGAGCACCTCGAGAATGCTCCCCGAGACGTCCTCCACGGCCGGATGGTCGAGATCGCCGGTGCGCCGGACCACCTGCAGGGTCTCGCCGGCGGTAAGGCCACCGTCGGCGTGCACGTAGACGAGCTCCTCCGGCCCCATCGTCTCCTGGAGCTCCTGCCGGGTCGCGGCGATCCGCGGTCCCTCGACCGGGTCGTCGCTCAGCAGGTTAAAGCAGGTCGTTCCCGCGTGCGGGAGAGTCCATTGTGCGGCCCCGGGCTCCGCCCCGTGCGCGTCGCGGAGCGACACGCCGACGGCAACCAGGAGACACGAAGCCAGCACCCAACCCCGAATCGCGACGCTCTTGTTTCGCAGCATGTGTGCACCCACCGACGGTCGTTCAGGCCCAATGGAGTTCCGATAGTACACGAAGACCCTCAGTATATTCCATAGCTTATTGATATCCAGAACTGACTATCGATGCGTATTACACTTCTTTGAGGGCCGCGAGGAGGTCCCGGGCCACCTCCTCGGCGTCGCCGAACAGCATCAGGGCGTTGTCGGCGGCGAACAGGGGGTTGGGGATCCCGGCGAAACCGGGGCTGAGGCTGCGCTTGACGATCACCACGGAGCGGGCGTAGTCGACATCGAGGATCGGCATGCCGGCGATCGGGATCGAAGGATCCGCCTCCCGGGCCAGCGGGTTGACGACGTCGTTGGCCCCTACCACCAGCACGACGTCGGCCTGCGCGAAGGTCGGGTTGATCTCTTCGAGGTCCTTGAGCGCGTCGTAGGGAATCTGGGCCTCGGCGAGCAGCACGTTCATGTGCCCCGGCATCCGGCCGGCCACCGGGTGGATCGCGAACTCGACCTCGACGCCGCGCTCGGCCAGCAGGTCGCACAGGTCGCGGATCGCGTACTGCGCCTGGGCCACAGCCATGCCGTAACCCGGGACGACGATCACCCGGCGAGCGACGTCGAGCATCATGGCGACCTCTTCCGGCGAGGTCGACTTGACGTTGGCATAGACCTCATCGGCGGCGCCGGCGGTGCTCACCTCGGCCCCGACGCCCGCGAAGATGATGTTGGGCAGCGAGCGGTTCATCGCCTTCGACATGATCGCGGTCAAGATGAACCCGGCGGCGCCGACCAGCGAGCCGGCGATGATCAGCACGCTGTTGTTGAGCACCCAGCCGTGGCCCGCCGCCGCCAGACCCGAATACGAGTTCAGCAGGGCGATGACCACCGGCATGTCGGCGCCGCCGATCGGGATCACCAGCATGATGCCGAGCAGCGCCGCGAAACCGCACAGCGCCCAGAACGCCAGCGACGAGTCCGGTTGCGCCACCAGCCAGCCGCTCAGCGCCAGGCAGACCATCAGCAGCAGCGCGTTCATGGCATGGCGGCCCGGCAACAGCACCGGCTTCTCGGCGATCAATCCCTGCAGCTTGCCGAAGGCGATGCCGCTGCCGGTGAATGACACCGCCCCGATCAGCCCGGACATCGCCGCCGCCACCGTGAACTGCACCGAGATCTCCTCGACGAACCCTCCCTTGAGGGCTTCTTCGAGCGCCGCGCCGACGGCCAGCGCCGAGGCGCCGCCGCCGAAGCCGTTGAAGATCGCCACCACCTGGGGCATCGCGGTCATCGGCGCCTTGTAGGCCATCACCGCGCCGGCCAGCGCCCCGACCACAAAGCCGGCGACGATCACCTCGAAGCTGACGATGCGGCGGTCGAGCAGCGTCACGACGATCGCGATCAGCATGCCCAGCGCGCCCAGCAGGTTGCCGCGGACCGCGGTGCGCGGGTGCGTCATCCCCTTCAGCCCGAAGATGAAGAGGACCGCGGCGAGCAGGTAGAACAGGTTGATGAGGGCTTCGGACACGTAGCTAGCCGTCTCCCCGGACGCCCGCGGCGCCCTCGCCCTGGCGGCCCCGGAGGATCACTTCCGCCGCCCCCCATCCTGCCGGAACATCTCCAGCATGCGATGGGTCACCAGGAAGCCGCCGACCACGTTGGCCGTCGCCATCGCCACCGCGATGAACCCGAGGATGGTGGTAAAGGTCGTCAACTGCGCCCCCGAGGTGACCAGCGTGCCGACCAGGGTGATCCCCGAGATCGCGTTGGCCCCCGACATCAGCGGCGTGTGCAGCAGCGGCGGCACCTTCTGGATGATCTCGAAGCCGACGAACAAGGACAGCACGAAGATCGTCAGGACGGCGACGAACACTTCCACTAGTCGGCGCTCCTTTCCGGGGCAGCCGCGGCCGCACCCGGCGCCGCTGCTTGGCGGCCTTCGACCTCGGCGCCGAGCGCTTCCCGGACCTTTTCGTTCACGACCTCGCCGTCGCGGGTCGCCATCGTCTCGTTGATGATCGGGTCGTCGCCATCGAGCTCCAAGCGGCCGTCTTTTACCAGGTTGGCGACGAACGTGGCGACGTTCTTGGAGTACATCTGGCTGGCGTGGTGGGGGACCGTGGCGGGCAGGTCGACCGGGCCCATGATGGTGACGCCGTGAACCGCGACGGTCTCGCCGGGTCGGGTCAGCTCGCAGTTGCCTCCGGTTTCGGCGGCGAGATCGACGATCACCGAGGCGCCCTTCATGCCGCGGACCATGTCGGCGGTGATCAGCACCGGGGCCCGCTTGCCCGGCACCGCCGCGGTGGTGATCACGACATCGTGCTCGGCCACGGCCTTCGCCATCATCTCGCGCTGGCGGCGGTAGAACTCCTCGTTCATTTCTCTGGCGTATCCTCCTGCCTCCTCGGCGGCGGCCGCCTCGAGGTCCAGCTCCAGGAAGCCGGCGCCGAGGCTCTCGACCTGCTGCTTGACCGCCGGGCGGATGTCGTAGCCGGTCACCACGGCACCCAGTCGCCGGGCCGTGGCGATCGCCTGCAGGCCGGCAACGCCGGCGCCGACGACCAGGATCTTTGCAGGTGCCAATGTCCCGGCGGCGGTGATCATCATGGGGAACATCTTGCCGAGCTCGACGGCGGCCAGCAGCACGGCCTTGTAGCCGGCGACCGTCGCCATCGCCGAGAGGGCGTCCATCGACTGCGCCCGCGTGATGCGGGGCAGCAGCTCGAGCGCGAACGAGGTGACGCCGGCCGCCGCCAGGCCGCGCATCGCCTGCGGCGCGCCGAACGGATCGAGCAGGCCGACCACGACCTGGCCGGAACGCAGCGTGGCGACGTCGAGGCCTCTGCCCGAGCTCGACGCGCGGTGATCGCCGGGCCGGGCCTCGCCATCGCCCGTCCGGGCGCCGCCCCTGCGGCCGCCGCCCGGCGGGCCGACGCAGGCCAGGATGTCGGCGGCCGCGACGAGCTCGGCGGCATCGGCCGCCAGCCGGGCGCCCTTCTGCTCGTACTCGGCGTCGGCGAATCCGGCCTCCTCGCCGGCGCCACGCTGCACGAGCACCTCGACGCCGGCCTTCGCCAGCTCCGGCAACGAGCGGGGCACCAGCGCCACCCGGCGTTCCACACCCCTGGCTTCGGCTGGCACTCCGAAGATCATGCCCACTCCCGATGATGAAAAAGCGCCCCGACCCCAGCAGGGCGTGGTGAGAGTGTAATCGGTCTGCTCGCGACGACAAGAGGAGGGCCCCGGGCG
>DASWHK010000157.1:0-14536 GCA_036398215.1 Acidobacteriota bacterium | reverse complement strand
CCGGCGATGAACGTGGTCACGTATCTCGTGCCACCGGCGGCGCCGCTGCGCAAGGACGAGCCGGCCCCCGGGAACTGCCCGTTCTAGGAGGGTGTCCGGTGACTCGCGGCCCCTCCCGCGGGAAGGGCCGCGGGTGCTCCTCTACGCACTCGCAGGCGGTCTGGGCCAAGGACTACACTGCGCGTGCGCAGTGACGAGTGTCCACTCCACCCGCCGCGCGCGAGGCTAAGCCGATCCGATGCCCAGTGGTCCCGTCGACGTCGCCATCGTCGGTGCGGGCGTCGCCGGCCTTGCCGCGGCGCGCGAGCTGCGCCGGCGGGGTCGCAGCGTCGTCGTGCTGGAAGCGCGCGATCGGATCGGCGGCCGCGTGCTCACGCTGGACGACCCGCTGCGGCCCGTGCCGGTCGAGCTCGGCGCGGAGTTCATCCATGGCGAGGCTCCGCTCACCCGGCGGTTGCTCGCCGAGGCCGGGCTCGTCGCCTACGAGGTCGCCGGTGAGCAGCGGGTGGCCGCCGCGGGCCGGCTGCGCAGGAGCGACCTCTGGCGCTCCGTCGGCCGCGTCCTCGGCGGCATCGATGCCGAGGGCCCGGATCGACCGTTCGCCGATTTCATCGCCGCGTACCGCGGCCGCTGGCCGGCGCCTCACCGCCGGGCCGCATCGTGGGCGGCTACGGGCGGCTCGCGGCATGGCTCGCGCGCGAGGTCGCCGATGCCGTGCGCCTCGGCTCGCCGGTGAGCTCCATCCGGTGGCGGCGCGGCCGCGTCGAGGTCGGCTGCCGCGGGCGCGGCGCCGCCGAGGAGCGCTTCACGGCGCGCGCGGCGATCGTCACCGTGCCACTCGGCGTGCTGCAGGCGCGGCCCGGAGAGCCCGGCGCGCTGGCGATCGATCCCGATCCGCCGCCGCTCCGCCGCGCGCTGCGCGGATTGGTGATGGGGGACGCCGTGCGCGTGGCCGTCGAGCTCCGCGAGCCGCCGTGGCCCGAGGACGTCACGGCCCGGCTGGCGCGGGTGGCGTTCCTGCGCACGCCCACGGGCCCCTTCCAGACCTGGTGGACCGCCTATCCGCTGCGCTTTCCCCTGCTGGTGGCGTGGGCCGCCGCGCCGCTCGCCGGGCGCGGGCCCGCCGAGCTCGGAGAGCTCGCGGTGACGTCGCTGGCGGCGAGCCTCGGCCTTCCCCGCCGCCGCCTCGCCGCGCGGCTCGTCGCGGCCTGGACCCACGACTGGCGCACCGATCCCTACGTGCGCGGCGCCTACAGCTACGTGCGGGTCGGCGGCGTCGGCTCGTCGCGGCGGCTCGCGCGCCCGGTCGCGGGGACCCTTTTCTTCGCCGGCGAGGCGACCGATGAGGAGCGGTTGGGGACGGTCGAGGGTGCGATCGCCAGCGGGCTCCGTGCGGCGCGCCAGGTGGAGAGGGCGTTGCGGGCCCGGTCTGCCCGCCGTCGTGCTCGACGATGTCGTAGATCGTGCAGATGTTCGGATGGTCGAGCAGCGACGCGGCGCGCGCCTCGCGCAGAAACCGCTTCTTCGCCTCCTCGTCCCGCGTCAGCTCCGGCGGCAGGAACTTGAGCGCCGCCACCCGTCCCAGCTTGAGATCCTCCGCCTTGTACACCACCCCCATCCCGCCTCCCCCGAGGTGGTCGGTGATGCGGTAGTGACCGATCGTGCGACCGATCATGAGGGACGCTCGCTGTCAGCGTACCGCGGTTTCACGCCCGGCGGTCGCGCAGCCGGCGAGAGGTGTAGACTTGCGCCCCAAAGCCCGGTTAGAACGGTTGTCATCCGGAGGAGGCATTCTGGCTTCTACCCGCCGTGAGCGCCGCTTCGCCAAGGCCATCTCCTCGCTCGACCAGGTGTTCGCCCTGCTCAAGGAGTTCGTCGACGCCGAGGGCTTGGGACCGGACGTCGAGTTCCGCTTGAACGTCGCCACCGAGGAGATTTTCACCAACTTCGTCAAGTACAACGTCGGACCGGGCAGCGAGATCCTGATCGCGGTCGAACGCCGGGCCCACGAAGCGGTGGTCGAGCTGACGGATTTCGACGTCGAGCCGTTCTCGCTCGAGGATGCGCCGCCGGTCGACGTCCACGCCCCACTCGAGCAGCGGCGTCCTGGCGGCCTCGGGCTTCACCTGGTCAAGTCCCTGGTCGACAAGGTTTCCTTCGAGTACCGTCACCGGGCGCTCAAGGTCTCGCTGCGCAAGAGGTTGGACTGAATGTTCTCGATCGAGCTCGCCGCGGGGGATCGTGTGCTGCTGGCGGGGCGCTTCGACGCCTCGCAGGAGGAGAAGGCCAGGCAGGTGCTGCGCAGCGTCCAGGCGTCGTGCATCATCGACTGCCAGGACCTGTCCTACATTTCGAGCTCCGGTCTGGGCCTGCTCGTCGCGCTCCAGCTCCGGCTCGCCAAGCAGGGCGCCTCGGCCCGCCTGGTCCATCTGTCGCCGCACCTTCAGGAGCTGTTCCGGCTCTCGGGGCTCGATTCGGTCCTGCCGATCGACTAGCGACCGCCGCCGCGGGGGCACAGGGGGTCATGCCGGCGAACGCGCCAACTTTCTTCCCCGGCCGGCGGTAGTTATGCCGAGAGACACGGACGTCGCCATCGTGGAAGCGGTCCTCCGGGGCGACCCCGATGCCTTCGGCAGCTTGGTCGACAAGTACCAGCGCCCGATCTTCAACTTGGCGCTGCGCATCACCGGCAACCGCGAGGACGCCATGGACGCCACCCAGGACGCTTTCATCAAGGCCTACCAGAACCTCGGGCGCTTCGATCCCAGCCGCCGTTTCTTCAGCTGGTTCTATCGGATCGCGGTCCACGAGGCGCTCGACCTGGTACGGCCGCGCCTGGTCGCCGAGGAGCTGCCGGCCGAGGTTGCGGCGCCGGGTCCCCTGCCCGACGCCCGGGCTGAGAGCCGGGAGCGCGCCGCGTCCATCCAGCAGGCCCTGCTGCGGCTCAGCCTGTCCCACCGCGTGGTGATCGTGCTGCGGCACTTCCTCGATCTCAGCTACGACGAGATGGGCGAAATTCTGGAGCTGCCGCAGAAGACGGTCAAGTCGCGGCTGTTCGCGGCCCGCCAGCAGCTGCGCGGGGTGTTGGTGGAGCTCGGGCTCGGCGGTCTCCGATGACGACGCCGATCGAGGAGCTGCTCTGGCAACGGGTCGACGGCGAGCTGCCGGCCGACCGGGCGGTCGAGCTCGCCGCGCGGCTGTCCGCCGACCCCGAGGCCCGGCAGACGGCGGCCGGCGTCGAGGCGACGGCGAGGCTCCTCGCCGGCCTGTCCCTGGTCGAGCCCCCGGCCGAGCTGCGGTCGCGGATCGACGCGGCCCTCGCCGGCGCCGGCCGCCCGGTCGTGCCGCTGCGCCGGCCGGCGCGGCGGCTCGGCTGGTGGCGCGCGGCGCCGCTCTCGTCCCGCCTCGCCTACGTCGCCGCCGGCGTCGCCCTCGGCGTGGCCATCGGGGTCTTCGTCGAGATCCGCCGCTCGCCGACCGGCGAGGTCGACGTCCGCGATCTGACCGGCGCGATGGTGCCAACCAAGAGCAGCGCGGTCTGGCCGCTCGACCGTGGCGCCGGCAGCCTGGCGGCGGCCCGGCTGGACGGGCTGCTGAGCCTGGAGCTCACCCTGACCGGGGCCGCCCCGGCGACCTTCTCCCTGACCGGCGGTGGCGGCCTCGACCTGGTTCAACTCGCCGCGCCCGGTGGGACCCCGGTGGCGGTCGAAAAGGCGGGTGGTGCGCTGACCTCCCCGCCGCTCGCCGCGGGGCGGTATCGGATCGAGGTCCGGCCCGCCCACCCGGAGGCGCCGATCGAGATGACCGTCGAGAGCGGTGGGTCGACGGTCCTGCGGCGGACGCTCCGGCTCGCCGACCTGCCGGCGATCTAAGGACTGTGCACCAACCTTTCTCCGCCCGGACCGGTACTTGAGACGAGCGAGTCGGATTCCAAGCGAGAAGCTCAGATCCCATGGAAGGGGGTTCGTCATGAGCGACAGCAGCCGAAACAAGAGCAAGGGAATGTGGATCGTGTTGGGGATCGCCATCGTGGCCGTGGCGGTGGTGTTCATCCTGCGCCAGGCGGGAGTGCCTCCCGCCGAGCAGTCCGCCGGCTCGATCGGCGGGGTCGAGAAAGCCGAGCGCTATCGCTCGACGCCGCTCTCCAGCGAAGACATCAAGCTGCAGGACCCCGAGGTCCAGCAGGTCGTCCAGAGCCGGGAGTTCCAGGAGCTGATGGCCGACGCCAACGCGCGCGCCGCCTTCACCAGCGCCGACATGAAGGCGGTCTTCGCCAACGCCCAGCTGCGCGACCTGTTCGCCAGCGCCGAGATGCGCGCCGCGCTCGCCGACGACAAGCTGCGCGCCGCCTTCGCCGACGACCGGGTGCGGGCGGTGTTCGCCACCGACGCCTTCCGCAACGCCGTGGCCAACGCCCAGCTGCGCGATGCCCTGGCCAGCGATCGTCTGCGGGCCGTCTTCGCCAGTGCCGCGCTGCGCGCTGCGCTCGCCAACGCCCAACTGCGCGACGCGATGGCCAGCGACACGATGCGGGCGGTCTTCGCCGACGGCCAGTTCCGCGCCGTGGCCGCCAACCAGGCGCTGCGCGACGTGCTGGCCAGCGACGCCCTGCGCGCCGCCCTGGCCAGCGATCGGATGCGGGCGGCGCTCGCCGACGACCGCGCGCGGGCCGCCTTCACCGCCGACGCCCTGCGCGCCGCGCTCGCCGACGACCAGATAGCCGCCAGCGCCGAGATGCGGGCCGTTCTGGCCGACGATCGGGCCCGGGCGGTGTTCGCCAGCGACGCGATGCGGGCAGCTTTCGCCGACGCCAACCTGCGGGCGGTGCTCGCCAACGGGGCGCTGCGGGCGGCGTTCACCAACGCGGCGATGCGCGACGTGGCCGCCAACGGCCAGCTGCGCGCTCTGCTGGCGAGCTCCGAGATGCGGGCCGCCCTCGCCGATGCCCAGCTGCGCGACGCCATGGCGAGCCAGCAGCTCCGGGCCGTCCTCGCCGCCGACTCGCTGCGGGCGGCGCTGGCCGACGACCGGGCGCGGGCGGTGTTCGCCAGTGCGCAGCTGCGCGACCTGATGGCCAACGCCAACCTGCGGGCGGTGCTCGCTTCCGATGCGATGCGAGCGGTGGCCGCCAACGGCCAGCTGCGCGCCGCCTTCGCCAGCGCCAGCATGCGGGCGGTCTTCGCCAACGCCGGCCTGCGGGCGGCGCTGGCCAACGACCGGGTGCGCCTGGCGTTCGCCAACGACCGGCTGCGCGCGGCGGTGGCCAACTCGGCGCTGCGCAACGCCAGGGCGAATTGAGTCGGCAGGCCCAGACCTCAAGGTCCGGACCGGCGCCCCGTGGCGTCGGTCCGGTTTTCCTTTGCCGCATCCTCGTGCTCTCCGGGCTCCTCGCCGCCTCGCCGCTCGCCGCTCAGCTCACGGCCTACGATCTCCCTGATGTGAAGCTGCGCAGCGTCGGCGGCTTGGTCGAGTTCGTGGCCCCGCACGTCGCCGCCTGCACCGAGAACGCGCTGCGTTTCCACCGCCAGCTCTACGGCTACGACTCGCGCGAGCCCGTGGCCATCCTGCTCGAAGACTTCAGCGACTTCGGCCACGGCGGCGCCAACACCGTGCCGACCAACTTCGTCGACCTCGGCATCGCCCCGTTCAGCTACGTCTACGACACCGTGCCGGCGGTCGACCGGATGTTCTGGATGGCCAACCACGAGATGGCGCACGTCGTCACCATGGATCAGGCGACCGGCCGGGACCTGCGCTTCCGCGGCCTCTTCCGCGGCAAGGTGCAGCCGGTCGCCGCCCATCCGGAGTCGATCTTCTACAACTACCTCACCAACCCGCGGTGGAACGCGCCGCGCTGGTATCACGAGGGCATCGCGGTGTTCCTCGAGACCTGGATGGCGGGTGGGCTGGGCCGCGCCCTCGGCGCCTACGACGAGATGACCTTCCGCTCGATGGTCCTCGACGAGGCGCCCTTCTGGGACGTGGTGGGCCTCGAATCCGAAGGCACGGCGAGCGACTTCCAGGTCGGGGTCAACGCCTATCTCTATGGCACGCGCTTCATGACCTACCTCGCCCATCAGTACGGCCCGCAGAAGCTGATCGAGTGGACCGGCCGGCGGCCGGGCAGCGAGGCCTACTTCTCACGCCAGTTCCGGCACGTCTACGGCGTCAGCCTGGACACCGAGTGGCGGCGCTGGATCGCCTTCGAGCGCGACTGGCAGCGGCGCAACCTGGAGTCGGTCCGGCGGCAGCCGATCACCCCGTTCCGGCCGCTGTCGGCGGTGCCGCTGGGCTCGGTCTCGCGCGCCTTCCTCGACCCGGCGCGGAACAAGATCTACGTCGCCGTACGCAGCCTGGGCAAGATGGCCCCGGTGATCGCCATCGACCGGGCGACCGGCAAGAGCGAGGAGATCGCCGAGGTGCGCGGGCCGGCGTTGTTCTACGTCACCTCGCTGGCCTACGACCAGGCCGGTGGGAAGCTCTTCTTCACCGCCGACAACTACGGTTGGCGCGACCTCTACGCCGTCGACCTGCGCACCCGCAAGACCGAGCGCTTGATGCGCGACGGCCGGATCGGTGATCTCGCCTTTGCCGCCGCCGACCGCGCGCTGTGGGGCATCCGCCACTTCAACGGTATCTCGACGCTGGTGCGCCTGAAGCCGCCCTACGCCACGTGGGAGCAGATGCACTCGTTCCCCTACGGCGACGACCTCTATGACATCGACGTCTCGCCCGACGGCCGGCTGCTCACCGGCTCGCTGGCGCGGGTCGACGGCTCCCAGCTGCTGGTGGCGATCCCGCTCGCCGAGCTCGCCGCGGGCGAGGTTTCGCTGGCGACGCTCTACGACTTCGAGGTGAGCGCGCCCGAGAATTTCGTCTTCTCCCCCGACGGCAGGTATCTCTACGGGTCGTCGGCCTACTCGGGGGTGTCGAACGTCTACCGCTACGATCTCGAGCACAAGGACATCGACATCCTCACCAACGCCGAGACCGGGTTCTTCCGCCCCGTGCCGCTCGGCGGCGACGAGCTCCTGGTCTTCCGCTACTCCGGCGAGGGCCTGCAGCCCGGGGTGGTGCCGGAACGGCGTCTGGAGCATGTCGGCGCGATCCGCTTCCTCGGCCAGT
The DNA here is from genome assembly GCA_036398215.1 of Acidobacteriota bacterium. Lineage (GTDB taxonomy): Bacteria > Acidobacteriota > UBA890 > UBA890 > UBA890 > DASWHK01. Next base: position 7,411 of record DASWHK010000157.1, on the reverse strand, counting down.
CCCTGGTCGAGCGCTCGCCGGAGCTGAAGCAGTGGAAGGTCCCCTCGCCGGCGACGACCGATGCCGCCTCGCTCCAGGTCGCTCGCGGGCCCTACGATTCACTGCGCCACCTGAGCCTCGATTCGATCTATCCCATCGTCGCGCAATACAAGGACTCGCCCGCCGCCGGCCTCGCGGCCACCATCTCGGATTCCTTGAACCTGAGCCGCATCGATCTGGCCGTTTCCTACTCCCCCGACACGCAGCAGCCAACCGACGAGCGCCTGCACGCCGAGGTTTCCCTGCGCCACTGGGGCTGGGGGCTCGAGGCGACCTACAACCGCGCCGATTTCTACGACCTGTTCGGGCCCACCAAGACGAGCCGCCGGGGCTACTCGCTGGGCACCAGCTGGAGCAAGGTCCTGCGCTACGACGAGCCGCGGCGCTGGACCCTCGATGTCGGCCTGGTCGGCTGGGGCAACCTCGAGACCCTGCCCGAGGCGCAGAACATCGCGGCGGGCACCGATCGCCTGCTGGACGGGCGGGTCACGGTCGGCTACGAGTTCGTCGAGAAGTCGCTCGGCGCCTCCGAGCCCGAAGAACAGGGGCTGCGTTGGCGGCTCCATCTCGGCGGCCGCCATGCCGCCGGCGATACCTTTTCGCGCCTGAGCGGCGACCTCGACGTCGGTTGGCTGCTGCCGATCCCGCACTCCTCGCTCTGGCTGCGCAGCTCCGCCGGCATCGCCGACGGCCGCGCCGGCGACCCCGCCGCGAGCTTCTACTTCGGCGCCTTCGGCAACAACTACGTCGACCATCAGGCGGCTCGCCGCTACCGCCAGCCGGAGAGCTTCCCCGGGCTCGAGATCAACGAGGTCGGCGGTCGCGACTACGGCAAGGTCATGGTCGAGTGGATGCTGCCGCCGCTGCGCTTTCGGCACGCCGGGACCCCCGGCTTCTACTTGACCTGGGCGGAGGTCGGGCTGTTCTCCTCGCTGCTGCGCACCGAGTTCGACGACCGCGCGCTCGAGCGCACGGTGTACGACCTCGGAGCACAGGTCGATCTCAAGATGGTGATCTTCTCCAACCTGAGCACCACCCTCTCGCTGGGCTACGCCCGGGCGCGGCAGGAGAGCGGGCCGTCGTCGGATGAGTTCATGGCCTCGCTCAAGATCCTCTGAATGGGCTAGCCTGCCCGCTGCATGGCGGCCGCCGTCGGGCTTCTCCCGGTCCTCGTCTTCCTGCTGGCCCTGATCTCCCTCGACAGCTACAAGCTGGTGCCGCTCGGGCGGGTGCTGCTCCTGCTCGCCGCCGGCGTCGCCGCGGCCGGCCTCGCCCTGCTCGTCAACCGCGCGCTGGCGGGGGCGTTGACGCTCGACCCCAAGACCCTGGTGCGCTACGTCGCGCCGCTCGTCGAAGAGACGATCAAGGGCGCGGTCGTCGTGGTGCTCATCGCCAGGCGGCGGGTGGGGTTCCTGGTCGACGCGGCGATCGCCGGCTTCGCGGTCGGCGCCGGCTTCGCCGCTGCCGAGAACCTGCACACCATGCTGGTGCTTCCGGACGCGCGGCCGGCGCTCTGGCTGGTGCGGGGCTTCGGCACCGCCATCATGCACGGCGGCGTCACTGCCAGCCTGGCGATCGGCGCCAAGACGTTCGCCGACCGGCGCCGCGGCGGGCTCGCACCGGTGTTCCTGCCCGGCTGGTTGCTCGCCGTCGCCGTCCACTCGAGCTTCAACCATTTCTTCGTCGGCCCCGACCTGCAGACCCTGGCCGTGCTCGTCGTGCTGCCGGTCCTCTTCTTCCTCGTCTTCCGGGTGAGCGAGGGGCGGACCCGCGCCTGGCTGGGCACCGGCTTCGACACCGACGCCGAGCTGCTGGAGCTGGTCCACTCCGGCCGGGTGTCGACGACGCCGATCGGCGCCTACCTCGCATCGGTGCGCGAGCACTTCTCGCCCACGACCGTCGCCGACATGATCTGCCTGCTGCGCCTGCGACTCGAGCTGTCGCTGCGCGCCAAGGGGATCCTGATCCTGCGCCAGGCGGGCGCCGTGCCGCGGCCGGATCCGGAGATCGAGGAGAAATTCACCGAGCTGCGCTTCCTCGAATCGAGCATCGGCCCGACCGGCCTCGCCGCCCTGCGGCCGATCTTCAACTTCAGCGATCAGGACCTGTGGCAGTTTCACATGTTGGCCGGCAGCAGCGGCCCGAAGTCGGCGGCGCGCCGGCGCGCTAGCGGTAGCTGAGGCGAGGGTCGGTGTCGGGATCGAGTGGCCGCCGTAAACGCTGCCGGTTTCGGCTCCCGCCGCGTTGCGTCACCCTCCCGCTTTGGCTCAAGATCCCTCGGTGATCACCACGGCCAGGGAGCAGATCGGCAGACTGCTGGGCGAGATCGGCACCGGCTCCTTTACCGCCCGGCGGACGGCGGCGGCCGACGACCTCGTGCTCGCGGTCAAAGGCGTCGGACCGCTCCGCTTCCCGATCCCGCGGGAGCAGGCGCTGCTGCTGCTGCGCAGCGCCCGGCCGGCTCGCTACGGGCGGCGCGAGCAGACCGTGCTCGATCGGCGGGTGCGCGACACCGGGGAGATCCCGGCGAGCCGGGTCAAGATCGACCGCCGGCGCTGGAACCGGACGCTCCAGCCAATGCTCGCCGCGCTCGGCACCGACCTCGGCCTGGCTCCCGGGCAGCGGCTGGCAGCGGAGCTGCACGCCATGCTGGTCTACGGCCCGGGTCAGTTCTTCAAGCAGCACCAGGACTCGGAGAGGGCCGACGGCATGGTCGGCACCCTGGTTGTCACCCTGCCCTCCGAGTTCACCGGCGGCACTATCGTCGTCGAGCATCAGGATGAGGTGGTCAGCTACCGGGCCACCAAGCAGCCGCTGTCGTTCATCGCCTTCTACGCCGACTGCCGCCACGAGATCCGCCCCGTGCGGACCGGCTACCGGATCGTGTTGACCTACGACCTCGTCCTCGAGGGCGAGGCGACCGCCATCGGTGCGCCGGCGCCGGGCACCAGCGACGCTCTCACCGCCCTGCTGCGCGAGCATTTCACGACGCCGCTGCCGGCGTTTCCGTACGCGCGCCGGGACGCGCCACCGCGCGAGCCGCCCAACCGGCTGGTCTACTTGCTCGATCACCAATACACGGAGCGCGGCCTCGGCTGGCGCCGGCTCAAGGGCAACGACGCCGCGCGGGCGGCGGCGTTGCGGGCGGCGGCGGAGCGCGCCGGCTGCGAGGTCGTGCTGGCGCTCGCGGAGGTGCATGAGACGAGGGACTGCCAGGAGGAAACCTGGGCCCCGCCCTGGCACCGCCGTCGGCGCAGCTGGCAGCGTGACGAAGACGACGACTGGCTCGCGGAAGACGAGCCACCGGCGGACGATCCGGACGCCTACGTCGTCGGCGACCTCCTCGACTCGACCGTGACCCTCGAGCGCTGGATCGACGATGCCGGCGGCGGTGCCGCCGAGTCGATTGTCACCACCGTCGCCGACGAGGAAGTCTGTGCCACCACGCCGTCGTCGGCGCTCGCGCCTCATGCCGCCGAGTACGAAGGGTACATGGGCAATTACGGCAACACCATGGACCGCTGGTACCGTCGCGCGGCGCTCGTTCTGTGGCCGCGCGAGCGGGCCTTCGCGGTGCGCGCCGAGGCCTCGCCCGGCTGGGCCCTGGAGACGCTGCAGAAGCGCCTGCGCGCCGGCGAGCTGCGTGAGAGCCGAGAGAAGGCAGCGTCACTGCTGGCCTTCTGGAGCGACGTCGCCAGCCACGAGGAGCGTCGTGGCCTGTTCGCGCAGGCTTTGCGGGTCGCCGCCGGTCTCGAGTCGCCCGAGCTTGCGGCGGCGCTGCTGCTGCCCTTCCAGCTCGAGGGATTGACCCCACGGCTGGCGCGTGACTTCGTGGCGCTGGTTGCCCGCTACGGCGAGGAGTGGACGAGGAACCTGCTCGGCGCGTGGGCCGACCCATCGCCACGCCGCATGCGCATCGGCCGGCGAGACGTGCTCACCTGGCTCACTTCGCTGCGACCGTTGTGCGAGGCCCTTCGCGTCGCTCCGGGCGCTGCGGTCGCGCCGGTCGCGCGGTTGCTCGTCGAGGATGGGTGGCGAGCGCTCCAGCAGGAGATCGCAGGACGGCGGAGCCTCCTGCCGCCGAGCCAACGCGCGCGCGCGCTGGCAGCGCTGGCCAGGCCGATCCTCGGGTGGCTCGGCGGAGCCGCCGCCGACGACGGGGATGAAAGCGGCAGGGCATCCCACGATGCGACTGCGTCAAGCGAGCGCTCGATCGCGCGAGCGATCAGCTGGCTCTGCGCCGAGGAGAACGCAGCCCTGGTGCCGTGCCTGGTGGAGGTGCTGCGGGCCGCGGCAAAAACCGGGGAGCCAGCGCGGCGCGGCACGCCCGGCCTCGGCGCCGTGGCCCGCCACTGCGCAGAGAGCCTCGCAGCCCGTCTCGCGCCGCCGGCGCGCGCCCACAACGACTGGGCGATCTCCCCACCCGCAGGTTGCGACTGCGCGCTCTGCCACCGGCTCGGAGCGTTCCTTTCCAGCCCGACGCAGCAGCGGCTCGAGTGGCCGCTCGCCAAGCAAGGGCGCCAGCACGTGCACAATCGAATCGACCTCCACGAGCTTCCCGTTCGCCACGAGACCCGGCGCTCGGGCTCGCCCTACACTCTGGTGCTGGAGAAGACGAATGCCTTGTTCGCGCGGGAGGCAGCGGCCCGCCGCGCCTGGCAAGCCGATCTCGACTGGCTCTCCAGCGCCGGCTGGACAACGCCCGCTCCCTCAGGGTGATATGGGATGCCCTTCGCCTGGAGGGGACCGACGGCAAGGCGATCGTGATCGACGGGCTCTGGGGGATCGCCTTCGGCGACAACGGGACGGCCGGTCCGGTGACCGCGCTCTTCTTCGCCGCCGGGTCGGACGAGGAGGAGCATGGGCTCTTCGGCCGGCTCGACCCGCCCTGAGGAGGTCCGCTAGAACCGCCATCGCTTACAATTCGCCTCACCCGTTGCGACACTTCCCGGAGCTCCGCCGCGTCAACCGCGGGGCGTTGGCCCCGCTGAGGGAACCGCCGTATGCGCTTCGTAGCTCGCCTGCCGCTCATCCTGCTGACGACGCTCGCGCTCGGTCTGCCGGCGGCGCGGCCCGCCGCCGCCCAGACCGCCGATCTGCAGACGGTGAAGGCGGACAGCCCCGACCCGGTGCCGCCGGGCGGCAGCATCACCTACGACATCATCGTCACCAACGCCGGCCCGGACGACGCCTCCGGGGTCACGCTCACCGACACCCTGCCGGCCGGGACGACCTTCCTCTCGCTCTCGACGGACCCCGGCTGGAGCTGCACCACGCCGATGGTGGGATCGGGCGGCACGGTCGACTGCTCGCTCTCGTCGCTCGGCGTGGACAGCAGCGCAGCCTTGACCCTGACCGTGGCGGTCGACTCCGGCGCCACCCCCGGCACGACGATCGACAACACGGCCACGGCCGCCGCGGACGAGGCCGACCCCGACGAGGGCAACAACGACGGCAGCGCCTCGACGACGGTGGCCAGCCCGCCCTCCGGGGCCGACCTCTCGGTGAGCAAGGTGGACGACCCCGATCCGGTGACGCCGGGGATGAACCTGGTCTACACCGTCACGGTGACCAACGGCGGTCCGGATGCCGCGACCAGCGTCAACCTGATCGACTCGCTGCCGCCCGAGACGACGTTCGTGTCGCTGTCGTCGCCGGGGGGCTGGTCGTGCACGACGCCGGCGGTGGGCGACGGTGGTGACATCTTCTGCTCGATCGCCTCGCTCGGCGTCGGCAGCGCGGTCTTCACCCTGACCGTGGCGGTCGGTTCCGGCGTCGCTGCGGGCACCGAGATCTTCAACACGGCCACGGTCTCCTCGAGCGACGACCCCGAGGAGGGCAACGACAGCGGCAGCGCCTCGACGACGGCGGTCTCGCCGGCGACGCTCGCGGGCACCAAGACGGTGTCCGGCACCTTCGCGCCGGGCGGCGCGGTGACCTACACCGTGGTGCTGACCAACAGCGGCCCCAATGCCCAGGGCGACAACCCGGGCGACGAGCTCACCGATGTCCTGCCGGCGGACCTGACCCTGGTCGGCGCCACGGCGACCTCCGGCACCACGACGGCGACCGTGGCCACCAACACCGTCACCTGGAACGGCGCGCTCGCCGCCGGCGCCTCGGTGACGATCACCATCGACGCCGTCATCGCCGCCGCCGCCGCCCCAGGCACGACGATTTCCAACCAGGGGACCATCGCCTACGACGCCGACGGCAACGGCACCAACGAGGCCTCGGCGGTGACCGACGATCCGGCGACGCCGGCCGCGGACGACCCGACCTCCTTCCAGCTCCCAGGACAAGCGGTCGCAATCCCGGCGCTCGGCACGCCCGGTCTGGCGGCCCTGGCCGCCTTGCTGGCGCTCGGCGGAGCGTGGGTGCTGCGGCGGCTGAGCTGCTGAGCGTCAACTACCGCTGCGCGAGCTCGCCACGGGTTGCCCCTGCTTCCAGCGCTCGACCACCCACTCCGGCGGCCGGAAGTGGAGCGCCTTGCCTGTCTCGAGCAGCGACTTGAGGCTCGAGAGGATCATCGGCCAGCCGCCGTAGAGCTCGTCGTTGGCGCCCTCGCGCATCTGGTCGTGCGTGACGGTCACCCGGCAGACCTCCCCCTGCGGATGGATCTCGAAGGTGATCCGCGACGGGCCCTCGCGCTTGATCTCCTCGCTCCACAGCGGCACCATCGTCTGCACGAGGCGGCGCGGCGGGTCCATCTCGAGGATCTCGCCCTCTCCCCAGACGCCTTCGCCGTCCGGGGGGCTCATCGTGTAGCGCGAGCCCGGCTTCCAGTCCGACGTGACCTTGGAGCCGAAGGAGTACTCCGCCCGCATCTCGCCGTTGGTGAGCGCCTCCCACAGGCGCTCCGGCGTGGTGCGGATGTAGACCTCGAACACCTTTTCCATCTCGTTCGCCTCCATCTTTTTCTTGAGCTCACTCAGCCGTGCGGCCCAGGGCTCGGCGTACTTGCTCACCCAGCGGTCGTGGACGAGCCGGATCGGGACAGGGTTGAGGAAGTGGAGCTTCTCGCGGCCGCGCCGCTTGGTGACCACGAGGTGCGCCTCTGCCAGCACTTTCAGGTGCTTCATCACGCCGAAGCGCGTCATCGGCAAGCGCTGCTCGAGCGCGCTGAGCGACTGTCCGTCCTCCTTGAACAGCTCGTCGAGCAGCTGCCGCCGCGTCGGATCGGCGAGGGCCCTGAAGACCGCGTCCATCGCCGGGGATCATTATGTGACTCTTCAGTCACACGTCAACCACGGCTTCCAGGCCGCCGGGTGAGATAGGCTCCCTCGCGTCCGTCAAAAAAAGAGTGAGAGCTGAGGCCGTCGCCTCGGCGTCGTGGGGCAGGGGATCACCGGCTGCTGGCGGGGCATCCTGA
>DASWHK010000156.1:0-8212 GCA_036398215.1 Acidobacteriota bacterium | reverse complement strand
TGGGCCCTTCCGGTCCTGCCGCCGAGCCGCAGACATTGCCCGGTCGGCTGACACTCGCGCCAGTTAAGAAGGGGACCCGCCCAACTGCTTCCGGAAGGGAAAGCCAGTATCCGTCGGTGACGGCGCCACCGTCAACCGGGTTCGACCCTTTTCATAACAAGGCAATGCGTTCGGGCGCGACGCGGTCGCTCCGGCACCGCCGCTTGCCTCCCGCACGAGTCGCCCTGAGAATCGCGCCGCCCATAAGGAAGTGACGGCCTCGTCGCGGCCGCGGCGATCGGCGCGAGCGGTGCGAGCCAGTGGTGGGGGTCTGCGGGAGCTGATGGGCGAGTATCCTGCGATTGAGTACGTGCCCCCGCACGGGCGCTTCTGGGTCGACGTCCTGACGCGGCTCGGAGACGCATTCTCGTGGCAGGCGGGCGCTGGAGCGCTGGTTCGAGGCCGGGGTGCGGCGCATCGCCTGCCTGGCCTGGGAGCCAGAAACCGGGCTGCGCTGGGCGGAGCTGCTCGCCGATCTGCGCCGCGCCGGGCGATCCATGCCCATCAAGGACAGCCTCATCGCCGCCACAGCCCTGTCCCACGACCTCACGGTCGTCACCCGAAACCGGGATCAATTCGAAGGCGCCGGCGTGAGGGTCATCGACCCGTTCGATCGGCGATCCTGACGGCCGACACGAAGCGGTCACCACTCCTGCCCGGCGGCGCGGAAGCCCCTGCGCGACTCTCGAGCCACCGGGTGGTGGAAGTTCCCGGAAAAGCACCGGCCGTGGCCGTCTCATTAAGGAAAGGCAGCGCCTTTACTTGAACCTCTTTTCCAGGTAACATTTGCGTTACTAGAAACCGTTGATCGAAATTCGAGAATTCGTCGATGGTCGAGGACGCAGCCCGTTTGCGGAGTGGTTCAACGACCTGGACCCGGTGGCTGCGGCACGCATCACGATGGTTCTCACCCGAATGCAACTCGGCAATCTATCGAACGTCAAGGGCGTCGGCGCCGGCGTCCTGGAGCGTAGCGTCGATTTCGGCCCCGGATACCGACTCTACTTCGGGCGGGACGGGGACAAGTTGCTGATCTTGCTCGGGGGCGGAACGAAGAGAAGGCAGGAGCAAGACATCGCGGCTGCAAGACTACGGTGGCGCGAGTACGCGCGCCGAAAAACGCGAGGGTGACGACGTGCCCCTGTCCCGTGAGTTTCGAGAGACTTTCCAGGTGCGAGCAGCTCGGGATCCTGCGTTCCGGAAGGCCCTGCTGGCTGAAGGCGTTGAATGCCTCCTGGCGGGCGACCTGCAAGCCGCCAGGCTGTTGCTGCGCGACTACGTCAACGCCACTATCGGGTTCGAGAAGCTGGGGGAGATGGCCGGCAAGTCCCCGAAGAGCTTGATGCGGATGCTGGGGCCAAGAGGCAATCCCCGGGCGAGCAACTTGCTCGGGCTTCTGTCGGTGCTCCAGGAGCACGAAGGCGTGCACTTCGACGTGCGGGTGGTCGGCTAGGCCGAAGCCCCCGACCACGACGACTGCCAGGGTGTACGCGACGATCGCGGCTCTCCATCGCACCATGATGCCCCGGCAGTGAGCAGCCTGTCTCAACGGGCCCGTGGGACGCCTTTCTGAGGCGGCCGCGGGCCCGAGTCTGGTCGAACGGTGCGCTCGGGCCATATACTGGGGCCGCCATGAACAGATTGACGGTTGCCGTGCTGGGCGCGGGATTGTTGTGCTCGGGCCTCGCCGTCCGTAGCGGCCTCGCGCAGGACGCCGCTCGAGCCCCGGACGGCGGGGAGGTCCGCGGCGGCGGCGCGCAAGGCGCCGCCCAGGCCCAGGACCGGCGGCTCGCCGGGACCGGTCCGGCGCTGGCCGCCGGCGCCGGCGTGCCGGCGCCGATCTCGTTTCAGGAGCAGAACGCGCTCATCGGCCGCTTCTGCCTGCGCTGCCACAACGACGCCATGCGTACCGGCGGCTTGAGCCTCGAGTCGTTCGACGCGGCGCGCGCCCACGAGCGGGCCGAGGTCGCGGAGAAGATGATCCTCAAGCTGCGGGCCGGGATGATGCCGCCGGCCACCGCGCAGCGCCCCGACGCAGCCGCCTACGCGTCGCTGGTCGCCTCGCTCTCGCGCACCCTCGACGAGGCGGCGGCCGCCGACCCCTACCCCGGCGGCCGCAGCTTCCAGCGGCTCAACCGTGCCGAGTACGCCCGTTCGATCGAGGAGCTGCTCGGCCTGCCGGTCGACCCCGCGGCGTTCCTGCAGCCGGACACGATCAGCGCCGGCTTCGACAACATCGCCGACGCGCAGGGTTTGTCGGCAACTCTAATGGACGGCTATCTGCGCGCCGCCGGCGAGATCAGCCGGCTGGCGGTCGGCGATCCCGAGGCCACGCCGCGGGAGAGCACCTACGAGGTTTCGCGCTACGCGTCGCAGACCGAGCGCGCCGAGGGGGCGCCGTTCGGCACCCGCGGCGGCGTCTCGGTGGTCCACGCCTTCCCGGCCGACGGCGACTACGTCTTCCGCGCCGCCCTCCAGCACGAGTCGACGGGCAACCTGTTCGGCAACGGCCGCGGCGCCCTGCACACCGCCGAGGGGCCCGAGCTGTTGGAGATCTCCGTCGACGGCGAGCGCGTCGCCGTGCTCGAGGTCGATCGCTGGGGGCATCGCCAGGAGGAAGAGACCATGGAGATGCGGAGCGAGCCGGTCTTCGTACGCGCCGGCCCGCAGCGGGTCAGCGCCGCCTTCCTGAAGCGCTTCGAGGGCCCCGTCGAGGACCTGCTGTCGCCGCACGAGTGGAGCCTCGCCGACAAGAAGATCGGCTATTCCTACGGCATCACGACCCTGCCGCACCTGCGCGACCTGGTGGTCGGAGGGCCCTTCGGGGCAACCGGCGTTTCGGAGACGCCGGTTCGCCGGCGCATCTTCACCTGCCGGCCGACCTCCCCCGACGAAGAGAGACCGTGCGCGTCGGCGATCGTCGGCCGGCTGGCCACCCGCGCCTACCGCCGCCCGCTCGCGGAGGGCGAGCTCGACGGGCTGCTGCGCTTCTGGGAGCTCGGCGCCGCCGACGGCGGCTTCGAGGCCGGCGTGCGCACGGCGCTCCAAGCGATCCTGGCGAGCCCCGACTTCGTGTTCCGCTTCGAGGAGCCGGAGGGGCCCGTCGCCGTCGGCGCGGGCTACCGGCTGGGCGACGTCGACCTGGCCTCGCGCCTGTCGTTTTTCCTGTGGGCGGAGCCCCCCGACGAGGAGCTCCTCGCGGCCGCCGTCGCCGGCCGTCTGTCGCGCCCCGAAGCGCTCGAGCAGCAGGTGCGGAGGATGATCGCCGACCCTCGCGCCGAGGCGCTGGGGACGCGCTTCGCCGCCCAATGGCTCCGCCTGCAAGACCTCGACAAGGTGCATCCGGACTCGCTGCGCTTCCCCGACTTCCACCAGCAGCTCTCCGACTCGATGCGCCGCGAGACCGAGCTGTTCTTCGCCAACCTGGTGCAGCAAGACCGCAGTGCCGTGGAGATGCTCACCGCCGACTATACGTTCGTGAACGAGCGGCTGGCGCGCCACTACGGCATCCGCGGCGTCGTCGGCCCGCAGTTCCGTCGCGTCGAGCTGCCCGGCGAGCGGCGCGGTTTGCTCGGCCACGGCAGCATCCTCACCCTCACCTCCCACGCCAACCGCACGTCGCCGGTGCTGCGCGGCAAATGGGTGATGGAGGTGCTGCTCGGCACGCCGCCGCCCCCGCCACCGCCGGACGTCCCCGACCTTGAGGAGCCCGACGCCGCCGCGGATGCGCGAACGATCTCGGTGCGCGAGCAGATGGAGGAGCATCGCGCCAATCCCGCGTGTATGTCGTGCCATTCGGTCATCGATCCGATCGGACTGGCGCTCGAGAACTTCGACGTCACCGGCGCCTGGCGCATCAAGGACAACGGCGTGCCCGTGGATCCTTCCGGCGAGCTGTATGACGGCAGCATTCTCGACGGCCCAGCCGGCCTGCGGCGGGCGCTGCTCGGCTACTCCGACGCCGTGCTGACCACCTTCACCGTCAACCTGATGGCCTACGCGCTGGGCCGCCGCGTCGAGTACCGCGACATGCCGGCCGTGCGCGCCATCGTGCGCGAAGCCGCGGCGAACGACTATCGCATGTCCTCGTTCATCCTCGGCGTGGCGCGCAGCACGGCATTTCAGTACAACCTGCAGACGACGACCAACGACCCACAGGAGGGAGGCGCGGACTCGCGAAGCGGGGGCGCCGATCCACAGGCGGGAGGCGCTCGCTCGCGAAGCGCGGGCGCCGATCCGCGGGCGGGGAGCGTGAGGGAGAGATGACCTACCTGACCAGCAAGCAACTTTCCCGCCGCACGGTGCTGCGCGGCGTCGGCGCGACCGTCGCGCTGCCGCTGCTGGATGCCATGCTGCCGCCACAGGTCGGCGCCGCCGGCCGGCGCGCCGTGACGCAATCCGGCCCCGGGCGTCTGGTGTGCATCGAGATGGTGCACGGAGCGGCGGGGTCTTCAGCGTACGGCGAGCGGCAGCACCTCTGGTCGCCGGCCGTGGTGGGCTCGGACTTCGACCTCACACCCGGCAGCTTGAGCCCGCTCGAGCCCTATCGAAAGTACCTGACGATCGTCTCCGACACCGACGTGCGGCAGGCCGAGGCCTTCATCCCCAAGGAGATCGGCGGCGACCACTTCCGTTCGAGCGCCGTGTTCCTGACCCAATCGCACCCGCGCCAGACCGAGGGCTCCGACATCCGCGTCGGCACGTCGATGGACCAGCTCTACGCGCAGCGCTTCGGGCAGGAGACGCCGATCCCGTCGATGCAGCTGTGCATCGAGAACGTCGACCAGGCCGGCGGCTGCGCTTACGGCTACGCCTGCGTGTATACCGACACGATCAGCTGGGCCTCGCCGGGCGAGCCGCTGCCGATGGTCCGCGATCCCCGCGTCGCCTTCGATCAGCTGTTCGGCGCCGGCGGCACGCCCGAGCAGCGGGCCGCGCGGCGGCGCACCGACAGCAGCATCCTCGACTTCATCACCGATCGGGTCGCCCAGCTTCGCCGCCAGCTCGGTCCCGCCGACGTCGCCCGCCTCGACCGCTACCTCGACAACATCCGCGAGCTCGAGCGCCGCATCCAGCGGGTCGAGCAGCGCAACACCAGCGGCGAGCCGCGCGAGCTGCCGGCGGCGCCGGCCGGCGTCCCGGACTCCTTCGAGGAGCACGTCCGGCTGATGTTCGACCTGCAGGCGCTCGCCTTCGCCGCCGACGTGACGCGGGTCTTCTCGTTCAAGATGGGGCGCGACTCCTCGGCGCGCGTCTTCCCGGCGAGCGGCGTCGACAAGCCCTTCCACCCGGCCTCGCACCACGGCGAGAGCGAGCGCAACATCGAGGACTTCGCGCAGATCAACCGCCACCACGTGGGGCAGGTCCCCTATTTCCTGGGGCGCCTGCAGGAGACGGTGGAGGGCGACGCCAACCTGCTCGACAAGACGACGATCGTCTACGGCTCCCCCATGGGGAACCCCAACGTCCACAACCACAAGCGCTGCCCGCTGTTCATCGCCGGCGGCGCCGACACGCATCCCGGCAACTTGCATGTGCGCGCCCCCGCCGGGACCCCGATGGCCAACGTCATGCTGACCCTGCTGCACCGGCTCGGCCTCGATGACCTGGAAAGCTTCGGCGACAGCACCGGCGGCTTCTCCTTCAGCGCATGAGAGGGATGCGGGTGCATCGCCGCGGCGTAGTCGGTGCCGCTGCGCCGGATGGAATCCATCGCCTGAACGTGATGCCCCGCGGCTCTCTCAGGGTGAACGGGGATCGACGCGCGCCGCGAGATACAGGGCCGCGAGGGCCTACAGGCTCGGTGCACCCTCCAACGAACCGCCACAAGGTCAGGGACCTTCGGGTCAGGCCCTCGTGGACGGCGGTTTCCGCCGCGGTAATCGCCCCCGTTGTTCTGCTCGTGACGGCGGCCGCGCTGGTGGCGAGCCCGGCGTCGCCGGTGGCCGATGCCGCGATGCGCGGCGACCTGGCCGCCGTGCGCGAGCTGCTGCGGGAGGGCGCCGACGTCAACGCCGCCCAGGGCGACGGCATGACGGCGCTGCACTGGGCCGCGTACAACGACGAGCCGGAGCTGGCGGCGGTTCTGCTGGTGGCGGGCGCCAACGTCGATGCGCGCACGCGGCTCGGCGATTACACGCCGCTGCACCTGGCGGCGTCGCACGCCGCCGCGGAGGTCGTGGCGGCCTTGCTGGAGGCCGGCGCCGACCCCTCGGCGCCGACCAGCACTGGCGGCGCCCATCCCCTCCACCTGGCGGCTGCCGGCGGCAGCGCCGCAGCGGTGGCGGCGCTGATCGATCGTGGCGCCGACCTCGACGCCCGCGAGGGCGTGCGCGGGCAGACGCCGCTGATGTTCGCGGCGGCCTACGACCGCGTCGAGGCGATCGAGATGCTGGTCTCCCGTGGCGCCGACGTGGCGGCCACGACCCGGGTGATCGACATCCCCGCCCGCGAGCTGGCCGACCGCGCCGACCAGCGCGGCGAGGCGCCGCCGACGCCGGCGCAGGAGCAGCTGTACGCCCCCAACGAGGAGGAGCCGCTCTCCTACGCCGACCTGGTCGGCGCCCACGGCGGCCTCACCGCCCTGCTTCACGCCGCCCGCGAGGGGCATGCGGATTCCGTCGCCGCGCTGCTGGCCGCGGGCGCCGACATCGACCAGCCGAGCGCCGGCGACGGCACGCCGCCGATGCTCATGGCGATGCTCAACGGGCACTTCGACCTGGCGCTGTCGCTGATGGAACGAGGGGCCGACCCGCGGCTCGCCTCCGACGCCGGCACGACGCCGCTGTACGTGGCCCTCAACCTGCACTGGGCGCCGAAGTCACGCTACCCGCAGCAGCACGCCTACCGGCAGCAGCAGGCCACGTATCTCGACGTCATGCGGGCGCTGCTGGAGGCGGGCGTCGATCCGAACGCCCGCCTGAACCGCCATCTCTGGTACATGTCGTTCAACTTCGACCTGCTCGACGTCGACACCATGGGCGCGACGCCGTTCTGGCGCGCCGCCTACGCGCTGGACGTCGAGGCGATGCGGCTGCTGGTCGCCCACGGCGCCGATCCGTCGATCGCCACCACCAAGCCGCCGCAGCGATTCCGGCGGACGCGCGACAGCGAGCTCGACCCCTCCGGGCTGCCGCCTGTACCGGTGGGAGGCCCGGCGGTCTACCCGATCCACGCCGCCTCGGGCGTCGGCTACGGACAGGGCTTCGCGGCCAATGCCCACCGCCACGTCCCGGACGGCTGGCTGCCCGCGGTCCGCTACCTCGTCGAGGAGCTCGGCGCCGACGTCAACGCCCGCGACCTCAACGGCTACACGCCGGTCCACCACGCCGCGGCGCGCGGCGACAACGAGCTGATCCGCTACCTCGTGGAGCACGGGGCCGACGTGACCGCGGTGAGCCGCAGCGGCCAAACCACTGCCGACATGGCCAACGGCCCGGTGCAGCGGATCCAGCCGTTCCCGGAAACTGTGGCGTTGCTGGAGCAACTAGGGGCGAAAAACAATGACAACTGCGTCTCCTGCTGAGGGCGCCCGAGCGAAGCCGCTCGTTTGGCGCCAACACGAGCCACCAGAGCGGTCCGGATCTGCTGAAAACCACCCGTCGGGCGTGGCTTTTCGCTCGTTTTTCGCGTAGATTGGAGGCTATCTCACCCAAGCAGCGGTGGGCGTGTCGACGGCCATCTTTGGCCCGCCTGCAAAAAGTCATTGAAAGTCAGCGTGAGTTAATGTAAGTTACTGACAATGTTCTCAACGCATGAGAACGTGACGTACAACAGGAGATGCATTCAGAAAGCGCAGGAAGCCCATGAACACCAGAGTGAGCTGGAAAAAGGACAACAGCGGGTCGCCGGCCGCCGGCGAGGCAAACAGGCAGGAGGCCGCGGGGCACACCAGGTCGGCGTCGTCGGGCCGATGGCGGACGCCGGCGGCGGGGCATCCCTCGCTGTCGCTTCACTCCCAGCGTGGCGCGGCATTTCTGGTCACGCTGATGGTGATGTTGATCGTCTTCATTCTGGGCAGCGCGCTGGCAACCAACATGCTCACCGAGATCACGGTCTCGGGCAACTTCCGCAGCCGAGGGGCGGCCCTGTGGCAGGCGGATTCCGGCCTCGAAAGAGTGGCGGTGGACATGACGGCGGACCCAGGGTGGGCCCGCGACATGATCGACTACTC
>DASWHK010000155.1:0-2680 GCA_036398215.1 Acidobacteriota bacterium | reverse complement strand
TTCAGCGAAACCACCTCGGCTTCTTGGAGGAACCGGAGAATCTCCTCGTCGCTCTTGAAAGGCAGCGGCTGGCCATCGGGCCCGAGAAAGACGCGCCCCGGGGGGGGCAGCTGCGCGGGGAGGCCGACCGCAGCCGGCAGCAACGCGAGCAAAAGCGCGAGCAGCACGAGCACGCCCACGCCGGCCGCCATCGGCGACAAAAGGAAACCTTTCGGCCTGCGGGGCAGATCGACGCTCATCGTCCGTCTCCCTGTCGACTGTCTTCGTCGTAGAGCAAACCCTCTGCGGTCACACGATTCATGACGCACCTCCGGACCGGCATCACGCCGATCGCCGTTGCAGATCGGATGGGGATCGTCTGTTGTCCATCATCGGCACACGATCAACTAGCCTCGACGACCTCCAGGCTTTGACGGAAGGACTGCTGTTTGCCGGCACCGGTGTCCGTCAACCACAGGTGCAGCGTGTAGGCCCCGGCAGCGAGCCGAGGCAGCATCAGCGTGCCCCGGTGGATGCCGTCGGCGCCGCGGCGCAACATCAGGGGCCAGAGGTCGAGGCGGGTCCCGTTCGGCGACGACTCCACCCAGCCGTCGAGGATGGGGCTGCGCCCGCCGTAGACCTCGAGGTAGGCGCCGAGCGGCCTTGCGGCCGCGACCCGCTCGCCGACCACCAGTTGGCCGGCCGCGCCGGGCTCGCCGCCGACTAGCATCGGGTCGCTGACCCGCCAAGCTTCCGCCGCCAGGTTGGGCACCTCGACTTCGAGCAGCGCCCCGCCCACCCGATCGCTGACCCGATCGAGAACCGACACGCGCACGCCGTAGCGGCCGGGATCGACCTCCCAGGCGTAGCGCCGTACGATCGGTGCGGGCCCTGCCGCCGGTGCCGCCCGCGCGAGCGGCAGCCGCACGGCGTCGTTGAGCTCGGCGATGACGGCGTTCCCGCCCTCGTCGGTGGCGGTGGCCCGTACCTCGATGGAGACCGAGGGGCTGCCCTGCTCGTCATGCTCACGGCCGAGCCGGGACGGGTCCACCGACACGCCCAGGACGACCTGCGGGCGCCCGGCGGCGGTCCAGGTACGATGGGCGCGGACCTCGATGGGCAGGCCCCGCGCGAGGCCGGGGAACAGCCCGGCCGTTGCCACTAAACGCCGCTGCCGCGCGCCGCGCTGATGATCGATGTACCCCCTGCGAGCGCGCACTCTGACGCCGGCCCGGCGGACCTCCACGCGAATATCATGGTACTCGCCATCCTCGAGGGGAGGCGGCGGCGCGTAGGTGAGCAAGTAGTAGCGGCTAGTGTCGTCGTGGATCTCGCGTATTACCTCGCTGAGCTCGGCCCACGCGACGAACGCCCGGCCGCTGGTCTGCTGCGCGGCGTTGAACAGCGGCGCGCGCCACTCGCCGAGCGCCGCACGCTGCTCCACCATGCCCGCGACCACCGCGCCGGGACCCTCTGTGGCCGCAGCGGCCGTGCTGACGCCACCGGGGAGGGAGCCGAGCGGGATCGTGGCGTCGGCGACCGACGAGTCCAGATCCCAGCGCTTGCTGGGATCGACGGTGTAGACGGCCACGTTGGCGGTGTTGGCGGCCCGGTGGAAGCGTTGCTGGCGCGCCAGGATCTCGGGATCCGGACAGATCGGCGGAGGCCTTGGATCACAAAGGGTCAGCCCCGAAGAAACCCACACCAGAGCGGTGCGACTGCCGCGCTCGGCGAGAGAGTCGGCGAGGGCAGCCAGGATGTCGAAGGTGAAGAGCGCCCGCTCGTATTCCTTGTGCTGGCGGCCGGCATCGAAGTCCTTCACGAGGCGCCTCGCGACACGGTCCAAGGGGAGGGGCGTATCGAGGACGATCTCAGCCGCTTCGCGGATCTGGCTGGCGTCGGTGGTCAGCGGCGCCAGCTCGCGCAGACGCGACTGTTGGTCGATCAAGTAGACGGCGCGCGGCAGCGCCGCGGCGTCGGATTGCCCGACGAGGTCGCGCCAGGCCGCCGCAAAGGCGAGCTTGTTGCGCCAGTCGAGGCCGGGGAAGTCGACGAGAAAGACGACGGCGCCGAGGTCGGGGGCCGCGACCGGGCCCGCCCCGTTGGCGTCGGCCGCCGGCGAGCCGCCCGCCGTGGGCGGCGCCGCCCCGCCCGCGGCGGCATCGGCCGTCGCCGGGGCTGGCCCGCCGCCCAGCTCGACCAGCCGCTGCAGCGCGGCGTCCACGAGCTGGACGCCGAGAACCTCCTGCGGCTCGCCGTCCTCGAAGACGACGAAGTCCTCGGCCCGCAGGTCGTCGACGAAGCGCCCCTCGGCGTCGGCGACGATGACGTCGACGCGCACCCGGGCGACGGCCGCCTCGAAGATGGGACGCTGCTGGCCGGCCGACGCGTGGGCGGCGAACAACAACAGGAAAAGGCCCAGGGTCGGCACGCAACGGCGGCGGGGGAGTGGCCCACGAAGGCAGATCGGGAGCGCCACGCGACAGCGCATCCGGGTCGGCACGCAACGCCGGTTCGGGGCACGGATGCTGCGCAACGCCACTTCGATCGGCCGCGCCATTGGGCCCTTCCGGTCCTGCCGCCGAGCCGCAGACATTGCCCGGTCGGCTGACACTCGCGCCAGTTAAGAAGGGGACCCGCCCAACTGCTTCCGGAAGGGAAAGCCAGTATCCGTCGGTGACGGCGCCACCGTCAACCGGGT
>DASWHK010000154.1:0-11136 GCA_036398215.1 Acidobacteriota bacterium | reverse complement strand
ACGCCGGCGCCGGGCTCGAGGTGGACCTCGCGGGCGTTGCCGTCGCCATCCGTAATCGTGAGAACCGCCTGGCCCACATCGGCCGACCGCACCCAGAACGAGATCATCGCGTTGTTGCGGAAGCGGGCCCGGGCGAGGCTCGAGGTGGGCTCGATGGTGGCGGGATTCTCGCCGGCCCACCAGAAGTGGCCGCGCTGCCCGCCGCGGCTGACGTTCTCCCACAGCGTCGCCGGGCGCTGCTCGAAGAGCCAGCCGTCGCGGCCGCGGACCTCGGCGGTGAGCTGCTGCAAGGGGCTGATGTCGTCGAGGATCCAGATGCTGCGGCCGTGGGTGCCGGCGATCAGGTCGTTGTCGCGAGGGTGGATGACGAGGTCGTAGATCGACACCGTCGGCATGCCGTTCATGAACCGGCTCCAGCTCTCGCCGTCGTCGATCGAGACGAACAGACCGAACTCGGTGCCGGCGAACAGCAGGTCGGGATTGCGGAGGTCCTCGCGGACCACTCGCACGACGTCGCCGTCGGGGAGGTTGCTGGTGATGTTCACCCAGCTCTCGCCGTAGTCGGTGGTCTTGAACACCCAGGGCGTGAAGGTGTCGGAGCGGTGGCCGTCGAAGCTCAGGTAGGCCTCGGCGGCGTCGAAGTGCGAGGCCTCGAGCCGGCTCACCCAGATGCCCTCCGGGACGCCGGGCACGTTGGCGCGGACGTTGGCCCAGCTGGCGCCTCCGTCGCGGGTCACCTGGACGTTGCCGTCGTCGGTGCCGGCCCAGATCACCCGCGGCGTGATCGGCGACTCCGACAGCGTGGTGATCGAGCAGTGCTGCTCGGCGCCGCTGTTGTCGGGGGTGAGGCCGCCGTTGACGCCCTGCAGGCGCTTGACCGGGTCGTTGGTCGTGAGGTCGGGGCTGATCACCGTCCAGGTGTCGCCGGCGTCGGTGGTCTTGAAGACGTAGTTGCCCGTCAGATAGAGGGTGCGCGGATCGTGGTGCGACATCACCAGCGGCGCCGTCCAGTTGAAGCGGAACAGCGGGTCCTGGCGGGAGAAGGCATCGGCCAGGCGATCGCGCTCGGCCTCGGCCGCCGCCTGCGCCGCGACGGCGCCCTGCGCCCCTTCTGCCGCCCGCCCCGCGCCGCCCGCGTTTGTTTGATTCCCACCCGCCCGCCCCCCGCCGGCCACAGGGCCGCCTGCGGCGGCCGGCGTGCCCTCCGCGACCTCGAGGCCTCGTTGCGCGGCGGCCGCCCGCGCCACCTCGACGAAGTTGCTGATGTTGTCCGGGCGCGGCCGCGAGCCACCGGTCACGTGGGTCACCGGATCGTAGCGGCGGAAGCTGCCGCCCTCGGCCTCGGTGTAGACCTTGCGCCAGTCGGTGGGGTCGATCTGCACGAACATGCCGTCGCCCCAGTGCATCTTCCAGTTGGAGTCGTTGAGAATGCCGCGAACGTCGCGCGAGAAGCTCGGCCCCGCCCACGAGCCGTTGTCCTGCAGGCCGCCGTACACGTAGTACGGATCGCGCATGTCGACGCCGATCCGGTAGTACTGGGCGATCGGCAGGTTGTCGAACATGACGAAGTGCTCGCCGTGGTCCTGGGTCAGGAAGGCGCCCTTGTCCTGGCCAATGTAGTAGCGGTCGCCGTCGGTGGGATCGATCCACATGGCGTGGAAGTCGCCGTGGATCTCCTCATCCTCGGCGCCGTTGCGCAAGGTGACGCCGCCGTCTTCGGAGACCATGAAGCGGGTCGTCAGCAGGTAGACGCGCTGGTCGTCGAGCGGGTTGATCCGGATCTGGCTGTAGTAGAAGGGCCGGTTGTTGTACGTGTTGACGTAGCTCCACGAGGCGCCGGCGTCCGCGGAGCGGTAGATCCCGGGGCCGAGGGTGGCGAGGTCCTCGGGCTCGCCGCTGTCGTTGGCCTGGCCCTCGGGCCTCTCGGTCTCGATGAAGGCCATCACGACGTCGGGATCGGCGTGGTAGAGCGCCAGGCCGATGCGGCCGGTGGGGCCCGGCGGCAGGCCGGCGGTGAGCTTCGTCCACGAAACTCCGCCGTCGGTGCTCTTGAAGATGCCGCCGTCCGGCCCGCCGCTCTCGAAGATCCACGGGCGCCGCAGGCGCTCGTAAAAGGCGACGTACAGAATGTCGGGGTCACGCGGGTCCATGATCAGGTCGATGGCGCCTGTGCGGTCGTCTGTTGGTAGCCCACCCCTCTGGTCGGTGCCGAGCTTGGTCCAGGTGGCCCCGCCGTCGGTGGTCTTGAAGAGGCCGCGATCGCCGGTATGGCCCCAGAGGTGGCCGATGGCGGCGACGTAGGCGACATCGGGGTCGCTCGGATGGGTCACCACCCGGGCGATCTGGTGGGTGTCGTCGAGGCCGAGATGCTCGAAGTGAGCGCCACCGTCGGTCGACCGGTAGACGCCGTCGCCCCAGCTGACGCTGTTTCGGTTGTTGGCCTCCCCCGTGCCCACCCAGATGATCTCCGGATCGGCCTGGAAGATCGCGATGTCGCCGATCGACGAAACCGCGTAGTCGTCGAAGATCGGCTCCCACGAGTTGCCGCCGTTGACTGACTTCCAGACGCCGCCCGATGCGGTGGCCACGAAAACCCGCTTGAAGTCGCCCTCGACGGCCTCGATGTCGACGATGCGGCCGCCGGGGTTGGCCGGGCCGATGTTGCGCCACACCAGGTCCTGGGCCAGCGCCTGCTCGGCCTGGGCAGCGGGGAACGAAACGCTGGGTGGGGAGATCGGGTGGCCGGCGGCGGCGCCCACGTGGGCCGCCGGGAACGCTGCGGCAGCCGGCAACGCTGCGGCAGCCGGGAACGATGCATGGGCCGCGGGCCCGGCGAACCCGAAAACGGCAGCGGCAGCGAACGACAGGGCGGCGAATGCGGCAGCGCGGAAAAAGCGAGACGTCTGGGGCATGCTCGATACCTCTCGATGAACGATGGCGCGATCGCTGATGGACTGCGCTGAATCTACTGGCTCCCAGGGGACCCCTCAACCGGCGCGGCGCGGCGCGGCGAACGACGATCAGCCCTCGTCGGGCCACTCCCGCGGCCGCTCGATGCCGACGATGTCGATCTCGCCCTGGCCCTTGTCGCGCAGGGTCACGATCACGGGACGCTCCCAGTGCGGGAAGTCCGGGTGGCGGGTGGCGATGCGGGCACGCAGGTAGCGGTAGCCGAAGTCGTCGGCGGGGCCCCAGGAGCTCGCCGCGGCCGGCACCGCGATCGAGGGCTCGGCGGTCTCCTGCTCGGTCAGATCGATCTCCGCGCCGTCGCGGTTGTCGAACGACGAGAAGCGGACGCTGTAGGTGGCGGTTCCCGTCGCGGCGCCCGCGCGTATGGCGGCGTTGTCCCAGGCGAGCCGCAGCGAGCCGCCGCCGCCGCGCAGCACCAGGGAATCGATCGGGTTGGTCTGCGCAATCCAGTGCCCGACCACCTTGTCGCGGCGCGCGATGATCACCTCGGCGAGGTACTCGGCCGCCGCCGGATCGCTGATCTCGGCGTCGGCGACGATCCGCCGCACCGCCTCGTCGGAAAAGCGGGCGACGATGCGCGCCGCCCAGAAGGCGTCGGCGGCGTCGAGGTTGTCGAAGGCGGCGTTCGGATACTCGGGCTTCCACAGCTCGGGAACGAAGTGGTCGGCCTCGATGTTGCCGGCCGCCGGGTAATCGGGATACTCGGCGAACAACCAGGGCCGCGCCCAGATCCCGAGGGTCAGGGCGCTCCTCCACACCCACCTGCCTTCGAGGAAGTACTCGTTGCCGCCGCGCGGCTTGTTGGCGCCGATCGAGGCGGAACCGAGCGTCGAGCCGAAGTCCAGCACGTAGTGCTTGATGAAGCGCCGGCCATTCTCCTCGATAAAGGTGTCGTAGGTGTTCAGCGCCCGCGAGTCGTCGTGGTTCAGCCAGGCCGAGATCACCCGGTAGCCGCGCAGCTCGCGGCGGTGCTCGTGCGGTAAGACGTCGTTGGGGTCGTCCGGGCGGGTGCCGAAGAAGCGGAACTCGCCGATCCCCACGCCGGAGACGAAGCGGCTCGCCAGCGCCCGGTAGACGCCGCCCTCAGAGACCGGCGCGTTGTCCATCCAGTGGTCGATGTCGACCTGATCGATCCGACTCCGCTTGCCGACATCGTCGGTGAACGTGGCGCCGGGCGCGATCTGCAGCCGATCCTTGCGGAGGTTGACGATGTAGGCCTCGGCCACGTGGTAGCCGAAAGCGTGGAAGAAACGCGAGCTGATCATCTCGGCGGTAGAGGCGATCTCCGGGTGGCTCACCGGGTCGAACTTGAGGATGAAGCGGGCACGGTTGGCGTCCTCGATGATGAACTTCGGCGTCACCCCGCCGGAGGGACGGCCGATCACCGTCCAGGCGCCGTCGGCCGGCGGGCCGCCGGCGTTGGGCCCGCGCACCAGCTCGTCGATGCTCATCTCGCGGGCGCCCAGGCGATTCTCGAACCAGCTCGAGTCGGGCACCTCGCCCAGCGTGTTGATGTTGAGCGCCCGGATGCGCTGCTCATCGCCGCGATCGAGGAAGTGGTTCTCGTAGACGTCGTAGTAGGCGTAGACCGGCCACTCGGCCGGCAGCTCGATGTCGAGGTCGTCGGCGTCGACGCGGATCGGATCGTCGGCGTTGTAGATGCGGCCGCCGGCCGCTGCCGCCGCGCCCTGCTGCGCCACCGCCGGCGGGCCGCCCGCCACCAGCAGCGCAGCCGACAGCCACACCGCGGTCGACAGCAGCACGAACGCGCGCCGGCGGCCCTCAGGCCGATGACGGTCGCGGCGGCGGTCCTCGAGCCGGCGGCAACGACGGGCGGGAGCGCCGAGCGTCGTCATTGCACCATCCGCAGGATCTGGCGAACCGCCGGCGTCGCCTCGAAGGCGTTGTCGAAGGTGATGTCCCAGCGCCAGCTCTCGCCGCCGAAGGAAAGGTCGGAGCGCAGGAACGTCGAGCGGCTGGTCTTGAACCGCAGGCCGAAGCCGTAGTTGGTCCGCAGGTCGTGGAAATCGAGGTCGGCGTGATCGGCGAAGACCTTGCCGGCGTCGACGAACAGGGCCAAGTCCATCGCCAGCCAGATCTCGGTGCGGTACTCGGCGGAAAGCAACAAGGCATTGAAGTCGGTGAAGCGCCCGTACTTGAAGCCGCGCAGCTCCTTGCTGCCGCCCAACCTGGGCATCAGATAGAACGGCACGGTCTGGCCAGCCGGGGCATCGGTCAGGAGGGTGCGGGCGCGCAGCGCGATGACCCGCGTGTCCTTCAGGAACGGGAAGTACTGGTGCAGCTCGACGTCGAGGTCGTTGTGGTCGAAGGCGTCGAGGTCGAGGTCGTTCCACCGGCTCAGCCGGACCGTATACAAGCCGCCGCGATAGGGGTCGCCGTCGTTGCGCCAGTCGATCTCCAGAAAGGCGTCGTAGGTGAGAAAGGCCGGCTGCCGGTCGAGGCCGGGGGCCTCCGCCGGATCGAACAGCTCGCCGGTGGTCGGGAAGCGGGCGTCGCTCCCGGGCTCGATCGCGTAGTCCCGGTGCACCACGCCGCCGCCCAGGGACAGCCACGAGGGCATCTGCCACCAGACCGCGACGCCGACGGCGGGGACCTCCTGGGCGAAGCTGGTGCGGTCTTCCTCGCGGCTGTCGGGCCCGATCCCGTAGAAGCTGTCGCCGGCGTTGCGCTGCCAGCCGGCGAGGGCCGACAGGTGAAAGGGCGTGCCGGCGATCCGATGCAGCGAGGCCTCGAACTGCGCCAGCTTGTAGCCTCGCAGGCTGAGCGCCGTCCAGCCCTGCAGATCGACGCGGTTGGGGGTGTCGTCGTCGGGGTAGCGGACGCCGACACCTTCCTTCTCCCAGACGACGCCGAAGGCCTGCCCCGAGCCGCTCGGGAAGCCGCCCATCGTCGGCAGGAAGCCGTGCCAGCCGGCGCGGATGCGTTGCAGCCAGTGGCCGTCCTCGACCGCGGCCAGCCCGGCTTCGACCCCGTCCTTTTGTGGCGGCGCCAGCCGGTCGCGCTTGGCCTCGCGTAGGGCGCGCAACTTGGCCGCCGTGCCGTTGATTGGCTGCTGCGCTTGCGGCGGCTCACCGCCGCGCTCTCCCGCGAGTACGGGGACGGTGAGCCCGAGCGCCAACGCCGCCACCAGCGGCGCCATCACGACCATGCCTCTCACGGCTTCAATTGCCGATGGCGATAAGCTCGCTGTCGGTTCGGAAGTACCAATACCCATCGACGAGCGCCGGCGACGCCAGCGTCGGGGCGTTCAGCTCGTTGACGCGCAGCAGCTTGAACTCGCGGCCGGCCTCGAGAACGAACGTCTGCCCCTGATCGTTGGTGAAGAAGACCTTGCCGTCGACCGCCACCGGCGAGGCCGAAAAGCTCTCGCGGCTGGCGGTCCCCAGGCGGCCCTGGAACAGCAGCTCACCGGTCCTCGCCTCGTAGCCGGTGACGATGCTCATCATGTCGTTGATCAGGAACAGGTACTCGCCGACGATGATCGGCGAGGGCACGAACGGCGAGCCCTTGGGGGTTTGCCAGACCACGTGCGTCTCGGTGACGTCGCCGGAACCGCCGGGACGGATCGCCAGCGTCGGGCCGGCCCGGCCCGAGGAGGCGAAGATCATCCCGTGCCCGATGGCGGGCGTGGGGATGACCTCGAAGAGGTTGCCCGACACCGTCCACAGCTCCGCGCCGGTGTCGGGGTCGTAGGCAAAGACCTTGCCCTGGCTCGAGACGATCAGCTCGTCGCGGTCGCCGGCGTCGATGACGATCGGCGTCCCCCAGCCGGTGCGGGTGGCCCGCTCGGTGCGCCACGCAACCTCGCCGGTCCGCTTGTCGAAGGCGGCGACGAACGAGTCGCCCTGGTGGTCCTGATAGAGAATCACAGTGTCCTTGTAGAGGATCGGCGAGCCCGCCGATCCGTGATAGTTGTCGAGGTCCTCGATGCGGTTGTGCCACACCAGCTCGCCGGCCAGGTCGACGGCGACCAGCCCCTGCTGGCCGAAGGAGGCGAAGACCAGCTCGCCGTCGGTCACCGGCGTCGCCGAGGCGTGGCTGTTCTTCTGGTGCAGGTGCTCGCCGCGGACGAACGGCGCCTCCGTTTCCCAGAGCAGCTCGCCGTCGCGGCGATCGAAGCTCAGCAGCGTCGCCCGGGTGCCGCCGTCGTAGGCGGTGGTCAGGAAGATCTGGCTGCCCCAGATGATCGGCGACGAATGGCCGCGCCCCGGCACCGTGACCTTCCAGACGACGTTCTCGGTATCCGACCAGGTGTCGGGGTAGCCGGAGCCGGCGACCAGCCCCTGGCCGGAGGGCCCGCGCCAGTTGGGCCAGAAGTCCTGGCCTTCGCCCTCGGCAACCAGGATGCGAAGCGCCTCCGCCTGCGGCGCCGGGGAGGGCGAACCGGCCCCGGAAGCGGCGGCGCCGGCCATCGCGAGCGTGGCGAAAAGAGCGATCAGGATTCGTTTGCGCATCGAATTTCCTCCAACGGGGAGCTCGGCTCGATCGACGGGCACTCTAGCCGGGGCCCGAAAAGCTCGGCTCGATCGACGGACACCAACGCCGCGGCCCAATAAAGAAGCTCGGTTCGCTCGACGGGCACCGACGCCGGGTGCGACGTCAAGGCCCTATGTTAGCCCGACCTTGTCAACAGGTCACGGCTGCGCGAGCGCAATGGGTCAAGGAATGACCGTGCCGGCCGCCGTGACCCGGAAGGCCAGCCCGTTGGCCGCCCCCGCGAACGGAAGCTGCACGACGCGGGTGAGCTGGACGCCGTTGGCGCGCACGATCTCGGTTACCGAGCCGTTGAGGGAGGCCGCGTCCTGGCAGGCTTCGACGTCGAGGACCAGCAGCTGGACCTCGGTGTCCACCGGCACGCTGGAAAACACCATCCTCCAGTGCCCGTCCTCGACCGGTGCCGGGTCGATCATCGCGAAGTCGAGCCAGCTCGCCCGCATGTGGGTGCGGATCACCGCACGAACGCAGCCGAGGGCGACGTCGAACGGCAGCGTCGGGTTGACCGTCGAGATGTAATCGATCGTGACATAGACGGTCTGCGACGCGGTCGGTAGCGACGAACAAGCGAGCATCAGGCTCGCGACCACCAGAACGGCGGCGCGCAGCCGCCGGCACTTCCACAGCTCATCCCCGCGCATCATCAAGCTCCCCGGCCGCCATTGGCGGCGTCGCGAGCACCTCGGTCCGAAGTCCGACCTTGTCCCGCCGCCATCGGCGGCGCCGCGAGTTACTCCAGCCTTGCCTCATCCCGCCGGCATCGGGAGCGCCGCGAGTTACTCCGGCCTTACCTCATCCCGCCGGCATCGGGAGCGCCACCAGCACGGCGGTCAGGGCCAGTACGGCGACCGCGATCGCCAGCTCCAGGCTGGCCGCTCGCAGCAACGTGGCCTCGCCGGCCTGCGCCCGGCGATCAGCGTCCTCACCGCCGGCGACGGCGCCCGTCTCCCCGGCGGCGTCGCCGTGGCCGGCCCCCGCATCGAGAACCGGGCGCACCTTCTGCCAGTTAAAGTAGCCCGCCGCCGCGACCAGGGCAAAGCCGCCGACCTTGGCGAGGAGGACGAGCCCGTAGCCGGTCGCGAACAGCGCCCCGAGGCTGTCCAGGTACAGGAACGAGGTCGCGGCGCCGGCCATGAACAGGGCCGTGACGGCGGACAGCGCGACCGGCGAGAAGCCGGCCACCAGCGCCGCGATCGCCGCGCTGCGGCGCGGCGCCGGCAGCGATCGGGCGCCACGCAATCCGAGCGCCAGCACCGCGAACAGCGTGCCGATCCAGACCGCAGCGGCGAGCACGTGAACGGCCTGCAGGATGACCGGCAGCGACAGCCAGCTGCCCTGCTCGAGGGCGTGGCCGGTGAGCGGTCGCGACACCGCCACCAGCAGGGCGAGCCCGCCGGCCAGCGGCCAGGCTGCGGGCCAGCGCCGCGCCGCGGCGCCGAAGCAGAGGCCGGCGGCCGCCGCGGCCGCCACCTGCAGCTTCCAGCCGCTGCCCCAGAGGGTGCCGTCGAGGATCACGCCGGCGAGCTCGAGCGTCGCCGGGTCGGCACCGGAGAAGCCCTTGATCTGCTCCCAGAGCCGGACGAGGTCGAAGACCACCAGCGCCGAGCACGCCAGCAAGCCGCCGCGCGCCGCCCGCCGCTCTAGGGCCGCCTGCCAGCTCGCCACGCCGCCGGCCGGCGCCGGCTCCGCGGGCAGCCGCGCCCGTGCCAGCAGCCGGAACACCACCATCCCGACGATCGCGAAGACACACAGATAGCCGCCGAAACGGGCCGCGGCCCCGATCAGAAACAAGGTCGCCCCGGAGATCGCGTCGTCCAGGACGGCGTCGCCAAGCGGCCTGGCGAATCGGGCGAGTGGTTCAGCGCCCCGCCCTGACGGTGAACGTGAACTCGCCCCGCACCGGATGCAGGTCGGCGCTCGAGGTCACCCAGGCCACGGTGTACGCGCCATGCGCAAGCGGCTCTTCGACGGCGGCCCAGAGAATCGTCTCGTTCTCCTCGTTGCGCTGCACCTTGCCGACCTTGGCCTCACCCTCGGCGCCGGTGATCGTCACCCTCGAGATCGCCAGCTCGGGCCTCTGCGAGAAATGAAGGACGATCTTCTCCGGCGACGCCTCGAGGACCTGCTCGGCGGCCGGCTCGCTCTTGTCGAGCTTCAAATGCAAGCCAGCAACGTTCGGCGCCGCGGGGGCCGCCAGCGCGATCGAAACGAACATCACGGCCAGAATGGCGACCACGGCGAGAGTGGCGACGATTCTCTTGCTCATCAGAGCCCCTTCGACGATCAGGAACTACGGCGGTCTTCACGCCCCCCGGGATCGTCAACCACCCCTGAGGGCCTCCCTGTCCCCGACGAGTGAAGCGCCGGGTGACATCACCTTCAAGACTAGCGAGGCTTGGCGAGTTTCTCAACGGCTCGCACCGTTGGCGGCCCCCAGGACCTGCGCCCTCGGGGCCCGCCAGCGACAGCGACGCGATGCCGCCGCTGCCGGCCATCGCCGTCGAGATTTTCGCGGCGTGCCGCCGCTGGTGCCTTTCGGCCGGCCAATCTGCTTCGTTCGCACGCTCGAGGGCGGTGGGGCAGGTTGCCGGCGCCGCCGGCGCCGGGCTACGATCCGCTTCCCATGAGCACGCATTCGACCGGTCGGAAGACGGCATCTGAGATCGACGGGACGCGCGTTCGCCGCGCCGGCGCCGTGGCGGCCGTTCGCCGCGCCGGCGACACGGCGCCGATCCGCCTAGCCGGCGAGCCGCGCGCGAACTTCTTCCTCTTTACCGCCGGCCCTCGGCGGGCCGGGCCCTAGCCACCACGGCAAGCCCGGGGCTACTGCGACCCGCCGAGAGAGCTCGGCGGGTTTTTGTTTTTGCGAGGAGATCAGATGAGCGAAACGTTGAAAGACTTGCGAAAGGAGCTCGAGGAGGCCGACCGCCGCATCGACGAGGCGGTGGCGGCGCGCCAGCAGCTGGCGGCGAGGCTGGCGGCGCTGGAGCGCGACGACCGGCCCGGCGGCCGCCTGCGCATCGGCTACCAGGGGGGCGCCGGCGCCTACAGCTACCTGGCCGCGTTCGAGCACTTCGCCGACCGCCGCGGCGACCTCGACTGCGTCGGTTTCCGGACCTTCCGCGAGATGACCGACGCCGTGGAGGGCGGCAGCATCGATTACGGGATGCTGCCGGTGGAGAACACCACCGCCGGCTCGATCAACCAGGCCTACGACCTGCTGGCGCGGGCCAACGTGGCCGCCGTCGGCGAGCACCTCCTCCACGTCGAGCACTGCCTGGTGGCCCTCGAGCCCGTCGCCCTGTCGGACCTGCGCCGCATCGCCTCGCACCCGCAGGCCCTCGAGCAGTGCAGCGAGTTCATCGCCACCCTTCCCGACTGCGAGGTCGAAGCCTACGTCGACACCGCGATGGCCGTCTCCAAGCTGGTGCGCGACGGCGACACGCGGCAGGCCGCCATCGCCAGCCGCGAGGCCGCGCGCCGCCACGGCCTCGAGATCCTCAAGCGCGGGATCGCCAACCAGAAGGAGAACTACACCCGCTTCCTCGTCGTGGCGCGCGAGCCGGTGGCCTGCGGCCTCGAAACGCCGTGCAAGACCTCGCTGGTGTTTGCGACCCGTCACGAGAAGGGCGCCCTGGCGCGGTGCCTGAA
>DASWHK010000153.1:0-1901 GCA_036398215.1 Acidobacteriota bacterium | reverse complement strand
GGATGGGCGATGAACGTGGCGCTGTCGGGAAAGGCGCTGTTGCCGCCGGTGTGATCGCCGTGGTCCGAGCAGATCACCACGTGGGTGATCGGCTGGTCGGTGATCGTCGCGATGGTGTCGATCAGCCGCTGGGTCTCCTCGGCGTTGCCCTGGCCGTCGGCGACCAGCACCCCCTCGGAGGTGACCACGAACAGGCTGACGGTGGTGAAGCGCTCGTCGCCGGCGCTGCGCAGCTGCTCGTACGAGTACACGCCGCCGGCGAGCTCCTGGAGGCGCGGGAAGTCGGCGTCGGTGAGGCCGCGGGCGACGGGATCGGCGGTGCGAACCACGTCGGCGTCGTCGGCGCTCGTCGCCGGCGCGGTTGCGGGCAGCTCGGCGGAGGTGTCATCCGGGGCCGCGGCGCAGCCGGCCACCGCAGCCAGCATCCCGAGCGCCGCCAGTTCGCGCATTCCCCTTCGGAAAGGGTGGGAGGTCCGAACGCGGTGGGCGGCGCGAGGAAAGGGTCCGCAGGGCGAGGAGGCGGGGTCGCCTGAGGGCCGCGAAGGGTGGCCCTCGTTCCAGTGGAGCGATCGGGAGCGCATCGGATGTCCGGCCTTTCGTTGGCGGCGGTGGCGCGGGGCGGCCGCGCGAGCGGCTGCAAGCCGGCAGAATTGTGCCCGGAATCGGGGTAAGGGCCAACCGCGGCGGCCTCGGAATTTCGTCCCTGCGGCGCGGGACGAAGAGGGGATCGCGGCAGGATCGGGGCGACAGATCCGCGCCTTTGCCCATTTCGACCTCCTGGCCGCGAGGACGGGTTGACGACACAAGGCTCCCTGGGTGACCGATCTCTCACCCGGTGGTAATGTGCTCAACGCGGCAGACGACGACGTGGCCGGACCTCGGCAGTCGCTCCCCATCGCTGGCCGTATCAGGTCTTAACAGGCCGTACCGGGTCGTATCGGGCAAGGATCCGTTCGTTTGCCCGTTTTCCAGGGAGGATGTCGCGATGAGAAGAACATGGTCGGTGGTGCTGGTGCTGGCGTTGATCGCCGGCGTCGCGGTGGTCGCGGATGCGCAGCAGCGCGGCGGCCGCGGGCGCAACATGACGCCGGAGGAGAGGGCCGCCGCGGCCGAGCGGCAGCGCCAGGCGCTCCAGGCGATGTACGACATGCCGGGCCCGATCGAGGCGCTGGACTCGGTGTGGATCGAGGAGCTCACCTGGATCGAGGTCCGCGACGCCATCGCGGCCGGCAAGACCACGGCGATCGTCGCCACCGGCGGCGTGGAGCAGAACGGCCCCTACCTGGCGACCGGCAAGCACAACTACATCCTGCAGGGCGCCTGCGAGGGCATCGCCCGCAAGCTCGGCAACGCCCTGTGCGCGCCGATCGTCAAGCTGGTGCCCGAGGGCAACCACAACCCGCCGTCCGGGGCGATGCAGTACTCGGGCACCATCAGCCTCCGCGAGGAGACCTTCGAGATGGTCCTGCAAGACGTCGGCGAGAGCCTCAAGCAGCATGGCTTCGAGCACGTCGTCTTCATCGGCGACAGCGGCGGCAACCAGGACGGCATGGAGAACGCCGCCGCGGCGCTCAACGAGCGCTGGGGGGCGAACCGCGCCCACTTCGTCCCGGAGTTCTACCGCTACCGCGACGTGTTCACCTACATGGAAGAAGAGCTCGGCATCGCCGAGGGCGACAACGACGGTCACCACGACGACTACGTGATCACCACGCTGATGATGGTCACCGACCCGGAGACGGTCCGCTGGCAGCAGCGGGCTGCCGCCGGCCAGGCGTCGATCAACGGCCTGAGCATCGCCGACAAGGAGCAGGCGATCGAGATCGGCAAGAAGCTGATGCAGTTCCGCGTCGATACGACCGTCGAGGCGATCAACGCGGCGATCGGAGCTTCCACGGCAG
>DASWHK010000152.1:0-6776 GCA_036398215.1 Acidobacteriota bacterium | reverse complement strand
CGACGGCCTGATCGTCAGCAGCGACATGACGACCGGCTTCTGGGCGTTCCGCATGGAGGGCTTCGGCGGTTGGAGCGGCGAGAGCTGGGGGATGCCGAACATCTCCAGCGTGCAGGACTGGGACAACGGGCCTGGCGGACGTCGCTGATAGGGAGCAGGCGCTCACCGCGACCGTCGAGAGGATCGCGTGCCGGCGCTCAGGTCGCCGCCGGCGCCGGGCTCGTCGCGCGATCGCGCCGCAGGCGGGCGACCGCCGCCACGCAGGGGCCGACCAGGAACGCATTGCCGGCGATCCGGCCGATGGTCACCGCGGCGATCGCCGCCACCACGCCGATCAGCTCGAGCCCGAAGATGCCCAGCGACAGAACCGCGGCGATGGCGCCTAGCTCCACGACGGTGGCCGCCGTCAGGGGACGGGTGAGGCGGGCGCTCACCAGCAGGGCGCGCTGGAACGCCATCAGCACGGTGAGCGCCGGCAGCAGCGCCGCGATCCGGATCGGCAGCAGCGCCAGCTCGGCGAGCTCGACGGGTAGGCCGGACACCGAGCGGAACCAGACCATCGCCAGCGGCGTGAAGGCGATCAGCGCCAGGCCGCCGGAGACCGCGACGGCGAGGACGGCGGCGAAGTTGCGCAGCTTCTCGTAGTGCTCGCCGCGCTCGCCCATCAGCGCGATCGTCACCTCCTGGTAGGAGAGCCCGAGGCTGCGGAACAAGAACGCCAGGCCCAGGACCACCGGCCAGACGGCGAGCGACTCGATGGCCATCCGGCTGCGGCCCAGAAAGAACGTCACCAGCGGGTGCAGCGCCATCGCCAGGATCGACATGGTGGCGAGGGGAAAGTAGAAGCTGGCGATCGCCGTCTGGGTGAGGATCTCGGAGCCGGCGCGCTCGCGCCGCCCGGCGAGCAGGTCGGCGACGATGCCGCGGGCCATCGCCCGGCTGGCGAGCGCCTCGGCGACGACCCCGGCGGTCAGACCGAGGGCGCCGACCCAGGCGCCGGGCAGCTCCAGAACGAAGGCGCCCAGCAGCCCGCCGACGGCCATGAAGGTCAGCCGCACCACGGTCCCGTAAGCGACCCGGCGGGTCATGTTGTGGCGCACCAGCGTCCCCTGCAGGAAGCGCCGGTAGCCGATCGCTCCCGGCCAGGGGAGCAGCAGGATCAGCGCCCCGCGGGTCAGCTCCGCCACGTCGCGGGGCAGGTTCAGGAGGGTGCCGGTCATGGTCTCGTAGACCGGCGGCACTAGCAGCAACAGCATGACCACGGTGAGGGCGGCATTGAGGATCTGCGCGAAGCGCCGCAGGGCCACGTAGCTGGAGCGGTCCCTGACCAGCGCCGTCGAGCCGCTCAGCAGCATGATCACCGGCGATTCGACGATGAAGGCGACCGCCACCGCGACGCCGAAGGCGGCCAGGTTCTCGGTCGGCCCCGGCAGACGGGCGATCACCGCCGCCAGGAACGGGCCCTCGACGGCCATCATCAGCCAGGTGCCCGCCAGCGGCGTCCAGAAGCCGGCGATGCGCCGGTACGTCAGTGGCTCTTCGCTGTCGAGCTCGTGCATGTGGTCGTCGGCGCCGGTAGGCGGCACCCACGAGCCTCCTACGAGAGCTGGTCGAGGACCGACTGGAAGTCCGCCCATTCGAAGGCGCGCAGCGTCTTGACGCGGACGTTGCCGCTCGCCCCCAGCGACAGCAGCACGGCCGCCGCCGTCTCGTCGTCGGGGGCCTCGATGATCAGCACGCCGTCGTGGTTGCCGAGCGTCCAGTAGACGTCCTTGACGCGCGCCCCGGCGCGCTCGGCGACCTCCGCGAAGTGATCGGCACGGTGCGGCGAGTCCTTGATGTTGTGGATCCCCTGGTCGGTGAAGTCGAGCAGGGCGATGAACGTATGCATGGTCGTTCTCCGTGGCGGTACCGGAGAAGTGTAGGACACGCCCGCCGGGGCTGCTTGCCGGCCGTTGGGCGCTGGCCAGGGCCTGCCGCCGCAGCACCTGCCTTTCCCACGGCCATCGCGGCTGCGGTTCCGAACGTGTTTACTCGGCGCGCATCGCGACGGTGGGATCTACACGCGTGGCACGCCGCGCGGGCAGGTAGCAGGCGAGCAAGGAGACCGCCAGCAGCAAAGCGGCGACGGCCGCGTAGGTCAGTGGGTCGGTGGGCGCGACGCCGAACAGCAGGCTGGCGAGAAAACGGTTGGCGGCGGTCGAGATCACCAGCCCGAGGCCGATCCCCATGCCGGCGAGCGCCAGGCCGCGGCGCAACACGAGGCCCAGCACCGTGCCGCGATCGGCCCCCAGAGCCAGGCGGATCCCGAGCTCGCGGGTGCGCTGCGCCACCGAGTGGGCCATGACGCCGTAGATGCCGACGCAGGCCAGCAACAGCGCCACCGCCGCGAACGAGCCCACCAGCGCGGCCCGGAACTGCTGCGGTGCGGCGCTGTCCAGGACCCGCTCCTCCAGGGTCTGCACCTGGTAGACCGGGATGTCGGCGTCGAGCGCCGAGACCTCACGGCGGAGCGCCGCGATCGTCGCCGTCGCATCGCCCGCGGCGCTCACCACGATGTCCATCGCGCTCTCGGGCAGTTGCCGGTAGGTCAGGTAGTAGGCGGGCAACGGATCCACGGACAGGCCGCCGAGGCGTGCGTCCCCGACGATGCCGACGATCTCGCGGACCCTGTCGTCGTCGCGGCTGGCGCCATACCCGATGCGCAGGCGCTGGCCGATGGGATCGCCCTCGGGGAAGTGGAGATCGGCGAGTCGCTTGCTGATCACGACTGCTGGGCCCGAGTCCCTCCGGTCGCTGTCGTTGAAGTCGCGGCCTTGCAGCAGCGGCAGGCCGATGGCCTCGAAGTAGCCGGGGCTCACGATGCGGAGATGGCCGCTCGGCTCTTGATCGGGTGGCGGATCCGGTCGCCCCTCGACCGTGAAGCTGATGATGAAGTTATAGCCTCCCATGGGCAGGCCGCTCGCAAGGCCGACGGCGGTGACGCCCGGGAGGCCGGACACGCGCTCGGTGAGCTGGTCGAAGAACTGGATGCGTCGCTCCAGCTCGGGGTACAGAGCCCCGGGAAGGCTGATGCGGGCGGTCACCCGGTTGTGGATCGAAAAGCCGGGGTCGACCGCCTGCAGTTGCCAGAGGCTACGGGCGAGGAGGCCAGCGCCGGCCACGACCACCAGCGCCAGCGCCACCTCCGCGACCACCAGCGCCCCCCGGACGCCGTTCCTACCGGGACGGCCCGTGCGGCTGCGCTCCTTGAGGGACTGGACGAGGTCGGCCCGTGCGCTCTGCGCCGCCGGCACCATCCCGAACAGCAGGCCCGTGGCCGCCGAAACGATCAGCGTGAACCCCAATACGCGGCCGTCGATGCCCACCTGGTCGAGGCGCGGCAGGCTGCCGGGGGCGAGGCGGGTGACGGCTCCCATGATCCCGGCGGCGACGGCGATGCCGAGGCCGCCGCCGATCAACGCCATCACGACGCTCTCGCTGAGCACCTGGGCGAAGATCCGCCCGCGACCCGCGCCCAGCGCCACCCGGAGGGCGATCTCCCGATCACGATGTGTCGCCCGCGCCAGCAACAGGTTGGCGATGTTGGCGCAGGCGATCAGCAGCACCAGCGCCACCGCCGCCGTCAGCACCATCAACGAGCCGCGCGCGCCGCCGACGCGGTCCTCGTGCAGCGAGCTGACCAGCGCCGTCCAGCCGAAGTTGCTGTCCGGATACTCGGCGGCGAGCCGCTCGGCGATCTGGCGAATGTCGTCGTTGGCCCGCTCGAGACCGATCCCGGGGGCCAGGCGGGCCACGACGGCGAAGTAGTGGGCGCCGCGGCCGCCGAGGTTGTCCTCGCTGAGATCCTCAGGCAACCACATGTCGGCGGCGGCGGGGGCGTCGGTTCGCTCGGTGAAGACGCCGACGATCGTCGCCGGGTAGCCGTCGATCGTGATCTGCCGGCCGAGGATTGCCGGGTCGGAGGCGAAGCGGCGCGCCCACAGTCGATCGGAGAGGATGACGACCCCCGTGTTGCCCGGCTCGTTGTCCTCGGGCGCGAAGGCGCGGCCGATCTGCGGCGCGATGCCGAAGGTCTGGAAGTAGTCCGGGCCGACGCGGGCCGCCGGAATGCGCTCCGGCTCGTCGACGCCGGTCAGCGTGACGGTCGTCGAGTAGTAGGCCGACATCGAGTCGAACACCGTCGCCTGGTCGCGGTAGTCGATGAAGTTCGGCGGCGAAACGGAGAACCTGTCCCAGCCTTGCCCGGGGTTGCTGTCCCAGATGAAGACCAGGCGCTCGGGATCGGAGTAGGGGAAAGGGCGCAGCAGGACGCCGTCGACCAGGCTGAACATCGCCGTGTTGGCGCCGATGCCGATCGCCAGCGTCAGCAACGCGGCGGCCGTGAGGCTGGGGCTGTTGCGCAGGGTGCGCAGCGCGTACTTCACGTCTTGCAGGAAGATTCCCATCGGCGACGCTCGTTTTCTCCGGGGAGGTGAGGGAGTGCGGTAGGGGACGCCGTGGCGAGCGACGCTACGCGCTCTCTGTCGCCGCCGCCTCGCGTTCCTCGTCCCTCGATGGCGGCGGCTCGGGGATCACCGGCGTCTGGGTCTGGTCGGAGACGATGTGACCGTCGAGCACCCGCACGATGCGGTGGGCGTAGCGGGCGATGTCGTCTTCGTGGGTGACCACGATGATCGTCTGGCCGCTGCGGTGCAGCTCGACCAACAGGTTCATGATCTCCCAGGAGGTCCGCGAGTCGAGGTTGCCGGTGGGCTCGTCGGCCAGCACGATCGCCGGGTCGTTGACCAGGGCGCGGGCCACGGCCACTCGCTGACGCTCGCCGCCCGACAGCTCGCTGGGGCGGTGGTCCCAGCGATCCCCCAGGCTGACCCGCTCGAGCGCCTGCATGGCCTTCTCGTGGCGCTTGCGCGCCGACATGCCGGCGTAGATCAGCGGCAGCTCGACGTTGTGCAGCGCCGTGGTGCGGGCCAGCAGGTTGAAGGTCTGGAACACGAAGCCGATCTCGCGGTTGCGCACCGCGGCGAGCTCGTCGTCATCGAGGTTCGCGACCTCGGTCCTGTTGAGCCGGTAGGAGCCGAACGACGGCGTATCGAGGCAGCCCAGCAGGTTCATCAGCGTCGACTTGCCGGAGCCCGACGGCCCCATGATGGCGACGAACTCGTTGCGCCGCACGACGAGATCGACTCCCTTGAGGGCCTGCACCTCGAGCTTGCCGCTCTTGTAGGTCTTGCCGAGCTTCTTGCACTCGATGATCGCCGGCTCGGCGGACGGAGTCGTCATTTCCTGCGGCTCGGCGAGCCCTTGTTCGCTCATGGTGCGCTTCGTTTCCGGGGGAAGGCGGGGATGGTGGCGGCGTTGATCACGCCGGTGAAAGTCTAGCAGAACGAAGGAATGGGGCGCGGACCGACTCCCGCCGGTGCCCCCCGATCCGTCCCCTTGAAATCAGCGGCAACACCGCCGTCGGTGCGGACGCGCCCCTTCCTTCGTTCGTGTCCGGCGCCCGAGCGGGGACGGCCGGCGGCGATTCGCCGGTCTTTGCCGCTCCCATTAGCATCGACCGACTTGCGCCGCGGACGGCCCGCTCGACCGCCTCTGACATGAGACGCAATCATGCCGCCGAACGCTGTTCAGCGTCCGTCAGCGGCGGGTAAATATTTGTAAAGCTCGCCGCCGCCCGGCTTAACAGTTCTTAACCGGTTTCCTCGGGGAATTCAGGGGGCTGCGTGCTACGGTGGATGAAGGATGGCCGCCGTGAGCGAACGCGATCAGCTCAAGAGAATCGTCCGCGACATCGAGACCTCGACCGACAAGATCCTGGTTATCGACGACGATGTCGAGCTCTGCAAGCTAGTCGGCGAGTACCTCGAGTCGGAAGGCTTCGCGATCGAGGCGGAGAGCAGCGGTGACCACGGCGCCGACCGCGCCCTCGCCAACGACTACTCGCTGGTCATCCTCGACGTGATGCTTCCGGGCATCAACGGCTTCGAGGCGCTGCGCCGCATCCGCTCGAGGTCGAACGTGCCGGTGCTCATGCTGACGGCGCGCGGCGACGACGTCGACCGCATCGTCGGCCTCGAGATCGGCGCCGACGACTACCTACCGAAGCCCTTCAACCCGCGCGAGCTGGTGGCCAGGATCCACGCCATCCTGCGCCGCAGCCGCGCCCGCGCCGATGCCGGCGCCGATCCCCCTTGCGAAAAGATCGCCGTCGGCGACGTCGAGCTCGACACCGGCTCGCGCACGGTTACCCGCGACGGCCTGCCGGTGCGCCTGACGGCGATGGAGTTCGACGTCCTCGAGGTGCTCCTCCGCCATGCCGGCCGGGTGATGTCGCGCGAGAGCCTGGTCGAGCAGGTCCTCGGGCGCAAGTACTCGCCCTACGACCGCAGCATCGACGTCCACGTCAGCAACCTGCGCAAGAAGCTCGGCCATCGGGTCGGCGGGATGGAGCGCATCCGCTCCATCCGCCAGGTCGGGTACCTGTACTCATTGCCGCGCTCCGACGAGACCGACGGCGGCGACGCCGGCGAGACCGGCGGCGTGACCGGCGGCTAGGGCCCTGCGCCGATGCGCAACCTCTACTTCAAGATCTTCATCTGGTTCTGGCTGGCGATGGCGCTGGTCGGCACGGCCTTCGTCGTCTCGACCGTCACTACCCAGACCGGCGAAGCGGAGTCGCGCTGGCGGCCGCTGGTGGCCCAGGGGCTGGCGATCAACGGTCAGGCGGCGATCGATGCCTACGAGCGCGACGGCCGGGAGGCGCTGGCCGCTCA
>DASWHK010000151.1:0-22219 GCA_036398215.1 Acidobacteriota bacterium | reverse complement strand
TGACGGTGTCAAGCAGCCCGCTGGAGCGGCAGAACGAGGCACGGCGCCAAGCCGGCCGGTGGGGACGGGCGAGCCCCGTAGTAAGATCCGCCGCGCCGACGCCGCTCCCCGGCACGCATCAGCATAAAGGGTAGGCAGAATAGATCCTTCGTCTGGGGCCAACGCAGCCGACCTTGCCAACGATCGGAGCCAGCGGATGTTGATCGAGCACCTGGGCGAGCGCCCGACCGTCGACCCCAGTGCCTACGTCGCTCCTACCGCCGTGCTCAGCGGCAACGTCCGGGTCGGGGCGCGCAGCCGCATCCTGTTCGGCGCCGTGCTGACCGCCGAGGGCGGCGCCCTGGAGATCGGCGCGCAGTGCATCGTCATGGAGAACGCCGTCCTGCGAGCGACGCGGCGCCACCCTGCCCGGCTCGGCGACAACGTGCTGGTCGGCCCGCGGGCCTATTTGACCGGCTGCGACGTCGAGGACAACGTGTTTCTCGCCACCGGGGCGACGGTCTTCAACGGCGCTCGCATCGGCGCCCGCTCCGAGGTGCGCATCAACGGCGTCGTGCACCTGCGCACGACGCTGCCGCCCGACGCCACGGTCCCGATCGGATGGGTGGCGGTCGGCGATCCGGCCCGCATCTACCCCCCGCATCGACACGAGGAGATCTGGGAGATCCAGCAGCAGCTCGAGTTCCTGCGCGCGGTCTTCAACCTCGAGCCGCCGGCACCCGGCGAGACCGTGATGCCCGAGCTGACGCTCCGCTACGGGCGCGCGCTCGCCGCCCACTTCGACGACAAGATCATCGGGGTACCGGCCGGGCGCCACGATGAGGGCGGGCCCGGCGAGCCTTGACCGGCAACCCATGAATCGACGACGGCTGCGTGAGCGGACGACGGGGCCAACGCCATGGATCCCGTCGTCTGCGGACCCTGCCGACGCTGCGCCGCCGCGTTCGCCGCCGTCTTGGGCGCGGCTCGCCGCCCGCCGCCGACTCAGCGTTCGCGATCCGGCCCTTGGAAGCCCCAGTCGAAGACGCTGAGGATGTTCGAGAAGTCGTCCGTCCACACCGGAAAGTCCGCCTCGCGCACCGCCGGACGCCACTTTGACCCGGGCCTCTCCAGCCCCAGAGGCCGCAAGTCCTCCAGGCTCTTCGCCATCACCACCCAGTGGGACGAATAGTAGTGCTCCCGCAGCCTCGCGCCGGCCGAGACGCTGTCGTTTTGCACTGCGCATGCCAGGTGAAGCGCCTCGGCAAGCGCCGCCATGACCGGTTCGAGGCGGACGTATCGGTTCGAGACATGGAACGCCAGCAGCCCCCGCGCATCGATCTTTCTTGCGTACATCTCCAGTGCTTCTCTCGTGAGCAGGTGTACGGGGATCGAATCGCTGCTGAAGGCGTCCAGGATCAGCAGGTCGAACGTCCCATCAGCGATTCCAGCCAGCTCGAGCCGCGCATCGCCAAGCCTGATGTCGACGTCCACATTGCGCTGTAGCGCGCTCCGATGGAACGTGAAGAAGCGGCCGTTCGTTGCCATCGCCTCCACCATTTCATCGAGCTCGAAGACGCTGAAGCGATCGCCGGGCTGGCCGTACGCCAGCAACCCCCCCGCCCCCAGGCCAACGATGCCGACGCGGCTCAGCCGCTCGGGATCATCCTGCCGGAACGCCCTGAAGACCTGCCCGATCGGCCCGTTGCGGTGGTAGTAGGTCAGCGGCTGGTCGGCCCGATCGGGTCTCTGCCACTCATCGACGAATTGCATGCCGTGCAGCGTCGTGCCGTGAAACAGCCGGTTGACGAGGCGGTCAGCCGGCGCGTCGCTGAGGGCCCGCGTGTCGCGCGTGATCCGATGCACGCCGAAGAAGCTGCGGTGCGCCTCCATCACGTTGCCCCGCGTCGTGATGTCGAAATTGCCGGCGAACAAGACCGCGCCCACGGCGAGCCCGAACCGCACCGGCCGCGCCGAGAGCGTGAAGCAAAGCACCGCCGGCAACGCCGCCGTCAAGATCAATCGCATCCGGTAATCCGAAAAGACCATCCCGTTGGTGCGCAACACGACCGCGATCATCGCTACCGCCAACAGCAACGGGTACAGGATGTCGGCGATGCGGGCCCAGTGATCGGCAACCGGCCGCGGCACCAACGGCGCAAAGAACGCGCGCACCCGCGGACCCATCCGCTTCGAGCCGGCGCCGGGATCCGCTTCGAAATAGGCCTGATACGAAGGCACGAGCATGCAGGCCGCGATCAGCGCGACGGGGTATTCTGCGATGCTGGTGAAGAGCACGGGTGCCACGAGGGCGTTGAACACGCCGCCCAGCATGCCGCCGATACTCAGGAGCATGTAGTACTCGGTGAGGTGGCGGGTGTCCGGCCGGTCGCGTGCCAGCTGGCCGTGGCAACCCATCGCCGCGATGAAGAACACCGCCAGGTGTAGGCAGAGAACCAGCCACGCCGGCTCCGTCGCGCGGCTCCGCAGCACCAGCAGCATCACCACGGCGGCGATGGGCAGCAGCCGCAGCATCCACCGGTGGGACACCACCTTCCGCCTGGCGAACACCAGGATGAACGTCATCAGATAGAGGGCCAGGGGAATCACCCACAGCAACGGGACCACCGCGATGTCGGTGGTGATGTACGTCGTCAGCCCCAGCATCAGGCTCGACGGCACCGCGGTCAGCGCCGTCCACCGCAGCCGGCGTCCCCATGAGACGGCTCGCTCGCGACGATGGACCGCCGACTGACCCGCCTCGCTGCGGGCTCCCGGCTCGATGGGCGACTCGCTGCCGGTCGAGGGCGACTTCCTCAGCGCGATCGCGCACCCCCAGATGAGCACGGCCAAGAGCGTATATCCCCCCGACCAGAGCCACCGCTGCTCCGCCAGCCGCAGCATCGGTTCGAACACCACCGGGTAGGCGAGCAGCGCCAGCATGCTGCCGCAGTTGCTCACGGCGTACAGATGGTAGGGATCGCGGGCGGCGGGATGGCCCGTGGCGGTGAACCACTTTTGCAGCAGCGGGGTGGTGCTGGCGACCACGAAAAAGGGCAAGCCGATCGCCGCGGCCAGAAGCCCCAGCATCCAGCCGATCGGGTTCCCTTGCGTCGGAGATCTCCATCCCTCCGGCACCGCCAGGGGCAGCACGACCAGCGGCACGAGCATCACCGCCGCATGCAGCAAGGCCTGCCTTCTGACGCCCAGGAGCCTCGTCGAGAGATGGGCGTACGCGTAGCCCGCCACGAGCGCCCCTTGGAAGAACACCATGCACGTGGTCCACACCGCGGGCGTCCCGCCCAGCAACGGGAGCACCATCTTCGCGAACAGGGGCTGCACCAGGAACAGCAGCCCGGCGCTCAGAAAGAGCGTGATCGCGTAGAGGAGGAACATCGACGGGTTGCCCAGGCCTGTCCTGAAAATGCCCCGTTTTCATCCACTCGGGTGCCCCACGAGGGGCATGTCGGACTGCTAGCAAGCCCAGCGGAGGTGAGGCGGGCCCCTGCTCGGCCGCCAAGGCGCTGTGCCGAACGCCTCCGGCGTCGGTTCAGAGGCCCACTCTCGCGCCGGAAGTGGCCGAGTCAAGGATGGGAAAGGCGCCCGGCGCTCACCGGAGGACTGGAAGGCACAGCCCCACGGCCACAAGCACCTTTTGCAGAGCGTCGTGCGCGTCCTCGAATTCGTCCATGGCGATCTGGGCGTCGCTCAGCAACACTTTTTGCACGGCCGGGAGGTTCCGCGAGCCGAGG
This sequence comes from Acidobacteriota bacterium, assembly GCA_036398215.1. Lineage (GTDB taxonomy): Bacteria > Acidobacteriota > UBA890 > UBA890 > UBA890 > DASWHK01. The sequence goes on along the minus strand of DASWHK010000151.1, from coordinate 18,488 downwards.
CGCCCGCGGATCTCGTCCTGAAGGGCCATCAGGGTCTTGTCGGCGTCGCAGAAAAACATCAAGGAGTTGAAATTCAGGCTGAGGCCATCGTCCGGCGGCTTCAAGCCGGCCGCGTCCATCCCGAGGTCGAAGAAGTAGCTACGTGAGGCCCTCGAAGCGCCGTCGCTGAAGTCACGGACCTTCTGGGCGAGCTCCGACAGCTGCGGACTCTGCTCCATCCTGGCGGCCGCCTCCCGTACCTTCTGGACAGCGGGGAGAAGCAACCCGATCAGGATCGCGATGATCGCGATCACCACCAGCAGCTCGATGAGGGTGAAACCAGACCGGCCTCGGACTGCAACGCTTCCCTTCATGACGTGCCTCCCTTGCGCGAAGATGGATGCCAGACGCGTCCTTGCGGTGACCGCGGCGAATGCTAGGCGAGGCTGGAGCCGGCCGTCAAGGGAGAAGAGAAGTCGCCATCAGCCAGGCCGCGAACCGGCGTTCGACACGGCCGGCGGGGCGCGTGAGCGTACGATGGCAGCGGCGGCTTCTACTGTGCTTGACTGTTCGCTAGCGGGCACCTGCCGGGGACATCGGGACGCCCCGTGGTGCTCCCCGCGTCAACAAGCCCGCCGCAAAGACAGCGCCCCGTGCGGGGTCGAATCCCCGTGGGTCTCCAAGGCGGTGCGAGCCGCGTGATTATCGAGATGCAGCGGATCCGGCCCGGCCGTCGACCGCCGACTGGATCGACAGGAACTCGCCGATGTTGTCGGCGGTGATGATGCCGACCAGGCGGCCGCCGCGCACGACCGGCATCATCGCGCAGTCGCACGTCTGCAGGCGCTGGAGCACGGGCTCGAGCATCTCGAAGGAGTCGGCGGTCTCGAAGTCGCGGTTCATGACCTCGGAGACCGCCGCCAGTTGACCGTCCTCGGCGAGGGCCCGGAACAGCTCCCGCTGCGTCAGCACGCCGACGACCTCGCCGTGCTCGATCACCGGAAAGTCCCTCTGCGCGGTGCTCAACGTCAACGCCACCGCGTTCTGCAACGGCTCTTCCGGGCCGATGGAGTGGAACTCGGTGATCATCGCCCGCGCCACCGGGATGCCGCTGAGCGCGGAGCGCACCTGCACCATCCCGGACTCCTGGGTCGCCCCGATCCAGACGAACAGGGCGATGAAAACCAGGAACGGGTTGTAGAGCAGCCCGAACAGGGCGAACAGCAGCGCCATCCCCTGCCCGACGGTGGCGGCGACCTGGGTGGCCCGCGAGTACTCCATGCGCATCGCCAGGATGGCGCGCAGCACCCGGCCGCCGTCCATCGGGAACGCCGGCAGCATGTTGAAGGCCACCAGGATGACGTTGACCACCATGATCCGCTCGATGAACGGGCCGCCGGTGATGGTGAGCTGGAAGTCCGGCTCGGACCGACCCTGCAGGACCAGTACGCCGTAGAGGCCGGCGGCGATCACGACGTTGACCGCCGGGCCCGCCAGCGCCACCCAGAACTCCTGGCGCGGATCGTCGGGCATCCTTTCGAGGCGGGCGAGGCCGCCGATCGGCAGCAGCGTGATGTCGCGGGTGCCGATGCCGTAGCGGCGCGCGGTCAGCGCGTGGCCGAGCTCGTGGAGGACGACGCAGCCGAACAGCGCCAGGATGAAGACGATGCCGGAGAGCGTCGCCGCCAGCCCGGCCCCCTGCGAGGCGTGGGCCCACGCCACCCACAGGATGATCAGCACGAAGGTCGAGTGGATGTAGATCGGGATGCCGACGATCGATCCGACTCTCCAGGCCCACTTCACGGCGCGGCTCCCATAGGCCCATCATAACGCCACAGGGCTTCGGCTAGCGCGTCAAGTCGATCGCATGTCGGCGCGCCGCGGGCTGCCGTGGGGTTACTGCTCGCGGCGCATCAGCACCCGCATCCCGTGCTCGCTCACCATCTGATTGAATGCCGCCAGGTCGGACGCATAGATCGCGTGGATCCGGTCGACGAACGGCTGCAACTGCCCTTGGAGGTCCTCCCAGCGCTCGTAGGCGCCGCCGAGAACCGGCGGGCTGCCTCCCGAGACGTTGCTATAGAGGGCGTTGAGCTGGTTGTCGAGCCGGCCGGGGAAGTTCAGGGCATCCTGGCCGGCCTCGCCCTCGAGCTGGGTCAGCTCGCCCTCGACCGCCTCCAGCCGGCTGTTCATGGCGCGCGCCGCCTGCAAGGCCTCGTTGCCGTGGCCCGCCTCGGCCAGCCGCTCGCCGATGCTCTCGGCCTGCTCCTTGACCGAGCGCAGCTGCGCGAGCTCGTCGTACAGCCGCTTGGCCTCGGCGCCGACCTCGCCGGCGAAGCGCAGCTGCTCCTCGTAATCGGCCTGGGTGGCCTCGAGCCGCGCGTCGGGCAGGTACTGCAGCGTCTGCTCCTGGCTCCAGTCGCCGACGGTGAGCCGCACCGTGTAGGTGCCGGGCACCGCCGCCGGGCCGCCGCCCCGGCCACCGCCCCACTGGACGATGCCCTGAGGGACCGAGTAGATCGACGGCAGGTCGCCGTTCCAGGAGGTGCGGTTCATGCCGACCCGGGCGGTCAACCCGCCGCCGCCACCACCGCCGCCGAAGCCGCCCCGGCCGCCCCGACCACCCCGACCACCCCGGCCGGCGCCGCCGCGACCACCGCCGCCGCCGGCCGCCACCCGACCGCTGCGCGAGCTGACCACTCCGCCGTTGGGATCGATGATCTCCAGCGTCGCCTCGCCGCCGGTCCCCTCGGCGATGAAGAAGTCGATCTGCGGCCCGGAGCCGCCGCTGCGGTAGGCGCGCAGCGGCGCGAACAGGTGCGCCGGCGCGCTCATCATCTCCTCGGTGAGCTGCGACAGCGGCGAGTAGTTGTCGATCACCCAGAAGGCGCGACCCTGTGTAGCGACGATCAAGTCGTGGTTCTTGATCGTCATGTCGGTGACCGGGGTGATCGGCAGGTTGAGCTGGAACGACTGCCAGCGCGCGCCGTCGTCGAACGACACGTACATGCCGAACTCGGTGCCGGCGAACAGCAGGCCGCGGCGGTGCGGGTCCTCGCGCACGACGCGCACGTAATGGTCCTCGGGGATGCCGTTGCCGTCGGTGAGCAGCTGCCAGCTCTGCCCGTAGTCGTTGGTCTGGAAGATGTACGGGCGGTAGTCCTGCTCCCGGTACTTGTAGACGGCGACGTGGGCGCGGCCGGGATCGTGGGCCGACATGTCGATGGCGTTGACCGTGCCGCCCTCAGGCATGCTGGCCGGCGTGATGTTCTCCCAGGTGACGCCGTTGTCCCGCGAGATGTGGATGAGGCCGTCGTCGCTGCCGGCCCACAGCAGGCCGGCGGTCAGCGGCGACTCCTCGAAGGCGAACACGGTCGTGTAGACCTCGGTGCCGGTGTTGTCGCGGGTGATCCCCTCGCCGCCGGAGTAGCCCTGCCAGGCCGGGTTGTTGGTGGTCAGGTCGGGGCTGATCACCTCCCAGTTGATGCCGGCGTCGCGGGTGCGGTGCACGTACTGCGAGGTGTGATAGACGGTGTCGGGATCGTGCGGCGAGATGCGGATCGGCGCGTTCCACTGGAAACGGTACTTCATGTCGGCCGCCTGCTGGCCGGTCTGCGAGTCGGTGTACGAGCGGACGTTGCGGGTGACGCCGGTGTTGCGGTCCATGCGGGTGATCGTGCCGCCGTAGCTGCCGGCCCAGATCACGTTGGGGTCGCGGGGGTCGACCGCGATGTGGCCGCTCTCCCCGCCGCCGACCGAGTAGAAGCCGCCGCCGCCCCCGAAGCCGCCGCCGAACGCCGCCTGCACCGCCGCGGTGCTGTTGTCCTGCTGGGCGCCGTAGATCCGGTAGGGATTGCCGTTGTCGGTGGTCACCCGGTAGAACTCGGCGGTCGGCTGGTTCATCTGCTCGGAGAACGTGACGCCTCCGTTCAAGGAAACGTTCACGCCGCCGTCGTTGCCGTTGACAAGCAGCTTCGGGTTGTCGGGGCTGATCCAGAGGTCGTGGTTGTCGCCGTGCGACGGGCGCAGCTGGAAATCGAAGGTGCGGCCGCCGTCGCTCGACCGGTAGGCGCTGACATTGAGCGCGTAGACCGTCTCCGGGTCGACCGGATCGGCATAGATGTGGATGTAGTACCAGGCCCGCTGCAGCAGGACTCGCTGGCCGTTGACCCGCGTCCAGGAGTCGCCGCCGTTGTCGGAGCGATACACGCCGCCGCGATCGCCGGGGGCCTCGATCAATGCCCATACGCGCTCCGGGTTGGGCGGCGAGACCGTGACGTCGATCTTGCCGACCATGCCGCCGGGCAGGCCGGCTTCCAGCTTCTCCCAGGTGGCGCCGGCGTCCTTGCTCCGCCAGATGCCGCCCTCCTCGCTGCCGCTGTGGATGGTCCAGGGCTTGCGGTAAACGGTCCAGGCCCCGGCATAGAGGATGCGCGGGTTGGAGGGGTCCATCTCGATGTCGTTGAAGCCGGTCTGCTCGGAGATGAACAGGACCCGCTCCCAGCTGCGGCCGCCGTCCTTGGTCTCGTAGATGCCGCGGACGTCGCCGGGACCGAAGATGTCGCCGAGGACCGCGGCATACAGATGGTCGGGGTCGGCGGGATCGACCTGCATCTCGGGGACCTGCACGAAGCCCGGGCTCCAGACGTGCGCCCAGGTCTTGCCGCCATCGGTCGACCGGTAGATGCCGTCGCCGGTCGATATGTTGCCGCGCGGGCAGCCGGAGCCGGTGCCCACCCAGATCACGTTCGGGTCCGAGGGCGCCACCTTGATGTCGCCGATCGACCCGACATTGAAGTAGCCGTCCGAGATGTTCTCCCACGACATGCCGGCGTCGGTGGTCTTCCAGACGCCGCCGCCGGTGTAGCCGCCGAAGTAGGTGAAGGGCTCGCCGGGAATGCCGGCGACCGCGGTGGCGCGGCCGCCGCGGTTGAAGCCGGTGGGCCGGTACGAGATGCCCGAGAAGAAGAGCGGGTCCACGGGCACGTCGCCGTTCTGTTGCGGCGCCGCCGCCAGCGCGTAGTGCGCGTGGCCGCCGTGCACCGCGGAGACGGTGATTCCGGAGAGCGATCCGTCCGCGGCCGTTCGGCTGGGCAGGATCGGCGTTTCGAGCGGCGCGCTCGCCGCCGGCGGCGCCCCGATCGAGGTCATGGCGATCGCGACCGCGATCAGGGCATACGACAGGGAGTGCTGGAGCTTTCTCACGGGTTGCCTCCTGGGAACCTTCGACTTCAATGTCGGATCTTCGTCGGGTAGAACGCCACCGTCAACCCGTACTCCATGTCCCCGGCGAGGTCGTGCTCGCGCTGGCAGTCGCGGATCCATTCCTGCAACCGCTCGACGAGAATCGACATCTGCAGGGCGTTCATTCGCAGATGCGAGCGGATGAAGACCGACTCGCCGGCGTTCTCGTCGGCGCGCACGAGACCGCTTGTCATCGCCTCGCGGATCTCCTGCAGCGTCTCGTCCAGCGAGCTGGCGATGATGGTCTCGAGCTTGCCCTGCTCGCTGTCGGCGGGCGAGCGCACCTCGACCGCCTGGCGGTTCATCACGAAGCGCTCGGCGACGGCCTCGTAGTACTTCTCGACGGTTCCCCGCTTGCGCTTGGTCTTGACCAGCTTGATCAGGCCGGCCTGCTCGAGGGTCTCGACGTGGTGATAGAGCTTGGTGGGCTTCTCGCCCAGCCGGTCGGCGACCTGCTTCGTGGTGATCGGAGCTTCGATCATCAGCTCGAGGATCTGCTGGCGCAGCGGATGCGCCAGCGCCTTGATGTGCTCCGGCCGCTCCAGCGTTCGCGATGGTTCCATTTCCTGGCCTTGCTCCCCTGCGCGGGGCCCGCCTTCCAGCGTGCCCGCTGCCGTTTCGTGGCAATCGCCGCGCCTTCGCGGTGACACTAATATTCAATACATTCTTAATGATTCTCAATGAAAAATGCGCCCGGGTCAAGCGCCCCGAAGTGCCGGATGACCGGGTGCTCCGTCGAGCGATCGGGGGCGACCAGCCAGCCGCCGGACCGCTCGGAGGCGGGCGGGTTTGTGGCGCTCGACACCGGCGCCGCTCTTGCGCAGGACCGTCCTATTCTGGGGAGAGTCCCCCAGCGAGAAGGCCAACGTCATGACCATCGCGGCTCGAGCACCGGCCGCCCTATCTGGCGAGAATCCAGGCGGTGATCCGCTCGAGCGCCGCCGGCGCGAGGGTCTCCTCGATTTGCGCGTACTCCTCCGGGCCGCCGGTGGTTGCCCTCTGCAAGAGGTGGTTGAGGCCGGCGAGCTCCTCGACGACGAGCTCGTCGTTGCCGCCGGCCCTCAGCGCCGCCTCAATCGCCGCGAGGTTGGAATCGGAGGGGACCTGGGTGTCGAGCGAGCCGTTGAGCGCCAGCACCGGACAGGCGACCTCGCGCAGGGACTGCCTCGGGTCGTGGCCGAGAAAGAAGCGCCACCACGGCGTCATCAGCTGCTCGGCCTGGGCCTCGATGGCCGGCGCCAGCTCTTCCTGGTCCGGGCGCTGGGCGGCGGGCATCGCGGCGACCTGGATCGCGGTGAGCTCGGCGACCGCCTCGCGCAGCGCCTCGCGATCGGCGCCGGCGGCAGCCAGCGCCAGCAGCCGTCGTTGCACCTCGATCTGGCGCTCGATGTTCGCCTCGGGCCGACCGATCGAGCGCTGCACGGCGGCCAGCTGCATGACCATCAGCTCGCTGCCCGGCAACCCCGGAGCCGCCATCAGGACGATCCAGTCGACCTCGTCGGAGCGGGCCGCGGCCAGCGCCGCGACGATGCCGCCCTCGCTGTGGCCGATCAGCCCGATGCTCGTGGAGTCCACCTCGGGCTGGCCGGCGAGGAGCTCGACGCCGGCAAGGACGTCGCCGGCGAAGTCGGCGCTGGTCGCCGTGGCGATGTCGCCGCTCGATCCGCCGACGCCGCGATCGTCGAGCCGCAGCGCGGCGACGCCGTGGCGCGCCAGGTGGTCGGCGAGGACCAGGAACGGCTTGTGCCCGAGCAGCTCGCCGTCGCGGTTCTGCGGGCCCGAGCCGCTGATCAGCAGCGCGGTGGGAAACGGCCCGGCGCCGGCGGGAATCGTGAGCGTCCCGGCAAGCACGGTCCCGTCGGCGGCGTTCGTATAGCGGACCTCGCGCTCGCCGTAGGGAAACGGCGGCTCCGGCGTCTGCGGCCGGGCCGGGCCCGCCTCCTCTCCCTCGGCGAGCATCTCCATGGTGAACGGCACCCGGCTGCTTCCCTGCTCCAGCTCGCCGGCGGCGCGGGTGGCTCCGGCCTCGCGGCTCGCCCGCCAGACGGCCCCGCTGGGCGGCGCGATCGGCAGCGTGAAGGCGATCTCCGTGGCGGTGTAGACGACGTCGGTCAACGCGCCCCCGGAAAGGCCCTGGGCGGGGATGTCGAGGCGGGCCGTGTAGCCGCCGCCCTCGACCGGCGAGAACGTGACCACGAACTCCAGCGCGCCGGCGATCACCCCGCGCCAGCGGACCTCCTCGGCCTGCGCGCGCTCGAGCTCCGCTCCGTCCGCCGCGCTGCCGACGGTCGCGGTGACGATGGCGGCGCTACCCGGGACGAGGAACGCCCCCAGCAAGCAAAGCGGCGCGACGGAAACGAACGCGGCCCTCCCCAATTTCCCACGCATCGATCGCTCCTCAGAAAAGTACGCTGCCCTCCCCTGCTTCGTTCGCATCGGTCGCTCCTTGGAAAAGAACGCTGCCCTTCCGGGCTTCCTTCGCATCGGTCGCTACAAAGGGACGCTGCCCCCTCCGGCTTCCCGCGCGCCGATCACCCTCGACCCCGGTCGGGCTATCGTTCGCTTGTCAACCCGGCGGCCATTGAGCGCCTCTCGGCCCCCGCAGGGCTATCGAGCTCCCTTCGGGCCCGGTGCGCTACGGTAAGAACGTCACTATCGGCTGCTGTGCCGCTGACGAGGCTTTTTTCCCCTACCTCCCAACATATCCGGGGGCTCGCGCGTAGGTAAGGGTGTGAACAGGACGGCCACGATCAACCCCTCGGTAACCATCGACTCACCCGCGCGCGATGCTCCGCTGCAGGCCCACGCCGCCGACCGGCTCGGGGAGCTGTTCGACCTGCACCAGGCGCGGCTCTACCGGCTGGCCCTGCGGATGTCGCGCGACCCGGATGAGGCTCGCGACCTGCTTCAGGAGACGTTCCTGAGGGCAGCGCGCCGGCCGCGGTCGATACCTGCCGGAGAGGCCGCCGCCGAGGCCTGGCTGGTGCGCGTCTTGGTGAACCTGTGCCGCGATCGGTGGCGGCGCTTGAAGGTGCGGCGCCAGGCGGGCCCGGCGCCAGCTTGGAGCGTCGACGCCCCCGCCGATCCGGAGGCGGCACAGCAGGCTCGCGAAACGATCCGGGCGGCGCTCGCCACGCTGCGGCCCCGCACCCGCGCGGTGATCGTCATGCATGAGATCGAAGGTCTCGACAAGAGGAGCATCGCGACGCGGCTGGGAATCACCGAGGTCACGGTGCGCTGGCATCTCGCCTCCGGCCGCGGCCGCCTGCTCCGCCAACTGACTCCCCGAGAGAACGAACGATGAACGACAGACACGACCAACCGAATCCGCGGCGCGACCAGCGCGCCGCATCCGATCAACTTCGCGGCGACGACGACCAGCTCGCCAGCCGCCTGCGCGACGCCGACCCCGCCGCCGACGAGGCCGTCATCGCGCCGGCCGAGCTGGCGGCGATGCGACGCGCCTTGATCGCCGCCGCCGATGCCCCGGCAAGCGCGAAGCGATGGGGCCTGGGGAAGCCGCGGCTGCGAGCCGCGCTGCCGGTGGCGGCGGCCGTCGGCGCCGCAGCGCTGGCGCTCTGGCTGCTCGGACCCACTGTTCTGGCACCCGTGGTTCCAAGCCCCACCGGACAGCAGGCGCGATCGTCTGACCCGGTGCCCGACGCCATCACCGAGGTACCCGGCGCGAGAACGTCGGGCCCGGCGCGCCAGCCATCCGCCGACCCATCCGATGCGGTGCTCCCGGAAACGACGGTCCTGCCACCCGCCGGGGCCGGCGATCTCACGGCCACCGAAACGCCGTCTACCGACCGCAAGGCCCGCACCCTGCAGTTCACCACGCCACGCGGCACCCGCATCATCTGGACCCTCGATCCCGAATACGTATCCCCCACCGCCGCGCCCCCGGCGCGGCAGGAGTGAAGCGCATGCGTACACGACCGTTCCGCACCCTCGGCATGATCGCGGCAACGAGCGCGGCCATGGTGGCGCTCGCCGCACCCACGCTCGCCGGAGCCGCGGCCGCCGCCCGGCAGGGCGAGACTCCCACCCGGCTGTATGCGGTAACCAACGTCAGCCTCGCAAGCGCCGAGAGGCTTGCCACCTCGTTCTGCATGGAGTTCACCTTTCGGCAGCGCGCCGACGAACAGCGGCCGACTTGCCACGTCGTGCCCCTGGAGGAGGAGCGAACGCTCGCCGTCACCGCCGGCGCCGAGCCGCAACAGCGAATCGCCGCGCTGCTGGCCGAGCTCGACCGCGTCCCGGTGACGCGCTCGTTCCACATCGTCGTGCTGGCCGCGTCGCGAATCGGCAACGCCACCGCCGAGCTGCCCATCGGCGTGAGCGCCGCGCTCGATGACATCCGCGAGTTCCTCCCGTATACCAGCTATCGCGAGCTCGCCGCCGGCTGGATACGCACGTCGAGGTTCGCGCAAACGACGCTGCCCGGCGAGATGGAGTTCACCGCCAGGATCGAGTTCCGCAGCTCCCCCGACGCCAGCGAGCCGATTCTCGTCGACGGCTTCCACCTGGGGAGGCCCGGGGGCCAAGTCCTGCAGACGACGTTCTCGATCGAGCCCGGCGAAACCTACGTGGTCGGCACGTCGAAGCTGGACGGCGGCGACGACGCCCTGGTGGTCTTGCTGACGGCCGTCCGCAACTAGCCCGGCCAGGTCAGCGGGACGCATCGGGTCCCAGCGGCGCCGGCGGGCTCGCCGGCGCCGCCGCCGGCGGCGCCCCGGCGGCGCCCAGCCAGACGACTCCGGCCCAAAGACGCGGGTTGTCCGGCCAGCGCTGGCGCAGGATGCGGCGCGCCTCGTCGAGGGCGGCGAGCCCCCGGGCCGGTCCCCCGGCGCGGTAGAACGCCGCCGCCAGCAGGCGAGCATCGCGCTCGGTGATCGGCCACAAGGTGCCGACGACGGCGCGGGCGCCGGCGATCAGAAACGCCTCGGCGATGCTTGGCGTCAGCCCCTGATATCCGGCGGCATCGGTCCGCGAAGGCCGGGCCGCCGTGTCGCAGGCCAGCAGGACCACGGTCGACCCCGGCAGCTCGGTGGCGAGGATCTCGGCGACCGTGACGGTGCCGTCCGTTAAGGCGTCGCCGCGCAAGCGCAGTCCGGCGCCGCTCCCGTCGCCGGGCCGCAGCAAAGCATGACCGCCGAAATGGATCACCGACGCCCGCGCCGCCAGCCGCCGCCAGTGCGTTTCCGTGGCCCGGGGGCCGCGCAGGAGGACCTCGGCCCGAGGATTGACGCGAGCCGCGGAGACCTGCATCTGGCCGCCGAGGACGCTGTCGAGCTCGGCGATCTGGTCGGCGCCGCCACCGGAGCCGACGGCGATCACCGGACCCGCCGACGGTCGCCGGCGCAAGGATCGGCCCAGCAGCTCGAGGGAAGGCGCCTGGGCCACGGCGAACCGATCCGCGAGCAGCTCCCCCTCCCGCCCGGCGGGCAGCGACGCGAACGAAAGCAGGTGGAGAGCGCCGTCGGGCACGATGTACAGCGCGCTGGCGCCGGCCAGCGCGCCTTCCCGGAGCAACGGCGCGATGAGGGCCTCCTGGAGCTGCTCGCCCACCAACCTGGCGACGTCGAGATTGGCTGCCAACACCGAGCTCTCGTACAGGAGCGTGCGGTCGCGCAGGAGGCTGGCGGAGATCGGCAGGAGGACGGTCGTCGTGCCGCTCGACCGCAACACGGTGGCGCGGGCGTCTCCCAGCCCCGAGTCGGTGAACTTCCAGGCGGAGCCGACGGAATAGGCGACGACGGCGACGTCAGCCGGCAGCTCGGCGATCCAATCGCCGATCGGCGCCGGCTCCCCTGCGCTCCACTCGCGCAGGCGCTCCAGGATCTCGATTCCGAGGTCGGGCCGCTCGGCCTCGAAGGCGACCGCCATCGCCCGGCGCGAAAGGTCCTGGAAGGCATCGCGCATGCCCATCCTCGTGAGCGGGTCCAGGAGGCCCGACCGGAACGCATCGAGAGACTCCAGCGCTCGCAGGTAGCGGACCAGCGAGGCTTGCGGCGATCCTTCCAACGACAGGAGCCGCGCGTCGACGGCTTCGCGGACGATCTCCACGGCAGTGGCCGTGCCCTGCGGCGGCGATTCCCGGCGCCCGATTTCCCGGCCGGCAAACCGAGCGGCGTCGCCACCGCCGGCGTAAGCGGGCGCCGCATCGACCGCGGGGCGCGGGACGCCGGCGCTCCGCGCGACCTCGAGCGTCAGCCGCAAGCGGCGGATCGAGGGAACGTCGGCGGCGTAGGCGACGCCGAAGGCCTCCCGATCGGCGGCGTCGAGCCGGTCGGTCGCGGCGGCTTCATCGCCAATCGCCAGCAGCGCCTCGGCGCCCTCCAGGAGGGACCGGAGGTGGATGCCCCGACGCTCATCCTGCGGCCGGCGCAGATCGGACCCTCCGGCCGGCGGTGTCGAGCGGGCGGCGGCGCGATCGGCGGCCTCGAAGGCGCCGTAATCGTCGCCCCGCAGCCGCCGGGCCGTCGACAGGCGAACCAGGAAGCTGGCCTCGAGATCCGTTTGTCCGAGGGCGGCCGCGGCGACCGCCGCCTCCTCCGCCAGGTCGGCGGCTTCGCCGAGCTCGCCGAGCGCCGCCAGCAGCGGCAGGGCGACCACACCGGCGCGGACCGCCAGGATCGGGTTTTGCGACCGCGATCGCCGGTAATGCTCGTAGATCCGCGCCGCCGCCGCGATCGAGCCGCGCTGCCAGTCGGACTCCAGCGCCGACAGCAGGCAGTCGGCACGCAGGCTCGCGGCGCTCGCCGGGTAGGCGTGACAAGCGCCGGCAAGACGCGACACCCTGCCGCCGTCATGCGCCGCCGATCCGGCGCCGGCGGTCAGCACCGTCACCACGCCGACCCCGTCGCCGCCCCGCAATGCCGCCTCCAAGGCCCGCGACGACCAGCGCCCGGCGGCAGCCGGCGCCGAGGCCGCGCTCCTCGACGCTTGATAGGCCATCGCGCGTCCTGCCGCCGCGCGATCGCCGGTCCTCCAGGCGCGCGCCAGCCAGCGGAGGTGGGCGCCGCCGTGTGCGGGCCCCCGGTCGATCGCGCCGGCCATGACGGCGAGGCGCTGCAGGTTGGTCGGATCGAGCGTCGCGGGATCCGCCCGGCCCGCCGCCCAGGGCTCGATGATCCGAACCGCCGCCGGCAAGCGGCCGTCGGCCGCCAGCTCCGCGGCGTAGGCGACCGCGATGTCGGGGCTGTGGGGGCGGGCGCGCCGCGCCCGCGCGAGGAGCTCGAGCGCCTGCTCCGCGTCGGCCCCGGCGGTGCTGAGCTCTGCCTTTGCCGCCAGGATCGCCGCCGTCGGCAGGCGGCGGGCCATCGCCTCGAGAAAGCCCTCGATCCAGTCGAGACGGCCGCTGTCGCGCGCCGTCCGAACCAGGAGAAACGCCGCTCGTACGTCCGCCGGATCGCCAGCGAGCCGGCGGGCCGCGGCGGCGACCACGCCCCGCCCGTGGCCGCCGCCGATCAAGGCCTCGAGCCGCTCGTCGGGCTCGTTCGCAGCCAGCGGCGGTGAGGCCACGATCGGCCCGACCGGCGCGTCGCGAATCGCCTGCCCACCGTCGCTGCCGCCGGCGAGGGCGGCCAGACCGCCAAGCACCACGACAGAAAGGCGCGAGCGAGCCCGTGGGCGCCGCTTGCGGGTCCTGTCGCCGCGGGCAGCGCGACCCGCGATCGGCGATGTAGGGGCGAGCGAAGCGCCGGCAAGACTCGACGCCACCCGGCGCCTCACGGCGAACGCCAGCGGAAGCGCGCCAGGCTCGCCGAAGCGACGACCTCGCCGCCGCGCATCGCCTCGACGCTCCACAATAGCTCCGCGCCCGGGTCGACGCCCGGGTTCTCGAGAAGCCAGGCGGTGACCTCGGCGGCGAGGGTTCGCTCGACGAGCAGCTCGCCGGCTTGGTTCCACACCCGCAGCCGGTAGCCGACGGCATCGGGGTATCGCCCCCAGCGCAGCGTCGGGGCCGGCGCCTCGGCCGCCCAGTCGAGCGTCGTGCCGATGCGCGGCGCCGGACCACGCCAGCGGCCCTCGCCGCCCGAGTCGATGGGCGGGAACGGGCCGGCGACCAGGAGCACGAGCAAGGCCACACCGACCAGCGCGGCGGCGGCGCGGACCGCGACCCTCGACCACCCCGAGCGCGCCGGCAGATAGCCGGCGCCGCCAGACCCCTCGGCTGCGGGATCGTCACCGATGCCCTCGCGCAGCTCCAGGTCCACCGGTTTCAGGTCGCCGATGCGATCCACCAGCTCGCGCCAGAGCGCCGCGCATTCACCACAGGCGGCAAGGTGCCCGACCAGTTCCCGCCGTTGCAACGCCGAAACTTCGCCGCTCGCCAGCAGCACCCAGCGCTCCACGTCGGGGCAGTCGGCGATGGCTTCCGCGGCCCCGCCCCGCTCCGGCAACCAGGTCCAGAGCTCGAGGAGGAGGCCCTGCCTGCCGCGACAGGCCTCGCATTCGGCCAGGTGCTCGGCCAGGCGATCGGATCCCCCGGCTGGCTCTTCGCAGAGCGTCGCCCAGGACGGGCATGGTTGGGGCCGCGTGGAGGACCGGCTCATTTGAGAAAATCCAGTGTTCCTGCGGTGCCCCGCGAGAAGTCGCTGAAGTCGATCCCGCGCTCACGCAAGCCTGCGGCGAGAGTGGCCAGCGCCCGCCCCTGCACCTCGTAGACGCGCTTGTGGTTGCGCAGCCCGAGCGCCGCCGCGACCTCGCGCGCCCTCAGGCCGCGCTCGAAGCGCAGGCGAATGGCCAGGCGCTCGTCATCCGGGAGCGCCTCGATCAGCTCGCGGAGGATCTGCTGCGCCTGCGCCCGCTCCAATCCGTCGTCGCAGCCGGCGCGATCGTCGGGCAGGTCGAACGGCACCTCGTCGCCGACCGCAGCCCGCGGCTGATCGATCGACATGGGAACGACGGAACGTAGCAGCGAGGTGACCAGTCGCCAGCGATGGTCCTGGCTCAGGGCGCGCTCGATGGTCGCGAGGCGGTCGACGACGTCTTTGACGGAGCAGCGCCGGTGTCCCTTCGAGCGCAGCAACATCATGATCTGGCCGACCGAGTAGCCGTCCCAGAAGTAGTGTTTGAACACCAAGCGCTCCACCCTGCCGAGCTCCCGGATGGAGCGGAACAGTCGCCGGCGGCCGCGCGAGGTCCGAATCCATTCCCGGGCCAGGTTGAAGACGACGGCCGCCAGCCAGGTGCTGAACTTGCATTCCCCGAGCGAGCCTCTGCCCCGGTACTCGCGGATCCGGCGGCAGTCGTCGGCCGCCAGCCGCTCGCAGACATGAACGTAGATCGCCATCTGCTCGTCGTGCTCGTTCGCATAGCGACGGATGCAGGAGAGCATGAACGGCGAATAGCGGTGGATGAAGTCCGGCCAGGCCTCCGCGCCGCGCAAGATGACCGCGGCGACCGCTTCGGGAGTCCCCTCGGGAACTCGTGCGACGCCGGCCGTGCCGGCGCTCGCTGCGGAGCTCGACGTGGTTTGTACTGGCTTCGGGCACACGGGCGGCGCTCGACCTGCTCCCGGCTCGATCATTCCGGGCGGAGGCACCCCGGCAGTCTCCGATCGTTCCGTTTGGTTGGGCTGTCGACATTATGAGACGGCCACGGCACCGGAACTGTCAACCGCCAATCGGATCCCGCCGCCGGCGACCTTCTCTCCGCCGGGCGGGCGGCCGGCTGAAATGCGGGTTGGAGAGAGTCGGCCAATGGCCGATAATGGGGACATTGTGCTTCAGAATGTTCTGACACGCTGAACAACTGACTGGCGTGCTTCTCTTTGGAGCGGTGCGTTCGTTCACTTTCGGCTGACAAATGCTCAACCGTCGGATCTATCGTCGGACCCGCGTGCAGCGCACCGTCGAGATCGAGCCCGCCAAGGCGGCGCGCCGCTCGCGCTGGCCCCTGCTGTTCAAGGCCTCGGGGCAACGCGCCAGCGGCGACATGGTGGACATCGGCTGCGGCGGCCTGTGTGCGGAGGTCGACGCGGCGCTGGAGGTGGGGACGCCTTGCGACGTCCGCATTTTGGGATCGGAGGGGCGCGTCCAGCGCGCCCGCGGGACGGTCCGCAGCGTCCGCGGCGACAACCCCAGCAAGCTCGTCGGCATTGCCTTCCATGAGCCGGTGCTGGCGCTCGGCGATCCGGCCCGCCCCGCCGCCAAGCCGCCGTTCGACGAGAACCTGCGGCCGCAAGTTCTAGTCGTCGACGACGAGCCCAGCGTCCGATCGCTTCTCGAGCGCTTTCTCGAGGTCCGCAGCCTGGACGTGAAGACCGCGCGCGACGCCGACGAGGCGCTCGACCGGCTGCGCCGGGAGCAACCCGCCCTGATGTTGCTCGACCTCAAGATGCCGGGCATCAGCGGCATCCAGCTGCTCGAGGACATGCACGCCGAGGGCCTGCGGGTCCCGAACATCTGGGCGATGTCTGCCTATGTCTCCGACGAGGACGCGCTGGCGGCCCTCAGCCTCGGGGCCGCCGAGTTCATCAACAAGCCCTTCGACCTCGATCACCTCGACTTCAGCCTCCAGCTCCTGGGGCCGCTGCTGTAGGAAGACCGCCGACAGCAAGAAAGAGGGCTCGCGCGCCAGCGCCGGCCTGCCGAGCTACTCACCCGCGACCACGTGGCGCGCTGCATCCTGCGCGAGGGGCGCGATACTATCGCAGCTGCTCCATCACCTGCCGCACGAGCGGATCGTCGGGGTCGATGGCCAGAGCCTGGCGCAGGGCGCGCCCGGCCTCTTCGCTCTCGCCGATCTGGGCGAGGGCGAAGGCCAGTTGCGCCCAGTTGGCGGCGTTGTTGGGGCGGGCGCGGGTGAGCCGGCGCAAGGCGTCCACCGCCTCGCGCGGCTGGCGGCGCAGCAGGTACAGGTGGGCGAGGCGCTCGAGCAGCCGCGGGTGGTCCGGGCGGATCGCCGCCGCCCGTCTGTACGCCGCCAGCGCCGCGTCGAGCTCGCCGGCGTCGTGGTAGAAGGCGCCGCTCAACAGCCGCAGGTTGAAATCGTCCGGAAACATCGCCCCCGCCTCGGCGATCAAATCCTGCGCCGCTGCGGCATCACCCGCGGCGTACAGGGCGGTGGCGAGCTGCGTGTAGGTCGGCAGGTAGGACGGGTTGAGCTCGAGGGCGCGCTCCAGCACCTGAACGGCGGTGGGCGGATCGCCGGCGGCGAGCGCCAGCTTGCCGAAGTAGTAGTAGACGACGTACTGGTCGGGCACCAGCTCGTCGAGGCGGACGAGGGCCTCGTTGGCGTCGCCGAAGCGCTGCTCCGCGATCGCGTCGATGGCTTCGAGCAGGCCGGCGACGAAGGCGTCGTAGGTGGCGATCATGTCCTTGGGATCGATGTCGCGCCGGTCGGCGACCCCCCCTGCCCCACCGAGGTAGCCGAGGCTCCTGAGGCGCTCGAGGCTGTCGGCATCGACGACCCCGCCTCCGGCCCGGGTGACGTCGTCGCCGCCGACCAGCTCCTGGAGGGCCGCGCCCATCGCCTCGGCGCGCTCCAGGTCGACGTCGACGAGGTTGGTTGCTTCCCCGGGATCGGCGCCGAGATCGTAGAGCTCCGGCTCGGGCGCCTCGATGTACTTGTAGCCGCCCTGAACGAGTGCCCGTAGCTCGCTCCAGCCGAAGTCGAGGTACGGGATCAGGCTCTCGGCATAGGCCGCCGTGCCCGGCGCGGCGGGGGCTGCGAAGCGGGACGACAGATCGACGCCCTCGAAGCGGATGGCGAAGGCGCCAGCGCCCGTCGCCGCTCCTCGGCCTGGCTCAACGCCGCCCGTCGCCGCTCCTCGGCCCTGCTCGGCGCCGCCCGGCGCCGCGACGGCGGGCAGGCCCAACAGCGACGAAACGGTGGGCGCGATGTCGACGACGCTCGCCCCCCCTTCGACGACGACGCCGGCGGGGATCGCCCCCGGCGCCCAGAAGATGAGCGGCACCCTCACCGTGCTGTCGTAGACGAAGAACGAGTGGCCCTGCTCGCCGTGCTCGCCGAAGCTCTCGCCATGATCCGAGGTCAGCACGATCAGGGTATTGCCGGCGCGCCCGGAAGCCCGCAGCGTCTCCAGCAACCGGCCGACCATGGCGTCGGTGTAGGCAACCTCGCCGTCGTAGGGACGCTCGACATAGCGGCTCGCGAAGGGCTCCGGCGGATCGTAGGGATCGTGCGGGTCGTACAGGTGCACCCAGGTGAAGCGGCGACCCGTTTGCCGGCGCATCCAGTCTCCGGCCTCCGCGACGACCTCTTCGGCGCGGCGCTCACCGCCCAGATCGGCCGCCGTCCCCTGGGCGGCGTCGAGGCCCGGATAGGTGTCGAAGCCCTGGCCGATGCCGAACTTGGCGTCGAGGACGACGGCGCCGATGAATCCACCGGTCGTGTAGCCGGCGGCGCGCAGCGACTCGGCCAGCGTCGTGGCGTCGGCGCGCAGCAGGAAGGCGCCGTTGTTGCGCACGCCGTGGGTGAACGGGTACTGCCCGGTCATGATCGAAGCGTGCGCCGGCAGGGTCACCGGAACGGTCGTCGTCACCCGCTCGAAGCGGGCTCCCTCGGCGGCGAGACGGTCGATGTTGGGGGTCTGGGCGCCCTCGTATCCGTATGCCCCGAGGCGATCGGCGCGCAAGGTGTCGAGCGTGATCAGCAGCAGGTCGTAGCCGGCCAGGCTCGCCGGGCGGCCGGCACCGTCGTCCTCCGCCTCTCCGGCGCGGGTTGATCCGTCCGCCGGGCCGCGGCCGCCGCTCAGCAGCCACCCGCCGAGAGCGAACAGCGCCGCCGCGATCACCACCGCGGCCAGCCATGCACCGCGGCTTCGCTCCGCCAGATGCCGTCCCGTGTGCACCATCATCGACGGGTCATTCTATCAGCCCGCCGATGCCTCTCCGGCGGCGGTATGCGCCCCGGCAGGCCCGCAAATGCCGGGCCTACCGGGCGCCCGCTCTCATGCTTCGCTCTTCTTGCGCATCACGAAGAGCAGACCCACGAGAACGATCACCGCCGCTGCGAGAACGAGGTTGTAAATCGACATGTGTGCGTCCCTCGCGTTGGGAGAGAAGAGGAAGTGGCGTAGAAGGTCTGATTCTATGAATCCGGGCGTCTCTTCCAAAGACCAAAAATCCCGCCCGTTGCCTAGCAGCCCGTGGTGAAACTCCCATGGGTCTGGCGCGTGGACCTTGCGGGTGAGGGCAAGGAGAGCCGACGCAGGCGATGCCGGAGCCATCGTCGAGGAGGCTCGACGCGGCCATCGCCCGCAAGCCCCACGCGCCCAAAGGGTTGCGGCG
>DASWHK010000150.1:0-14693 GCA_036398215.1 Acidobacteriota bacterium | reverse complement strand
AAAGCCGTGCACCTGCGACAGCGGGTAGCTGTTCGCCTTCTGAACGGCGCGCGCCAGGTTGCGGATCGTGCCGCCCATGGCGATCAGCGGGTCCGGCTGGTCCGCGATGCGGGCGACGACCTCCGCGAGCTGCCGGCGAACGCCCTCTCGGAGCGCCTCGATCTCGCGCTCGCTGGGCGGGTCCGAATCCAGGAACAGCTCGGTGACCCGCACCGCGCCCAACGGATAGGCGGCGCCCGATTCGAACGCCCGGCGGCGCATGCGGGAGACCTGCGCCGAGCCGCCGCCGAGGTCCATGACCCAGGCATCGGACACGTCGAACGAGTTGGCGACGGCGAGAACGCCGTAGGCGGCCTCCTCCTCCCCGTCGAGGACCGTGACGTCGAGGTCGAGGCGGCGAACGCGGTCGAGGAAGACCTCGCCGTTGGCGGCGTCGCGGGCGGCGCTGGTGGCGACCACCGCCAGATCGCTCAGGTGGCTGTCGCGGGCGTAGTCGCCGTACAGCCGCAGCGCGTTGAGGGCGCGCTCCATGGCGGCATCGGTCAGGGCGCCGGCCTTGGCGGCGCCCTCGGCGAGGCGAACCGGCTCCCGCACCTGATCGGCCAACCGGTACCATGCCCCCGGCTCGCACTCGTAGACGACGAGCCGCATGGTGTTGGAGCCCAGATCGACGATGCCGATGCGCTTCACCACGTTAGACTACAACTCGATGCCCGCCCGCGCCCGCTCCTTTGCGCAGCTCCTGACCCTTGCCGGCCTGTTGTACGGCTTTCTCGTCGGCCTCGACATGATGGGCCTGGCCTTCAAGCTCTTCGGAAGCGGCTTCGGCGAGTTCCTGATCGCACAGACCGCCAATCCGTTCGTCGGCCTGTTCGTCGGCATCCTCGCCACCTCGCTAGTGCAGAGCTCGTCGACGACCACGTCGATCACCGTTGGCCTGGTAGCCGCGGGGGCGCTCACCATCGAGGGCGCGATTCCTATCATCATGGGGGCGAACATCGGCACCTCGGTCACCAACACGCTGGTTTCCCTTTCCCACGTCAACCGCCGCGAGGAGTTCGAACGGGCCTTCGCCGGCGCCACCATCCACGACTTCTTCAACTGGCTGGCGGTGCTCATCCTGCTCCCTCTCGAGCTAACCACCGGCTTTCTGGCGCGCCTCTCCACCGCGGCGACCGACGGGCTCGCCGAGATCGGAGGCCTGCAGCTGGCCAACCCCTTGCAGGCCGTGGTGCGGCCAGTCGCCGAGCTGATCTCGTCGTCGTTGCTCCGCTCCTCTTCGGTGATGACGCTGGTGCTCGGCCTCGGTCTGCTGATGCTCAGCCTCAGGCTGCTCGTCAACTTCTTGAAGACGGCGATGTCGGAGCGCGCCGAGCACGTGCTGCACACGACGCTGTTCCGCTCGGCGCCGGCGGCGATCGTCGCCGGGGCATTGATGACCGTCATGGTTCAGAGCAGCTCGATCACGACGTCCGTCGTCGTGCCGCTGGTCGGCGCCGGAATCGTCACCCTCGAGCAACTCTTTCCATTCACCATCGGTGCCAACATCGGCACCACGATCACCGCGCTGCTGGCGGCATTCTCCACCGGTGTTCCGGCGGCAGTCACCGTCGCCTTCGCGCATCTTTTCTTCAATGTCACCGCCGGGGCGATCATCTACCTGCCGCCGCCGTTGCGCGCGGTACCGTTGGCGCTGGCCCGCGGGCTCGGTAGACTCGGGGCTCGCAACCGGTTGCTCGCCGTTGGCTACATCGTCCTGGTGTTCTTCGGCATCCCGCTGCTCCTGCTGTTCCTCAGCGGCGCCTTCTCGGGGAGCTAACCCATGCTCAGAGCACTGTTCGGAGAGAAGTCGACACTCATCGACGCGGCCTTCCGCGACCTCTCGGCGATGCTGCAACAGGGGGCCAAAATGTTCGATCTTGCGCTCGCCAGCCTGCTCGACAACGCCGAACTGACCGCCGATCTCAACGAGCTCGACGACGTCGTCGACGAGGGCGAGCGAATGATCCGGCGCACCGTGCTCGAGCATCTCAGCGTCAGCCCCAACAAGCAGCTGGTCGCCAGCTTGATTCTCGTCAGCATCGTCCAGGACGCCGAGCGCATCGGCGATTTTGCACGCGGGCTGGCGGAGGTGATCGACCTGGCCAAATCGCCGCGCGGCGGCCCGTTCGCCGACGAGCTCCGCGCCATCGCCGGCCGGCTGCGGCCGCAATTCGAGGCATGCGAGAAGGCCTTCCGCGACGACGACTCGGCGCTGGCCCGTGAGGTGTCGAGCGAGCACATCCGGATCAAGTCCGACCTCGACGCCTTCACCGCCCGCGTCGCCGACAGCGATCTGACCGCCGACATGGCCGTCGTCTACGGCGGGGCGGCACGCATCCTGCGACGGATCAGCGCCCATATCAGCAACATCTGCTCGTCGGTCAGCCAGCCGTACGATCGTCTCCGGCACGGCGATGAAGAAGCCTAACCCATCGGCGGCGGCTTTTACTCCTCACGGTGCCAGGGGCCCGGCGCCGACAGGAACGCCAGCTGCGCGTTGACCGTCGCCTCGCCGTCGCCGGGACGCAAGCGCTCGTAGCTGCCGTCGGGCTTCAGCAGGCGGGCCTGGGCATTGTCGCGAATCTGCAGGAAGAGGATGTCGTCGCGCACGGCGCGGCGATGCGCCTCGTCTTCGATCGGAAAGACCACCTCGACCCGGCCGTCGAGGTTGCGCGGCATCCAGTCGGCGCTGCCGACGAACAATTCCTCCTCGCCGCCGTTGCGGAAGTAGTAGATGCGCGAGTGCTCGAGGAAGCGGCCGACGATCGAGATGATCCGGATGTTGTCGCTGATCCGCGGCACCCCGGGGCGCAGGCAGCAGGTGCCGCGGACCACGAGGTCGATCTTGACGCCGGCCATCGAAGCGGCGTAGAGGGCCCGGATCACCGCCTGGTCGACCAGGGCGTTGAGCTTCGCGGCGATGTAACCGCCGCCGCCATCGTGCTCATGGCGCTGGATCTCGCGGCGGATGCGCGACAGGATGCCCTGCTTCAAGTTCACCGGCGCCACCAGCAGCTTGCTGTACGCAGACTTGCGCGAGTACCCGGTCAGGGCGTTGAACAGGTCCGACACGTCGGCGGCGATCTCCGGGTCGGTGGTGAAGTAGCCGAGGTCGGTGTAGACGCGCGCCGTCACCGGGTTGTAGTTGCCGGTGCCGAGGTGGACGTAGCGCCTGATCCCCTCCGGCTCCCGGCGCACGACCAACGCCACCTTGGCGTGGATCTTGAGCCCGAGGAGCCCGTAGACCACGTGCACGCCGGCGCGCTCCAGCGAGCGCGCCCAGGCGATGTTGTTCTCCTCGTCGAAGCGCGCCTTGAGCTCGACCATCGCCGAGACCTGCTTGCCGTTCTCGCGCGCTTCCATGAGCGCCTCGACGATCGGCGAGTTGCGTCCCACTCGGTAGAGGGTCTGCTTGATGGCCAGCACGTCGGGATCGCGGGCCGCGGTGCTGATGAAATCGACGACCGGGTTGAAGCTGTCGTAGGGATGGTGCAGGAGGATGTTGCGGCGCCGCAGCGTCGAGAAGATGGTGTCGATGGGGGTCGCCACCTCGGCGGGTATGGCCGGCAGGAAAGGGGCGTCCTTGAGGTCGGGACGGTCGATGCGCGTCAGCTCGACGAGCTGCACCAGACCGAGGGGCCCGTCGCTGGCGAATACCTGGTAGGGCGCGATCTCCAGGTTGCTGATCAAGATGTTGCGGATGCGATCGGGCATCCGGGTGTCGACCTCGAGCCGCACCGCCGAGCCGAAGTGGCGCTGCCCGACGACCTCGACCATCGTCGCCAGCAGGTCCGAAGCCTCGTCCTCCTCGATCTCGACGTCGGCGTCGCGGGCGATGCGGAACGGGTACGACGCCACCACCTCGAGGCCGGGGAAGAGGAGGTCGAGGTTGGCGGCGACGACCTGCTCGAGAAACACGAGCTCGACGGCTTCGCCGCGCTTCAGGTCCGCGGTCGCGACATCGTCCTCCTCGCGCTCGGGAACCCGGACCAGTCGGTCGAAGGTCGACGGCACCTTGATGCGGGCGAACAGCTCGCCGCTGTCGGGATCCTTGACGACCACGGCGAGGTTGACGCTGAGGTTCGAGATGTGCGGAAACGGGTGGCCGGGATCGAAGGCCAGCGGCGTCAGCGCCGGGAAGATCTCGGTCTTGAAGACGCGCCGCAACGCCTTCTGCTGCTTGCGCTTGAGGTCCTTGTAGTCGACGACGTGGATCCCCGCCTCGGCGAGCTTCGGGCGCAGGTCGTCGTTCCAGTACGAGACCGCGGTCTCGAACATCGGGACGACCTCGGCGCGAATCGCCGCGAGCTGCTCGGCGGGGGTCATGCCGTCGGGCGGCGCTTCGAGCACGCCGCCGGCGAGCTGGCGCCGCAACCCCGAGACGCGGATCATGTAGAACTCGTCGAGGTTGCTGGCGAAGATCGAGAGGAACTTGGCCCGCTCGAGCAGCGGCTGAGCGGCATCGAGCGCCTCTTCGAGCACTCGCCGGTTGAACTGCAGCCAGCTCAACTCGCGGTTGATGTAGTAGGTTGGGTGATTGAGGTTGGGCGCACCCCGCTTGTTGACGGCGGCGCGCGCCGGGCTGCTCTTGGCCATTCGGTGACTCCTGCTACTGCCTCCCAAGGTGTACGGTAACAGGGTCGGGATGGGCGATCTAGGAACCGGCCGCCGCTGGACACCAGCGCCGACCTGGGGCGAGCCGAGACGATGTAGGCGCGTCCGACAAGCAGCCAAGACGCCGCGCCGCTGCCGGTGTCATCATGAAAGGCCATGGACGCCGTGAAACGCATCCTGCTGCTCCGCCACGGAAAATCGGACTGGGACGCCGGCCACCAGACCGACCACGACCGACCGCTCAATTCCCGCGGCGAGGCCGCGGCCCGCTTGATGGGGCGCTTTCTGGCCGAGATCGACGAGCTGCCCGGCCTGGTCGTCTCATCGTCCGCGGTCCGGGCCCTGACGACCGCCCGGCTGGCGGCCGATGCCGGCCGCTGGGGCAGTGAGGTCCGCGTCGCGCCGGGGCTCTACGATGCCTCGCCGGCCGCCGTCTTGGAGGAGATTCAGGCGGTCGACGACGGCGTCGACACCGTCCTGCTGGCCGGCCACGAGCCGACCTTCTCGCAGCTCGCCGGCACGCTGGTCGGTGCCGCCGCGATCCGCCTCCCGACCGCGGCGCTCGCTTGCATCGACGTCCCCAGGAGCCGCTGGCGCGCCGTCGAGCTCGGCACCGGCACGCTGATCTGGCTGGTGACGCCCAAGCTGCTCGCCAAGGCCGGCTTCCGGGACAGCGACTGAAGCCAACGTTGAAAGACTCCGACGACAAGAAGAGCTGGTGGTCGAGTATCAGGTCTCGGCGGCAGCTCCGCGTCGTCGATGCGACGGGCCGGCGGCGCCGCTTCCTGCGCGGCATGATCACCCACGACCTGGTCCAGCGCGGCATCGGCTTCGACGACGCCTACCGGATCGCGCGTGCGATTCGCGAGCAGATCGGCGACCGCAGCGAGGTCACCACGGCGGAGATCCGCGCGATCATCAACGAGCACCTCGCCGAGATGTACGGGCCGGAGCTGCCGGCCTCGTTGACGCTTCCGGTGCGCCCCACCGCGGCCATCCAGGTGACCTACCACGGCCAGCCGCAGCCGTTCTCGCGCGGCCTGCTGGCGCGCAGTATCCACGCCGCCGGCGTCGACCTTGATCGCGCCTACTCGCTGGTGACGGAGCTGGAGTCGAGCCTGCTGACCGAGGGGAGGACGGCGGTATCGAGCAACGAGATCGCCCGCCGCGCCGACCAGCTCCTCGAGACGTTCGTCGGCCCGCCGGTCGCCAAGCGCTACCGCTTGCTGCGCCGCATCCACAACCTCCCCCGCCCGCTGGTGATCTATGTCGGCGGCGCCAGCGGCACCGGCAAGTCGACGTTGGCGCTGGAGCTGGCGCCGTTGCTGCGCATCTACCGGATCAACGCCACCGACACGATCCGCCAGGTCATGCGCATGGTGTTCACCCCCAGCATCATGCCGATGCTGCACGCCTCGAGCTTCGAGGCCGCCGATTACTACAGCGTCCCGGGCCTCGAGGAAGCCGCCGGCGGCGAGCACGACACCGACCAAGGAGAGCGCCTGATCACCTCGTTCGAGGAGCAGGCCAAGCGCGTCTGCGTCGGCGTTCGCGCCGTGGTCGAGCGGGCCATCTCCGAAAACATGAGCATCGTCGTGGAGGGCGTCCATCTGGTCCCGGGGCTCATTCCCTTCGCCGACCTCGAGGGCGCCGCGTACCAGGTGCCGCTGGTGCTCGCGACCCTCGACGAGGAGGCCCACCGCGCGCGCTTTCTGGCCCGCGCGCGCCGCGGCGGCCGGCGCGCCGAGCGCTACCTGGAGAATTTCGACAGCATCCGGGCGATCCACGACTACATCCTGCTGCGCGCCGAGACCCACGAGGTCCCCGAGCTGGAGACTTCGTCGGGCGACGTCCCGGTAATCCGCACGCTGCAACTGGTCACCGGCATGCTCGAGAACCGCTTGCCCTCGTTGTCGACGGCTTCCCAGACGACGCCCGAGGAATGGCACCCGACGCTGTTGCTGATCATCGACGGTCTCCCCGACCGCCCGGTGCGCGAGCTCGGCGGGCGCACGCCGCTGCAGGCGGCGGAGACGCCGGTGCTCGACCGCCTGGCGCGCGAAGGCCGCTCGGGGCTCGCCGATCCGGTGGCGCCGGGGGTGGTTCCCGACACCGCGGCCGGGACGCTGGCGCTGCTCGGCCAATCGCCGCTGGCGCTCAAGCGGGGGCCCGTGGAGGCGATCGGCGCCGGTCTGTCGCTGTCGGCGGGCGACGTGGCGCTGCGCGGCAACTTCGCGACCGTCGATGCCAGCGGCCAGGTGATCGATCGCCGCGCCGGGCGCATCCGCGCCGAGGCCGCCCTGCTCGCCGAGGCCATCGACCGCCTGCCGCTCGCCCACGGCCTGTCGCGGGACGTCGAGGTGAGGGCGCGGGTCGCCACCGAGCACCGCCTGGCGATCGTCATCCGCGGCGAGGGCCTGTCTCCCGACATCGAGGGCAGCGACCCCGGCGAGGGCGCGCTCCCGGCCGAGCCACTGACCCCGCGCCCGATCGACCCGAACAATTCTCGCGCCATCCGGACGGCGCGGGTCCTGGCGCTGTTCGAGAAGGCGGCCCGCGAGGTGCTCGAGGCCCATCCGATCAACGCCGAGCGCAGGCGCCGCGGCCTGCCGCCCGCCAACGCGGTGCTGACCCGCGGCGCCGGCCGGATCCACCGGCTCATTCCGCTCGAGGAGTCGGGGTTGCCGCTGCGGATCGTCTGTATCAGCGGTGATCGAACGGTCCTCGGGCTGACCTCCTGGCTCGGCGCCCACACGATCACCAGCGACGAGATGACCGCCAACCTCGATACCGACCTCGCCGCCAAGTTCGACGCCGCCGTCACCGAGCTGGAGCGCAACGACCTGGTGATCCTGCACATCAAAGGCGCCGACATCGCCGCCCACGACCGGCGGCCCGAGCAGAAGGTCGCGTTCCTCGAGAGCATCGACGCCCAGCTGGGGCGCCTGCTCGAGCGGCACAAGGCGCCGCTGCGCGTCGCCGTCGCCTCCGACCATGCGACGCTCTCGGAGAGCGGCCAGCACGCGGCCGATCCCCTGCCGGTGATGATCTGGGGCCCCGGCATCAAGGCCGACGAGGTCGGTGCCTTCGACGAGCAATCGGCCGCCAACGGCGCGCTGGAGCGTTTCCCGCTGCAACTGTTGCTCGGCAAGCTGTTCGACCTGACGTGAGGCCGCGGCGCCCCGTTTCAGCCCGAAGCGCTGTGGACGAAAGCACCGGCGGCTGGGTCGGTGGCGGCCCCGGGGACCGCGATCCTCTGCAAGAGCGCACTGCGCGGGCCTTCAAGCTCGACCAGCCCACGAGGTTGAAGCGCAGCAAAAGTTAGAGTTGCCTACTCGCGCCGTTTTGGCGTACGGTGTGTAGCCATGCAGCCCGCCACCGACGCCGGCCTGATCAAGTTCCTCGCCGATCTCTTCCGCGAGTGCGGCGAGGCGCACCACCGGGCGTTTCGCGACAAGGACGGCGAGGATCCGGAGTGGCCGCTCTGGTACTCCGACTTCCTGATGAACCGCCTCAAGAAGCGCCTGAAGGCCGACTTCACCAAGAGCGAGCTCGTCTACCTGCTGGTGGCCGCCAACCGCGAGCAGGAGTTCCGGGCCCCCGGGGCGGACTGGCCCGGGTATTACGCGAAGTTCTTCTACGATCGCTTCTTGTAGGAGCTGCGGCGTCATGCGCGGCGGGTGGTGATCGCGGCTTCGTGCCATCCGCGCACGCCGCATTCTTTTGAATGCCCACCACCCGCCCCCGCCGCGGCGTGCGCTGCACGCCGCTTGCCCGGTGCTCATGCGGAGGTCGGCGGGTGGTGATCACGGCTTCGTGCCATCCGCGCACGCCGCATTTTTTTGAATGCCCGCCGCCCGCCCCCGCCGCGGCGTGCGCTGCACGCCGCTTGCCCGGTGCTCAATGCGGACGGTTGGGATCGCGGGACGAGCTACTCGTGGCGGAGGCAGACCAGGGGGTCGGTGCTTGCAGCGCGGCGGGCGGGCAGCCAGTTGGCGAGGAAGGCGACGACGGCGAGCAACGCCAGGACGCCGGCGAAGGTGATCGGGTCGACGGGGCTGATGCCCATCAGGAAGGCGGCGAGCAGACGCGTCAGGGGCAGCGCCAGGCTGACGCCGGCCGCCATGCCGAGAAGCGGCGCCAGCATCCCCTGCCGCACCACCAGGCGCAGGACCTGGCCGCGCGGCGCGCCCAGCGCCTTGCGGATGCCGATCTCGTGGAGGCGTTGGTTGACCGTGTAGGCGGTGACGCCATAGATGCCGACCGCGCCCAGCAGCAGGCCGACCACCCCGAGAATCCCCGCCACCGAGCCGGCGATCCGCTGCGGCAGGAAGCCGATCTCGACGTACTCGCGCAAAGCGATGACCTCCATGAACGGCAGGTCCGGATCGAGCTCCCGGAGAACGCCGCGCATCGCCGGCAGCGACGGCGCCTCCGCATTTCGTCCCCGCACCTGTAGCGACATCTGTGGCCGGTACGATTGCGCCAGAGGCAAGTAGGTGAAAAACGGCGTTTCCGCGGTGAAGCTCGCGTACTTCGAGTCGCGGGCGATGCCGACCACCTGCCAGCGGGTCCCGTCGGCGACGCTGCCGGTGACGAGCTCGGCGCCGAGCGCGTCGCCGGCGGGCCAGAAGTGATCGGCCATCGTCTCGTTGATGATCGCCACCCGCGGCGCCCCCTCGACGTCGCGGTCGTCGAAGTCGCGGCCCTGCAACAGCGGGATGCGGAGTGTATCGAAGTATCCCGGCGAAACGACGTTGAAGTCGGCGTCCCAGGAGATGTCGTTCGCTGGCGGCTCCACGCCTTCGACGTTGACGCCCCCGAAACCGATGCTTGAGGGCAGGCCGAGCGGCAGCAACGCGGCGACGCTCGCCGCCTCGATCCCCGGCGTCCGCTCCAGGCGTTGGCGCAGCTCGCGGTAGAAGCGCAGGCCCGCCTCGCCGTCGTAGCCGTGCAGGTCGAGATCGAGCGACATCGTCACGACGCCGTCCGGGTCGAAGCCGGTATCGATGTTGCGGGCGCTGATCAGGGCGCGCAGGAACAGTCCCGAGGCGATCAGCAGGAGCACGGTGATCGCCACCTGGCCGGCGACCATGGCGCCGCGCAGGCGGGAGCGCCGGTGGCCGGCGCCGCGGTCGTCCTTCAGTGCCCTGACCAGCTCGGGACGGGTGCTGCGCAGCGCCGGGCCGAGACCGAACAGCACTCCCGTCGCCAGCGTGAGTATCGAGGTAAAGGCCAGCACGGTGCGATCGATGCCGAGGTCGAAGCTGAACACGAACGGCGGTGGCGTGGGCGGACGCAGGGTGCCGAGCAGCGAGGTCGCCCAGGCGGACGCCAGCAGGCCGAGCGCGCCGCCGCAGGCGAACAGCAGCAGGCCCTCGGTCACCAATTGCCGCACCAGCCGGCCCCGTCCTGCTCCCATGGCCAGCCGCACCGCGATCTCCTTGCGGCGGGCGACGCCGCGCGCCTGCAGCATCCCGGCGACGTTGATGCAGGCGATCATCAGCACCAGGCCGACGACGACCATCAGGGCGGCGAGGAACACCGACACGGAGGTGCGAATGAACCCCGGTAGCGAGCCGAGCGGTGCCATGCCGACGTCCATGCCCTCGAGACGGGGAAACTCCTCGCGCATCCCGGCCATCGCCGCCGAGCCGGCGGCGCGAGCCGCCGCCAGCGAAACGCCCGGCCGCAGCCGGCCGATGCCGAGCAGGAAGTGGTTGCCGCGGCCGCCGAGGTCCTCTGGGGTCGGCAGCCCGGGGGCGCGCATGCCGAGCGGCACCCAGACGTCGGCGTCGAGGACCGACAGGTGACCGCCGAAGCCCCGCGACGCGACGCCGATGATCGTCGCCGGCTCGCCGTTGACACGCACCGCCCGCCCGACCACGCCGGGATCGGCGCCGTAGCGCCGCTGCCACAAGCCGTGGCTGATGACCGCCAGGGACGCCGGGTCGCCCAGCGCGGCCTCGTCCTCGGCGAAGAAGCGGCCGAGCGCCGGCTCCACGCCGAGCACGGTGAAGTAGCCCGGCGTGACGAGAAAGCCGGTCTCGACCCGGGCCTCCTCGTCGCCGCTGAGGGCGAGCGCCTGCGGGGTCCAGAGGCCGATCTCCGCCTGTTCGCGCGTGCCCTCGATGACGTCCCGCCAGATCGGGTACGACAGGGTGTCGAACAGGTTCTCGCCGACCTGAGCGCGTCCCATTTCGAGCAAGCCGGCGCCGTCGGAAACCCCGGGTATCGGGCGGAGCAGCACGGCATTGACGACGCTGAAGATGGTCGTGTTGGCGCCCACGCCGATCGCGATGCACACAACGGCGGCAGCGGCCAACGCCCGGTTGCGGGTGAACTGGCGGATTCCGTAGCGAATGTCCTGGACGATCGTGTCCATGGCTTCTCCGGTCTGTGTGACGCTCGGCCGCCGGCCCCTTGCCGGCGAGGACCTGCCGGGTCTCAGAGCGAGCCAGACCGCCGGCATCACCGGTCGTCTCGCTTGTGGCCCGCCGCGCCGATCGGATAGCGTGCCCGCGCCGCGCGCCGATGGGGCGCCGGGGCGGTGACCGGGTTCGCCGGCCATTCTGTACACACAACGCGAGACGTACCGGAGGGCGAAATGGTTGCCTCACCTTGGAGCGGAAGGTCGGCAACGTCCGCCGCCCGCCATCTTGCCGTGGCCCTCATCATTGCCGCCGGGATGTCCGCGCCCGCCGCCGGCCAGCGCGCGCTGCTGCTCGCGCCGGGCGACCCGGAGTGGCGCCGCGAGGCCCCCGACGCCTTCCGCGCCCGCTTCACGACCAGCAAGGGCGACTTCGTCGTCGAGGTGCACCGCGGCTGGGCGCCGCTCGGCACCGACCGGTTCTATAACCTCGTGCGCCTCGGCTTCTACGACGACACCCGGGTGTTCCGCATCCGCGCCGGGGTGTTCGCCCAGTTCGGCCTCTCCGGAGATCCGGCGGTCAACGCCGTCTGGTACGGGCGGGCGATCCCGGACGATCCGAGGATCGAGTCGGCGCGGCGCGGCCGCGTCTTCTTCGCCATGCGCGGCCCCGACGATCGCACCACCCAGGCGGTCATCAACCTGCGCGACAACCCCGACTACGACGAGCAGGGCTTCGTGCCCTTCGGCGAGGTGATCGAGGGCATGGATGTCGTCGACAGCCTCTACGCCGGCTACGGCGAGGACGCCGGCGGCGGCATGCGCGGCGGCAACCAGGGCCGCATCGTCGCCGAGGGCAACGCCCACCTCGACGCCGACTTCCCGCTGCTCGACCGCATCCACCGCGCCGTCATCGAGTCTGCACCGGGATCGACAGGCCGTCCTCGAGGCGCGCCTCGATCCACAGACGCCGTGCAGCGTTGAGGTTCGCTACGGCCTCGCCCGCGCGTCGGAGTCCTCCTCGGCCATCTCCGCCGCCTCGATGATCCTGCGATCGCCAATCCTACATGAGGGCCGGCGCCAGTTTCGTCGCGTTGGCGCCAAAGGCACAATAGGCAATCCCCATGAACGCACAGCCGGTACACCCGGTCCGAAAAAGGAGCACCTCATGCGCCCGTCGACACCCCGAATCGCCGTCCTGTTCCTGGTCAGCGCCGCGCTGCTGACCGTCTCCGTCGCTGCCTCGCAGCCGGCGCAGACGCCGCAGGTTACCGCGGCCGACTACGCGCGCGCCGAGGGGTTCCTGGCGCCGAACGTCAACGACCTGGTGGTCGGCGGCCAGGTGTCGGCGAACTGGCTGGACGACGATCAGTTCTGGTACCGCAACGAGCTCGCCGACGGCGCCGAGTTCATCCTCGTCGATCCGGAGACGCGCACCAGGCAGCGGGCTTTCGATCACGAGCGGCTCGCGGCGGCGCTGTCGGCGGCCAGCGGCGAGAGCTACGAAGCGCTGGACCTGCCGTTCAACTCGATCGAGCTGAGCGACGACAACAGCCGCGTCTCGTTCGACGCCGACGAGCGGCGCTGGACCTGTGACGTCGACGGCAGCTCCTGCTCGGCCGTCGGCGCGGCGGAATCGGCCGGGCGCGGCGGCCGAGGTGGGCGCGGCGGGCGTGGCGGACGGGGCGGCGGCGGCGGCCCCACTTCGAGCGACGACAGGCCGCTCGCCGTCTCGCCCGACGGCACGCTCGGCGCCTTCATCCGCGACTGGAACCTGTGGGTACGGGACATGGAGAGCGGCCGCGAGCGCCCCCTGACCAGCGACGGTGTCGAGTACTTCGGCTACGCCACCGACAACGCCGGCTGGCGCTTCAGCGACCGGGCGATGGTCCGCTGGTCGCCCGATTCCCGAAAGATTGCCACCCAGCAGCAGGACGAGCGGCAGGTCGGGGAGATGTACTTCATCAACACGACCGCCGGCCATCCGACGCTGCGGGTGACGCGGTACCCGCTGCCCGGCGACCCCGAGGTGGCGATGCTGCATCGGGTCGTCATCGACGTCGAGTCCGCCGAGGTCACGCGGCTCGAAATGCCGCTCGACTACCATCGCGCGACGCTCGGCGACGACATCGACATGAACGACTATCAATGGAGCCCGGACGGCTCCCGGCTCGCCATCGCCTCGGTGTCGCGCGACCACAAGCACGTCTGGGTGAGCGTCGCCGACGCCGCCACCGGCGCCGTCCGCAAGGTGATGGAGGAGCGCATCGCCACCCACTACGAGTCGCACACCGGCTGGAACGTGCTGTGGGAGACGAACGAGCTGCTCTGGTACTCGGAGCGTGACGACTGGGGCCACCTCTACCTGTACGACCTGCAGTCCGGGGCGCTGAAGCACCAGATCACCCGCGGCGACGGACCGGTGTTGTCGCTCGAACGCCTCGACGAGGAGGAGCGGACGATCTGGTTCGGCGCCAACGGCCGCGAGCCGGGACGAGACCCCTACTTCCGCCACTTCTATCGGATCGACCTCGACGGCGGCGACTACGTCTTGCTGACCCCGGACGACGGCAACCACTCGATCCAGCCGTCGCCCTCGGGCCGCTATCTCGTCGACACCTACTCGCAGCCCGACGTGCCGCCGGTGGCGACGCTGCGCGACGCCGACGGCGACCTGGTGATGCCGCTCGAAGAGGCCGACATCTCGCGGTTGCTGGCCATCGGCTGGCAGCCGCCGATCCCGATCACGATGAAGGCGCGCGACGGCGAGACCGACATCTACGGGCTGATGTTCCGGCCGACGGACTTCGATCCGGCCCGCAAGTACCCGATCGTCAACCAGGTCTATCCCGGCCCGCAGTCCGGCAGCACCGGCAGCCGCTCGTTCAGCGCCGCGCGCGGTGACCGCCAGGCGCTCGCCGAGCTCGGCTTCATCGTCGTGAGCATCGACGGGATGGGCACGCCCGGCCGCTCGAAGAGCTTCCAGGACGCCTACTTCGGGGCGATGGGCCGCGACAACACGATCCCCGACCAGATCGCCGGCATGGAGGACCTCGCCGCCCGCTACGCGTGGATCGACCTCGAGCAGGTCGGCATCTGGGGGCACTCGGGCGGCGGCTTCGCGACCACGAGCGCGATGTTCCGCTACCCGGAGTTCTTCAAGGTCGGCATCGCCGAGTCCGGCAACCACGATCAGCGCGTCTACGAGGACGACTGGGGCGAGCGTTACCAGGGTCTGCTCGAGAGGAGCCCCGACGGCGGCGACAACTACGAGGTCGAGGCGAACCAGACCTTCGCCAAGGACCTGCAGGGGCACCTGCTGCTGGCCCACGGCACGATGGACACCAACGTGCCGCCCGACGAGACGCTGCTGGTCGTCGAGGCGCTGATCGAGGCGAACAAGGACTTCGACCTGATCATGATCCCCAACGCCGGCCACGGCTACGGCGACGCCTCCAACTACATGATGCGCCGCCGCTGGGACTACTTCGTGAAGTGGCTGCTGGGCGCCGAGCCGCCGGTGGAGTACGAGATCGGCGCCTCGCGGAACGGCGGCCGCTAACGCTCGGTCAACCGGAAGGAAACGGGCCCGGGCCGCTCGTCGTCGCAGCAGCCAGAGGCCAGTGGGCCCCGGGACGCCTGTCGTCGCGGCGGCGAGAGGCAAGTG
>DASWHK010000149.1:0-5984 GCA_036398215.1 Acidobacteriota bacterium | reverse complement strand
TCCGAATAGATGTGCAGCGGGCTCGCCCGGCCCTCCACCACCTCCCGGTTGATCACTACCTCCTCGACCCCGCTCAGGCTGGGCAGGTCGAACATGGTATCGAGCAGGATGCTCTCCATGATCGAGCGCAGGCCGCGCGCGCCGGTCTTGCGCAGGATCGCCTTCTTGGCGATCGCGACCAGCGCGTCGTCCGACAGGATCAGCTGGACGCTCTCCATGTCGAACAGTCGCTGGTACTGCTTGACGAGCGCGTTCTTGGGCTTGGTCAGGATCTTGACCAGGGCGTCCTCGTCAAGGTCCTCGAGCGTCGCGATTACCGGCAGCCGGCCGACGAATTCGGGAATCAGGCCGAACTTGAGCAGGTCCTCAGGCTCGATCCGGCGCAGCAGCTCGCCGGTGTTGGCTTCCTCGGGCGCCTTCACGTCGGCGCCGAAGCCGATCGAGGTGCCGCGCCCGCGATGGGCGATGATCCGGTCCAGGCCCGAGAACGCGCCGCCGCAGATGAACAGGATATTGGTGGTATCGACCTGCAGGAACTCCTGCTGGGGGTGCTTGCGCCCGCCCTGGGGCGGCACGCTGGCCACCGTGCCCTCCATGATCTTGAGCAGCGCCTGCTGGACGCCCTCGCCCGAGACGTCGCGGGTGATCGACGGGTTGTCGGACTTGCGCGAGATCTTGTCGATCTCGTCGATGTAGACGATGCCGCGCTGCGCCCGCTCGACATTGTAGTCGGCGGCCTGCAGCAGCTTGAGGATGATGTTCTCGACGTCCTCGCCGACATAGCCCGCCTCGGTGAGGGTGGTGGCGTCGGCCATGGTGAAGGGGACGTCGAGGATGCGCGCCAGAGTCTGGGCGAGCAGGGTCTTGCCGCAGCCGGTCGGGCCGACCAGCAGGATGTTCGACTTGGCGAGCTCGACGTCGTTGTTCTTGGCGCTGTGGGCGAGCCGCTTGTAGTGGTTGTGCACCGCCACCGACAGCACCCGCTTGGCGTGATCCTGGCCGATCACGTAGTCGTCGAGGATGTTGCAGATGTCGGTCGGCGTCGGCACGCCGTCGCGGCTCTTGACCAGGTTGTTCTTATGTTCCTCGCGGATGATGTCCATGCACAGCTCGACGCATTCATCGCAGATGAATACGGTCGGGCCGGCAATGAGCTTGCGAACCTCATGCTGGCTCTTACCGCAGAACGAGCAGTACAGGGTGTTCTTGGACTCGCCGCTGGTGGACTTGTTCATCGTGCTCCGGCCGTCGCTCGCGCCGCCACGAGGTCGATGTTAGACGGCATGTCGATGCCAGCTCAATGAAAGATTTAGCGTCTGGCGCCCGGATTTCGACCTCCGGCCCCCGGGGGCGGGCGGGCGCCCGCCGGCGGGGCTACTTCTTGTCGCCGGGGCCGTTCTCGGACGCCGGCCGCGGCCGGTTGGCCACCACCTCGTCGATGATGCCGAAGCTCTTGGCGTCCTCGGGGGTCATGAACCGGTCGCGCTCCATCGAGTCCTCGATCACCTTGAGCTCCTGATTGGTGTGCTTGGCGTAGATCTCGTTCAGCCGCTGGCGCAAGGACAGGATCTCGCGGGCGTGGATCTCGATGTCGGTGGCCTGGCCCTGGAAGCCGCCGGAGGGCTGGTGGACCATGATCCGGGCATTGGGCAGGGCGAACCGCATCCCCGGCGCGCCGGCGGCGAGCAGCAACGAGCCCATCGACGCCGCCTGGCCGATGCACAGCGTCGAGACCGCCGGGCGGACGTACTGCATGGTGTCATAGACCGCCAGGCCCGAGGTCACCAGCCCGCCCGGGGAGTTGATGTAGAAAGAGATGTCCTTGGTCGGGTTCTCCGACTCGAGGAACAGGAACTGGGCGGTGATCAGCGAGGCAACCCCATCGTCCATCGGCCCGGTCAGGAAGATGATCCTCTCCTTCAGCAGGCGCGAATAGATGTCGTAGGCACGCTCGCCGCGGTTGGTCTGCTCGACCACCATCGGCACCAGCATGTTCATGTAGGTCTCGCGCGGGTCTCTCATGGTCGTGGTTCGCTTCTTCCAGGGGGCGTTGCTGCCCAGTTCGGGTCGGGGTCAGGCGGTCTTGGTACCGGAATCGTCGGAGTCGGCGGCCAGCTCCGCGGCCGGCACCACCTTGTCCTCGACCTCGGCCATCTCGAGGATGAAGTCGATCACCTTCTCCTCGTACAGCGGCGCGTGCAGCTCGTTCATCGCCGGCGCGTTGTTGCGAAAATAGTCGAAGATCTTCTGCTCCTGGCCGGGATAGCGGCGCGCCTGCTCCATCACCGCGCGGTTGAGCTCGTCCTGGGGCACGGCGATGCCGTTGCGCCGGCCGATCTCCATCAGCAGCAGCCCGAGCCGGATGCGGCGCTCGGCGATCGCCCGGTACTCGGCGCGCGCCTCCTCCTCGGTCTCCTCGGACTCCGCCCAGGTCGTGCCGGCCCGGTGCATGTCCTGCTCGATCTGAGTCCAGATCGACTCGAACTCGGCCTCGACCCGGCCCGGCGGGACCTCGAAATCGTGGCTTTCGGCGAGCCGGTCGAGCAGCGCCCGCTTGAGCCGGAAGCGCGACGCCTGGTTGTAGTCGCGCTGGATACGCTCGCGAACGGCGGCGCGCAAGGCGGCGAGGTCGGCCATGCCGAGGCGGGTGGCGAGCGCGTCGCCGACCTTGATCTCCTCTCGCTCGAGCACCTGCTTGACCTCGACCGCGAAGGCCGCCTGCTTGCCGCGCACCGCCTCGCCCGCATAGTCGTCGGGGAACTTGACCTCGACTGTCACCGGGTCGCCCGCCTTGGCGCCGATCAGCTGGTCCTCGAAGCCCGGGATGAACATCTTCGAGCCGAGCTCAAGCTGGAAGCCCTGGGCGCTGCCGCCGGCGAACGGCGCGCCGTCGATGGTGCCGGCGAAGTCGATGGTCAGCGCGTCGCCGGCCGCCGCCTGGTGGCCCTCGGGCGCGGGCGCGAAGCTCTTCTGCTGGGCGGCGAGCTGGGTGAGGCCCTGCTCGACCGTCCCGTCCTCGACCTCGGCCCGGTAGCGGACCAGCTTGATCTGCTTCAGGTCGCCGGGCTCGATCTCGGGCAGCGCCTCGACCGACATGGTGAACTTGAGGTCCGCGCCGCTCTCGAACTTGTCGACCTCGACCTTGGGGCTGATCGCCGGGCGGACGTTGTGGTCGAGCATCGCCTGCTGCGAGGTGCGGTCGATGGTCGACTGCAGCACCTCGCCGATGACCGAATCGCCGAACCGCTTGCGCAGCAGCGACAGCGGCGCCTTGCCCGGGCGAAAGCCCTTGATCTGCACCCGGTTGCGCAGCTCGTCGAGCTTGCCGTTGACCTGCGCCTCGATCTCGTCGGCGGGGACGACGATCCGGTACTCGTGCTTGAGCCCTTCCGACAGCGTTTGGATGATCTGCATTTCCCCGTCCTGGCCCGTGGACTGTTGGTGTTGCGCCGGCGCCCGCCGGCGGCCCGATGGTGCGGGCGGAGGGACTCGAACCCCCACGGCCTCGCAGCCACCAGGACCTAAACCTGGCGCGTCTACCGGTTCCGCCACGCCCGCGCCCGCGGCTGCGTCAGCGGTGACGGCGAACCCTCACGGTGCCGCGTTGCCGCCGCCGAGGTGCCGCAACATGTAGCGCTTCGTTCGCAGAAAACAAGCGGAACTTGGCCGCGACGGGGCGCGCCTCAGGCGCGCGCGAGGCAGGCCTGGGCGGCGGCGTCGAGGATGGCGTCGGTATCGATCCGGTAGTGCCGGTAGAGGGCCGGGACGTCCCCCGACTGGCCGAAGTCGGCGACCCCGAGCGGATAGACCCGATGCCCGGCGACCGCGCCAAGCCAGGACAGGGTCGCCGGGTGGCCGTCGAGCACCGTGACCAGGCCGGCGCCGGCATCGAGGCGGTCGAGCAGCGCCTCGACCGGCGCCCGCGCCGCTTGGCCCGCCCGCCGGCGCCGCTTGGCCTCCAGCCAGGCGGCGTGCAGCCGGTCGGCCGAGGGCACCATCAACAGCCCCGCGCCGGGCTCGTCCTCGCGTACCGCCTCATGCGCGGCGAGCACCTCGGGCGCGACCGCGCCGCAGCAGGCGAGCGCCAGCGCCGCGCCCGCGGCGGGCGGCACCAGCCAGTAGCCGCCGTCGATCACCGCGTGCGCGAACGACGCATCGGGCGCCCGCTGCGGCTGGTCGACCGGGCGCGTCGACAGGCGCAGGTAGACCGCGCCGCCGTCGTCCGCCTGCAGGTGGGCGAACGCCCAGCGCAGGATCAGCGCCAGCTCATCGACATAGGCCGGCTCGAAGTATGTCAGCCCCAGCTGGCCGATGCCCATCAGCGGAGTGCTGAGCGACTGGTGGGCGCCGCCCTCGGGCGCCAAGGAGATGCCCGACGGCGTGCCGACCAGCAGGAAGCGCGCGTCCTGGTAGCAAGCGTAGTTGAGGGCGTCCTGGCCGCGGGCGATGAACGGGTCGTACAGGGCGCCGATCGGCAGCAGGCGCACGCCGAACAGCTCGCTCGACAGGCCGAACGCGGCCAAGGTCAGGAACAGGTTGTTCTCGGCGATGCCGAGCTCGAGGTGCTGGCCGGTCGGCGACATCGACCAGCGCTGGGCCGAGGCCACCTGCTCGTCGCGGAAGGTGTCGGCCCGGTCGCGGCGGTCGAAGATCTGGCGCTGGTTGACCCACGGCCCGAGGTTGGTCGAGACGGTGACGTCGGGCGAGGTGGTAACGATGCGCCGGGCGAGCTCGCCGTCGCCGCGGGCGAGCTCGTTGAGCAGGCGGCCGAACGCCTCCTGGGTCGAGGCCCGGTCCCTGGCCGCGACCTCGAGCCGCTCGGGCACCGGCACCGGCGCGGCGGCGAAGCGGCGTCGGGCATCGGCGGCGAACGGCGCCTTGGCGATGAACGCCCGGAGCCGCTCGGCCGCCGCCGGCAGGCCCGCGAACCGGTCCCACTCCGCGCCGTCGGCGATGTGCTGGGCGCGCTTGTAGAGCGCCATCTGGTCGGGCGTCATCAGCCCGGCGTGGTTGTCCTTGTGGCCGGCGAGCGGCAGCCCGTAGCCCTTGATGGTGTAGGCGATGATCGCCGCCGGGCGGTCGTCGGCGGCGGCCCATTGGTAGGCCTCGAGCACGCTCTCCAGGTCGTGGCCGGCGAGGTTGGTCATCAGCGCGCCCAGGGCGTCGTCGTCGTGGTCGTCGAGCAGCGCCCGGATGCCGCTGGTGGCGCCCAGGTCGCGCGCCAGGTGCTCGCGCCAGGCCGGGCCACCCTTGAAGGTCAGCGCCGAGTAGAGCTGGTTCGGGCACTGGTCGATCCAGCGCAGCAGCGCCTCGCCGCCCGGGCGCTCGGCCTGGGCCTGCAGCAGCTTGCCGTACTTGATGGTCTGCACCCGCCAGTCCATCGAGGTGAACAGCCCGTCGAGGCGCCCGAACAGGCGGTCGACGACGACGCTGTCGAGGCTCTGGCGGTTGTAGTCGATGATCCACCAGACGTTGCGCACGTCGTGCTTCCAGCTTTCCAGCAGCGCCTCGAACACGTTGCCCTCGTCGAGCTCGGCGTCGCCGAACAGGGCGATCATGCGCCCCTCCGGCGCGCCCGCGCCGGCCAGCCCGTGCAGGCGCAGGTAGTCCTGGAGGATCGAGGTGAACACGGTCATCGCCCCGCCCAGCCCGACCGAGCCGGTCGAGAAGTCGACGTCGTCGGCGTCCTTGGTCCGCGACGGATAGGACTGGGCGCCGGCGAAGCCGCGGAAGTTGGCCAGCTGGTCGACGCTCTGGCGGCCGAACAGGTACTGGATGGCGTGGAACACCGGGCTCGCATGCGGCTTGACCGCAACCCGGTCCTGGGGCCTGAGGGCATGGAAGTAGAGCGCGGTCATCAGCGTCACCAGCGACGCCGACGACGCCTGATGGCCGCCCACCTTGACCCCGTCGCCGGACGCGCGCACGTGGTTGGCGTGGTGGATGGTCCACGCCGACAGCCACGCCACCTTGCGCTCGAGCAC
>DASWHK010000148.1:0-2465 GCA_036398215.1 Acidobacteriota bacterium | reverse complement strand
AGGCCGGCGAGAACCACCATCGCTGCGAAGGCGCGCCTCATCATCCGGCAACGAACCCGGGCCGGCCACCCCGTGTCAACAGTTGCCCATCGGCTGCGGCCGATCCCGATGGATGAAGCCACGGTCGCCTGAAGCTTCGTGATTGGTGCACCCCGCGGGTTGTTCACCGGGACCAGGCCTCCACGCGTCGCGCCGTCCACGGTAGCGGCCGGCTGCCGTCCTGCCACGCCGCCCGTCCCTGCAACCGCTCGCCCGCAAGGTGCGCCTCGAAGCGGAGGTTGACGCCATCGCCGCGCGGGCCGCGCGCGGTTTCGATGAGAACGTCGCGCCCGGTGACCGTGCCGGTCACCGGGACCCAGGCGCCCGACGCCAACACGAGCTCGCCATCGAGCCTCTGGAAGCTCTGCTCCAGGCGCAGGCTCACTGCCCCACCCATGCCCGTGAGCCCGTCCGGCTCCTCCGATTCCAAGCGCCAGAGCCCGCCGGCGGCGGCCGGGATGATCCACAGATAAAGGTCGGCGGGAGGATCGACGGCGACGCGGCGCCGCTCGTCCGGCTGCCACTCGGCCATGT
The DNA here is from genome assembly GCA_036398215.1 of Acidobacteriota bacterium. Taxonomy (GTDB): domain Bacteria; phylum Acidobacteriota; class UBA890; order UBA890; family UBA890; genus DASWHK01. Next base: position 1,892 of record DASWHK010000148.1, on the reverse strand, counting down.
CGAAGGTCTGCGAGACCACCCGTGTACCCGGCTCCAGCTCGGCCAGCAGCTTCGGGCGCAGCGCCAGGTTGACCGTCGGCAGCAGGTAGAGGGTCACGATGCTGGCGCCGTCGAGGTCGGCCTCGAACAGGTCGCCCTCGACGAACTCGACGAGATGGCCGACGCCGGCGGCGGCGGCACGCCGGCGGCTCTCGCTGACCAGGCGCGGGTCGATCTCGAGGCCGCGGCCACGGGCGCCGAAGCGCTCCGCGGCACGGATCACGATGCGTCCGTCGCCGCTGCCGAGGTCGAGCACCCGATCGCCGGGGCCGGCGCCGGCCAGGTCGAGCATGGCGTCGACGACGAGCGGGCGCGTCGGCACGAAGGGCACGTCCCCGGTCCACGGCGGCTGCCGGACGCGCTCCCAGCCGAGCGCCAGCGCCAGCAGCAGCGCCGCGGCGACGAGGCCGCGCACCAGCCAGCGGTCTTTCGCGGCGGCCGGCCGGCCGTCAGAAAATTTGTGTGATCTGGCTTGCATCCAGGTCCCAGCTGCTGGAATCATCCACTTTGCCCGTTCGAGCGCTCACCGGTGCGCAACGGATGATCAGTGATGCACGCTTCTGGTTAGCGGAGGCCGTGTAAAGTTCTGTGCTGCGCTGGAATGACTCTTGCAGCTCCATGGTACGTAGCAATCCGATCCCCCCAACCAGGAATGAAGCGATGTTGGCCCGCAACCGAGACAATCAGCGCGGTTTCTCGCTGGTCGAGATGATCGTCGTCGTGGCGGTCCTCGGTATCCTCGTGGCCATCGTGATCCCGGCGCTGCTGACGGCGGTCGACCGCTCCCGCCAGCGCCGCAGTATGGCCGACATGACCAACCTCGCCAAGGCCAACGGCATGGCCCAGGTCGATTCCGGCCGTTTCGTCCTCGCATTGGCCGACCTGGCGCCGAACTACCTGCTCACCGTGCCCGCCAACGACGCCTGGGGAACGCCCTGGTTCTATACGCCGGCCGGCAACCAGCTCACCTACACTCTCGCGTCGTTGGGCAAGGATGGAGCCGCCGGGCCGGCACCCCCGGCGCTCTGGTACAACGAGCCGTTCGAGCCCGACCTCATCATGAATACCGGCCAGTTCACCCAGATGCCGGACAGCCAGTAGTTGCCCCATCGGCCGCGGCCGACCCTGATGGATGACGCCGCAGTCGCGTGCAGCTTCTCCATAGGGGGCGGTGTCCCCCGGGGCACCACCCCCTAGCGAACGTCCGCTCGGAGTGCGCCCCGAGTGACACGGAACCGCATTGCGAGTGACACATTGTGTCACTCGAGCCGGTTTTTTGCGCCCGGCGCGCCGCCGGCGGACGAAAGGCTCGGCCTTCGCCGCCGCAGCGGCACGGTTTTCTCTGTCCTTCCCGGCTCGCCGGCCGGGGTCAGCGCGCGCAGGTCAGATGCCGGCCCCCGTCGAGGCTCAACGTCACGCCGGTCACCCATCCGGCCCGTGAAGAGGCCAGGTATACGATCGCCTCGGCGATGTCCGCGGGCTCCCCCACCCTGCCCAGCGGATGCGTTGTCTCGGAGTGCTCGAGGAATGCCTTGTAGGCGCCCTCCTCCATGCCGCCGCGCCGGTGCAGGTTGCTGCGCACCACCCCGGGGTTCACGGCATTGACCCGCACCCCGTCGGCGGCCAGCTCGAGGGCGGCGCAGCGGGTCAGCTGGTCCATGCCGGCCTTGCTGACGCAGTACGCCAGCACCCCGGGGAACGCCCGCAGACCGGTAACGCTCGACACGTTGACGATGTTGCCGCGGCTCTCCCGCAGATGGGGCAGCGCCGCCTGCATGAGCAGGAAGGCGCTGTCGAGGTTGATCCGCATCATCTCGGCCCACTCCTGCGCCGTCGTCGTAGCCAGGCTGCCG
>DASWHK010000147.1:0-37862 GCA_036398215.1 Acidobacteriota bacterium | reverse complement strand
CCGGGAGGCCCCGGGGGCGCGTTCGGCAGGCCGATGTCGAACTCGGCGTCGGGGTCGCCGAACTCGAGCTCAGCCTCCTCATCGAGGATCGGCTCGGGCTCGTCCGGCGTCGGGTCAGGGATCGGGATCGGGTTGGTGTTTTTCTTGACCTGCTTCTTGGGCTGCGCCGGCGGAGCCGGTGGCTTGTAGCGCTTGACGATGGTCGTCGCCATGATGTCGTCCAGCGGGATCGGATCGCTCGAGCCCGCCGGCATCACGATGAAGAACAGGATGAAGTGCGCCACCAACGCCCAGATGGCGGCGACCTTCAAGTCGCGCCGATCGGTCTCGGCCACGAGGTACTCCCGCATGAGCTCCGGGGCCATCGAGTCGGAATGGCTGGAGCGCGGGGCATTGGGGTCCGGCAGGGGCCTGGTGGACCTCTTGCGCCTACGGATGCTGGCTTTGATCATCGTTGTTCGCAGCGGGGGAGTTGTGGCGGGCAAGCGTATTTCTCAGTATACGCGCTCGGCATGCCCCAGGTCTAATACAAGCCCCTTTCGATTGCCCCAACTTTCACGAAGAGTGGCTAGCTGGTACCTTCTGGATAGCCTCGCGCGCCGCCGGTCTGCAGCCGGTGGCGGCGCGACGACCGTTCCGATACCCACGTCCCCGGCGACCCCACTCATGGCTACGGCAAAGCGCCCGAAGAAGAGATCGGCCCACATCGCCATCGTCCGCCGCGACGACTGCACCGGCTGCGAGGCGTGCATCGTCTTTTGTCCGGTGGACTGCATCGATCTCGTGCAGGCCGATGAGAACCCGGCCGAGAAATACGTCCTGATCGACAAGGAGACCTGCATCGGCTGCGTCCTCTGCGCCCGCTACTGCCCCTGGGACGCCATCGACATGATCGAGCGCGGCGCCTTCGAGGAGCGCGCCGAGGTCGTGTTCATGTAGTAGGCAGGGCCCCTGCCCCGCCGGTGGGGCGTCTTGCGGCCGAACGATCGCGTTGTGGCCGTGTGAGTCAGGGACTCCGGTCGAGCTCGCAGCCCTCTTCGGCCCGATCCAGGTGCCGGGCGGCTTCCTCCTCCATACCGCGGGCGGCATAGGCGCGCGCCATGCTGCAATGCGCCGCCGGCAGCAGGTAGGTGGAGAAGCCGGCGAGCTCGAATACCAGGCCCAGCGTGGTGATGGCGCGATCGGCGTCGCCGCGCTCCAGATAGGCGCGCCCGAGGCGCAGGTAGAGGTCGGGGATTTGCGGCCGCTTGGCTGCCGCCGCCCGATATTGCGCGAAGGCCTGGTCGGCCTCACCGCGCTCGGCGAAGAGGATCCCCAGGTGATACTGCGCCGCGCCGCTCTCGGGGTTCACCGCGATCGCCCGCCGGAAGGCCTCCTCGGCTTCCTCGAAGCGCTGCGCCTCCGCCGCGGCCTGGCCCTCGCGGACCAGCATCACCGCGAGCAACCCCTGGACGTCCTGGTCGGAGGGCCGCATCTCGTAGAGCCTGCCGAGGTTCTCGATGATCGGCGTGCGATCGCCGCCATCGTAGGCCCAGCGCTCGCCGAGCGTCAGCGTGTACTCCTTCAGCACGTCGTAGTCGTCGGGATTCTCCTCGAGGTACTGCTGGTAATAGCCGATGGCCCGCGTCGAATCGCGGTCTCGGGAGGCGGCCCGCGCCGCGTCCAACGGATCGACCTCGCCGCCGCAGCCGGCGATCCCCAGGGCGGCCGCCAGCAGCACGGCCAGCCCGAACGTGCCAACCGGTGGCGAGGCGAGTGGGCGCAAGGCCCGCCAGGACAAGGCGCGCGCCGGCCTCATGGCTGCACCAGCCGTGAGCGCTGCTGCTCGGCGGCGGCGGCGCGCTGGTGATCCTGGTAGGCAAGCCAGACGCCCCGGTGAACCAGGGCGCGGGCGAAGGCGTGGCCGTGGAAGAGGTCCTCGACGTCGGTCAGCCCGATCGCCGCCGCCAGCGCCCGCCGGGCCTCGTCGTGACGGCCACGCTCCCACAGCATCGTCGCCATCTCTTCCAGCCGGCCCCGATAGAGGCTGCGGGTGTCGGGGTTGAAGGACTCGTGCACGGCGTTGCGAATCGCTGCCTGCATCCGCTCGCGGCGCTGCTCCTCGGAAATCATCAGGGTGCTGGTCTCGGCGGAGTGGACCTCTTCGGCCGCGGCGTCGACGGCGGCCCCTTCCATCGCCCAGGACTGGAAGTAGGGCTCCCGCAGCAGCGTCATCGAGGCCTCGATCAGCGCCGCGTCACCGCCCAGCTCCCCGGCATCGATCAGCTCGTAGATCCGCGCCGTGGCGGCCCCCGCGCCGCCCGCAGACACGTGGGCTCGGCGGGCGAACTCGAGGTAGGCCGCGGGCACCTTGTTGCCGGATTCCTCGCTCCGCCGGGCAGCGGCCTGCAGGGCCTCGATCGCCAGGGACGGCTCGACCTGCGCAAGCAGGATCGTCGGGTTGGCGTCGACCTGCCCGATGTACTCGCGGAAGCCGTTGCGCGTGACCGTAGCGATCTCCGCCTCGCGCACGCCGACGCTGTCGTCGACCACCGCCTGCAACAGCCGGCTGCCGCCGCTGGCGGCCCGCCACAGCACCCATACCAAGCGGGCGCCGCGGCCGTCGATACTGGTGAGGTAGGCGCGGGCACCCTCGAGAGGGTCGGAGTCGATGGCCAGCGTGAAGCCGGCGGCGGCGGCCGGCTCTCCGGGAGCCTCGACGTCGAGCCCCTGGGAGCGCAACCGGTGCAGGGCGCGCCTCGCCTGCTTGATCCGCTGCTTGTCGTCCGCCGCCCGCAGATAGCGCTGCAATGCCTCCGCGGCCTCGCCGGTGGCCTGTGAGCCGAGCCAGTCCAGCAAGCGCTCGTCGGCCTCGCCGTCGCGCCCCAGCGCCGCCTCGCCGGCCGCGATCTGCTCGCTGCCGGCGGCGCCGATCCACAGATCGAGGGCCGGCTGCCGCCACGCCGGTGGCCAGCCGAGCAGATCGTCGAGGGCCTGCGCGTCGGGGCGGCGCCCGACCTGCTCGACGGCCTCGACGCGGCCGGCGAGCGCCGGGTCGGGCTCGGCGCCGCAGGCGCGCAACGCTTCGAGCGCCTCGCGCTTCGCTTCGATCGAGGCCGGCGTCTCGAACGCCAGGCGGCGAACCGTGGGCAGCGCCGCCTCGCGCCGCAACAGGGATACGAGATGGATCGCCGCCGGCAGGTCCTCAGCTCCGGCCTCCTCGAGGACCGCCTCGAGCGCCGCCTCGACGTCGGCGTCGTGCTCCAGCAGCGCTTCGATCTCTTCGATCGGCCGGGGGCCGTCGAGCCCGAAGGCGCGGACACGCGCCACGGCGCGGCGCGCAGCGCGCAGCGGGCTTGATCGATTCCTGCTCATGCGAATCCTGGGTGGCTGCGAGGTCGTGGCTCGCGGCGCCGGCGCGGCGGTGACCCGGCAGGCCGCGGCGAGATCTCAGTAGGTCTGCTCGGGGCGATGGAGCAACACCGATTATAGGGTCCTCGGCCGATGGCGGCCAGCGGGAGCGCCCGACTCGCGGCGCCGTTGTTCCTCGACACGCGGCTTCGCGACGCGCCCCTGTGCGCCGCGCGCAATCGCCGCGAGCCCGCTTCAGGCGCCGCTCTTGCCGGAAATCTGTCGCTTGACACTCGCCGAAGGCCGTTGCTATAAAGGCGCGCGGCGGCAATCATACGATCACACCCAGGTCAGGAGGGCATCCCCACCGATGAACAAAGCTGATTTGATCGAGAAGATGGCGCGCGACGCCGACATCACCAAGACGGCGGCCTCGACGGCGCTGGACTCGCTGCTGGAGGGCATCACGGCGACGCTCAAGGGAGGCGGCAAGGCCACGCTGGTCGGCTTCGGCACCTTCGCAGTCTCGCATCGCCGGGCGCGAACCGGCCGCAACCCGCAGACCGGCGCGACCATCCAGATCGGCGCCAAGAACGTTCCCAAGTTCACGGCGGGCAAGGCCCTCAAGGACTCCGTCAACTAGCCGTAACGCTCGGCGATCAACCGCAAGCCCGTCAACGTCAGCAGCGGATCGACCCGCCTGATGCGCGGGCACTCGGCGGCGATCGCCGTCGCCCAGCCGCCGGTGGCCACTACGACAGGCTCGCCGGGGAGCTCCTCGCAAAGCCGTTCGATCAGGCCGTCGACGAGGTCGACGTAGCCGAAGAAGATGCCCGCCTGCATGCTCTCGACGGTGTTGCGGCCGATGACCCGCTGCGGCCTGGCGATGTCGACGCGCGGCAGGCGGGCGGCGCGCGTCGTGAGCGCGTCCGCCGAGATGCCGATCCCGGGGGCGATCGTGCCGCCGGCATAGGCGCCATCGGCGTCGACCACGTCGAACGTGGTGGCGGTCCCGAAATCGACGACGATCGCCGGCTTGCCGTATAGCTCGCGCGCCGCCAAGGCGTTGACGATGCGATCGGAGCCGACGTCGCCGACCGGCTCGTAGCGCACCGGCATGTCGTGCACGAGGCCGGGGTGGACGAACAGCGGCGCGACGCCGAAGTACTCGCTGCCGAGCCGCTCGAGGGTGCCGTCCAGCGGCGGCACCACCGACGAGATCACGATCCGCGCGACGTCCTCCGCGGCCAGGCCGTCGAGGTTGAACAGGGTGCGGGCGAGGATGCCGAACTCGTCGACCGTGCGGGCGCGATCGGTCGACAACCGCCAGTGGAAGAGCAGCTTGTCGCCCTCGTAGACACCCATCAGGATCTGGGTGTTGCCGACGTCGATGGCGAACAGCATGTCGTCCTCCCCCGCAGGAGCGGTCCGGCGCCTTGATACTTAGTGTTCCGTACGACCTGCAAACATCATCGTATGTACGGTACGGAACACTTAAAAGTCCCCGAAGTCCGTGAGCAGCTGGAATGCCCGGTAGCGGCGCGCGATCTGCCCGCTGTCGAGATCGCAGAGTCCCTCGACGCTGAAGCGCTCGACGCAGAACGACGCCATGACGCTGCCGGCGATCACGGCGCGGCGCAACGCCGTCGCTCCCGCCTCGCCGTGCTTGGCGATGTAGCCGATGAAGCCGCCCGCGAAGCTGTCTCCGGCGCCGGTGGGGTCGGCCACCTTTTCGAGCGGAAATCCCGGCGCCGAGAACATCTCGTCGCCGAAGAATGCCAGGGCGCCGTGCTCGCCGCGCTTGATGATCAGCGCCGAAGGGCCTAGCTCGCGGATCGCGGCGGCCGCCTCGACGAGGTTGTACACGCCGGCCAGCTCGCGCGCCTCGTCGTCGTTGATCACCAGCACGTCGACCTGACCCAGCAGCGAGCGCAGCGCGTCGGGCGTTCGCTCGATCCAGTAGTTCATCGTGTCGCAGGCGACCAGCTCCGGCGACTCGACCTGTTCCAGCACCGACCTCTGCAGCCCCGGGTCGATGTTAGCGAGGAACACGAACGGCAACTTGCGGAAACCGGCCGGCAGCTTGGGATCGAAGTCCTCGAAGACGTTGAGCTCGGTGAACAGCGTCGTGCGCTGGTTGAGGTTCCACGAGTACTCGCCGCCCCAACGGAAGCTGCGCCCGGCGACCCGCTCGACGCCGCTGGTGTCGACGCCGTGGCGCTCCAGGACCTCGAGGTGCTCGTCGCCGAAGTCCTCGCCGACCACAGCCACCACGCTCACCGGGCTGAAGTACGAGGCCGCCAGCGAGAAGTAGGTAGCGGCGCCGCCGAGGGCATCCTTCACCTCTCCATAGGGTGTCTTGACGGTGTCAAAGGCGAGCGAGCCGACCACCATGATGCTCATCCGATCCTCGCGAAGATCGGATCGAGCAGCAGCGCCAGGCGCTCGCGCGCCGCGGCCGGAACCGCCTCCGGGCGGGTCAGCACGGCGTTGCGCAGCGCGCGCTTGCAGCCGCAGTCGTAGTCGTCGTCGAAGGCGGCGACGGCGCCGCGGACGATGCCCTGACCGTCGCGGACGTTCTGCATGAGGTTGGCGATGATCATCTCGGCGGTGACCTCGTCGTGATCCGGGTGCCAGCAGTCGTAGTCGGTGACCATCGCCAGGGTCGCGTAGCAGAGCCCGGCCTCGCGGGCCAGCTTGGCCTCGGTGAGGTTGGTCATCCCGATGATGTCCATGCCCCAAGAGCGGTACAGCTCGCTCTCGGCGCGGGTCGAGAACTGCGGCCCCTCGATGCACACGTAGGTGCCGCCCATGTGGTGGACGCAGCCGGCCTTGTCGGAGGCGTCGGCGAGCAGCTCGCGCAGGCGGGTGCAGACCGGGTCGGCGAAGGAAACGTGGGCGACGACGCCGTCGGTGAAGAAGGTCGCCACCCGGCCGCGGGTGCGGTCGACGAACTGGCTGGGGATGACGACGTGGAGCGGCTCGATGTTCTCGCGCAGGCTGCCGACGGCGCTCGCCGAGAAGACCGCCTCCACCCCCAGAGACTTCATCCCCCAGATATTGGCGCGGAACGGCACCTCCGAAGGGCTGTAGCGGTGGCCGCGGCCATGGCGGGACAGAAAGGCGACCGACTTGCCCTCCAGGGTCCCCAGGATGAACGCGTCGGACGGCTCGCCGAACGGCGTCGAAACCTCGATCTCCCGGCGATCGGTCAGCTCCTCCATCTCGTAGAGGCCGCTGCCGCCGATCACCCCGATTCTCGCCTCAGGCATGGACCCTCCTCAGCATCTCGCGGGCATGCTTCCGCGTCGCATCGGTCACTTCCAGGCCCCCAAGCATACGCGCTAGCTCCTCGACTTGCGCGCCTTCGGCGAGCCTCTCGGCGCGCACCGCGACGCGCCCCGAATCGCCGGTTTCCTTGCGGATGGCGACGTGCGCGTCGGCGTACGCGGCCACCTGGGGCAGGTGGGTCACCACCAGCACCTGGTGGCTGCGGCCGAGCGCCGCCAGCCGTTGCGCCAGCCGCTCGGCGATGCGGCCGCCGCCGATGCCGGAATCGATCTCGTCGAAGACCATGCTGTCGAGCGGGTCGCCCTCGGTGGCGCTGAGCTTGAGGGCCAGCATGACCCGCGACAGCTCGCCCCCCGATGCGACCTTTGCCAGCCCCGACGGCGGCTCGCCGGGGTTGGCGGCGAGCTTCAGCTCGACCCGGTCGCTGCCGCTGCGGCCGGCGCCGGCCGGCAGCCCTGCCGGTGCCTGTCGCTGCGCCGGCTCGATCGCCACCACGAAGCCGGCCCCTTCCATCCCCAGCTCGGCGAGCTCGGCGAGCACCTGCGTCTCGAGCTCTCCGGCGGCCCGCCGGCGGGCGTCGCCGAGCGCCGCCGCGGCGCCCTCGTAGTCGCCCACCGCCGCCTGCAGCCGCCGCTGCAGCTCGCCGAGCTGCTCGTCGTGCTGCTCGAGCGCCTCGAGCTCGCGGCGCGCCCGGCGGCCGTGCTCGACGATGGCGCCGATCCCCTCGCCATACTTGCGTCGCAACCGCTGCAGCTCGGCGAGGCGCGACTCGATCTGCTCCAGCCGGGCGGGGTCGGCCTCCAGGTCGTCGAGGTAGCCTTGCAGGGCGCGGGCGCTCTCCTCGGCCGCGAAGCGGGCGCCGGCGACGGCCTCCGGCTCCCCGGGGGCGCGCGGGTCGAGCTGGCGGAGCCTGTCCAGACGCCGCTCGGCGCGCGCCAGCAAGGCCGCCGCCGAGGTTTCCTCCTCGTATAGGAGCCCGACCGCCTCGGCGCCCAGCTGCAACAGCTCTTCGGCGTGCGCCAGGCGGGCGCGCTCGGCCTCGAGGTCCTCGTCCTCGCCCTCTCGCAAGGCCGCGGCCTCGATCTCCTCGGCCTGGAACCGCAACACGTCGATGCGCTGCGCCCGCTCACGCTCGTTCATCGCCATCGCCTCCAGCCGCTCGGCGATGGCGACCGCCTCGTCGTAGGCGGCCGCCACCGCGGCCCGCGCCTCACCGGCACCGGCGAAGCGGTCCAGCAGCTCCCGGTGCGCCGGCAGCGCCAGCAGCGATTGGTGGGCGTGCTGCCCGTGCAGGTCGACCAACCGGTCGCCGATCTCCTTGAGGGTCTGCAGGCTCACGAGCTGGTCGTTGACCCAGGCGCGGCTGCCGGCGGGCGTCAGCCCGCGGCGGACGACGATGCCGCCGTCTTCGGCCGTCAGGCCGGTCTCCTCCAGCAGCTCGACGAGAGCCGGATCGCGGGGCGGCGCGAACACCGCCTCGACCAGCGCCTTGTCGGCCCCGGTGCGCACCTGGTCGAGCGATGCCCGCTCGCCCAGTACCAGGGCCAGGCCGCCGAGGATGATCGACTTGCCGGCCCCGGTCTCGCCGGTGAACACCGTAAGGCCCGGCCCCAGCTCGAGGGCGATATCGTCGATGATCGCCAGGTTCTTGATCCTCAAATGCGCCAGCATGACGGCGTCCAGTATCCTCTCTGCCGCGGGCGGGTCAACTACGGGGGCGGCTCGAGCGTCTCAATGGGGACGCCCGGCCTGCGAAGGGGAAAACCGGCGGACTCGCCGCGTCCACCTTATTTACAGCGAAGCGACAGCGTGCTAGTTTAGCGGCGGGTGGTGGTCAGTGTGCATGCGCGCGCATCGGTGCTCGCAAGCAGCTGAGCATGTGGCTCTTGCAGGCGCTTTCCCCGCGATTCCTCATCTCGAATTGGCCAGAGAATTGGACCCTTTCCTCCTGTTGCAGGCGGGCCCCCGCAGTCTCGTCGATATGATCCGCGACAGCGGCGCCATGGCCTGGGCGCTGCTGCTCATCCTGGCGGTGTTCTCGGTGGTCTCGTGGGCGGTGATCCTCGACCGCGTGATGCTCTATCGCAAGGCCGACAAGCAGAGCGCCGCGTTTCTCGAGACCTTTCGGCGCTCGGCCAAGTTCTCGCAGGCCAAGGCGGCGGCCCAGGAGCTCGATACCAGCCCCATCGCCGGCATGTTCCTGGCCGGCTACGCGGAGCTCGCGGCCCAGATGGAGGCCGGCAAGGAGGCCAATCCGGGCGGCGCACAGGCAACGATCCACCGCTCGCCGCTGGAGCGGGCCCTGCAGCGGGCCGCCCGCAACGAGCGCGGCCGCCTGCAGCGCACGATGATGTTCCTGGCCACTACAGCGGCGGTGTGCCCCTTCATCGGCCTGTTCGGGACCGTCTGGGGGATCATGGACGCCTTCAACGCCATCGGCGCCTACGCCTCCGCCGACATTTCCGTCGTCGCCCCGGGGATCGGCGCGGCGCTCACCACCACGGCGGCGGGCCTTGCCGCGGCGATTCCTGCGGTGATTGCATATAACTACCTGCAGACGCGAATTCGAGGGTTCGCCGCCCGGATGGAAGATTTCGGCCTCGAGTTCATGGCGCTCATCGAGCGCAACTTCCCCACCAAGGCCTAGAAACGATGGAATTCGGCTGGTTCCACGAGGACGAATCAGGCCTCGCCGAGATCAACATCACGCCGCTGGTCGACGTCGCCCTGGTGCTGCTGATCATCTTCATGATCACGGCGCCGATGCTCATGCAGGGCGCCAACGTGCAGCTGCCGCAAACGCAGCCGATCAGCAAGCTGCCCTCCGGAAGCGTCTTCTTGACGGTCACCGAGGAGGGCGAGATCTTCCTCAACGACGACGAGACGCCGATCGGGCTGGCGGACCTGCCCGGGCGGCTGTCTCCGTTCGCCGAGCTCGGCGAGGCGGTCTTCGTCCAGGGCGACACGGCGGCGCGATACGGGGACTTCATGCGGGTGCTCGCCGCCGTCAAAGAGGCCGGTCTTGATAACATCAACCTCGTCACGGAGGTAGATCCGGCAACGCGACGATGAAGACACCGAACCAACCGTTGCAGACCGATCACGTCTACCGGGTGCTCGAGGAGCGCCAGGCTGGCGAGCTGCGCTTTCGCTCGGCGGTGATCAGCTCGACGGCGGCCCACGTCGCCGCCACCCTCGCCGTGCTCCTGGGGCCCTTTTTCATGCCCAAGCCGGTGCTGCTGGACTTCACCCCGGTCAACCTGGTGTCGATGCAGGCGCCGGAGCCCGAGCCAGCCGCGGCGCCGGTCGTCGAAGAGACCCCCCCGGCCCCGACGCCAGAGCCCGAGCCGCCGCCGCCCCCTGTGGTCGAGGACGTCCCCGAGGACCTCGAGGCGCAGCGCCGCAAGGAGGCCGAGGAGGCGGCGCGCCAGCGCGAAGAGGAACGCCGCGAGCGCGAGGCCGCGGAAGCGCGCCGCGAGGAGGCCGAAGCGCGCCGCAAGGCCGCGGAGGAGGCCGAGCGGCGCCGCCTCGAGGAGGAGGAGAGACGCCGGCGCGAGGCACCACAGACGGCGACCCGCAGCAGCCGGGACGCCCCGCCGCAGCAGACCACCCAGCAGGCCGCCCGCGGACAGGTCGAGCTGGGGTTGACCGACCCGAGCACGAACCGGGCGGTCTCCGACCTGCCGGATTTCTGGATCAACGCGCTGCTCACCAACATCGGGAGCAAGTGGGACCCGCCGGCGCGCCCGGTGGGCGCCCGCGAGATCCTCACCATCGTGCACTTCGTGGTCGGCCGCAACGGTCGCGTCATCGCCGGCCCCGACATCCGCAGCAGCAGCGGCGACCGCCGCTACGACGACGCGGCGCTGCGCGCCGTGCTGGCCGGCCAACCCTTCCCCCCCCTCCCCCAGGCCTACCGAGGCACTTCGCTAGGAATCAATCTTGGCTTCCGACCGCAGTAAGACGATCTCGCGCCGCGCGCTGATGACGGGCTCCGTCGCGCTCGGGGCCCTGGCGGCGTTGGCGCCGGCATCCTCGACAAGCGCCTGGGCCTCCGGCGCCCAGCAGCAACAGGGGGAGATCTACCTGGAGCTGCGCAACCGCGTCCGCAGTGCGATCACCGTCGCCCTGCCGCCGCTGTCGCTGGTCCCCGGCGCCGAGGGTGAGGCGACGGTCCTCCACGAGGTGTTGCGCAACGACCTGCACCACTCGATGGTCTTCGAGGTCGTCGACCCGGAGTTCTACCCTGCCCTGCCTGTCGGCGACCAGCCCCCCGACTTCGTCGCCTGGCGGCGAACCGGCGCCGAGGCGCTGGTCCGCGGCTTCGTCCGCCGCGAGGGCAACAACGTGCTCGTCGAGTTCCGGATCTATGACGTGCAGAGCGGTCAGCAGGTGATCGGCAAGCGCTACGGCGACGAGGTCCCGCCGGCCGAGGCGATCGTCTCCAACTCGGCGCTGCGCGCCCTCGCGCACCTCTTCTCCGACGACGCCGTCCTCTACTACACCGGGATCCCGGGGGTCGCCTCGACCCACATCGCCTACGTCTCGAACCGTCGCGGCCCCAAGGAGATCTACGTGATGGATTACGACGGCCACGGCGTCACCCGGATCACCAACGACGGCGGCCTGGCGCTCAGCCCGGCCTTTTCCCCCGCCGGCGACCGGATCGCCTACGTCACCTACCGGTTCCACGACGGCGTGCCCAACGTCGACATCGCCATGCTCAACAAGCTCGGCGGCGTGCCGCCGGTCATCGCCCGCTCCGCGGGGCAGGACACCTCGCCGGATTGGTCGCGCGACGGCAGCCGGATCGCCTTCTCCTCCACCATGGACGGCCTCCGGGATGGCAACGCCGAGATCTACACGATGCGGCCCGACGGCAGCGACCTCCAACGGATCACCAGCAGCTCGGCGGTGGATACCTCACCGACCTTCTCGCCCAACGGCCGCGAGATCGCCTTCATCTCCGACCGGGCCGGCGGCCAGCACCTCTACAAGATGGCCATCGACGGCACCAACCTGGAGCGCCTTCGGGTAGAAGGCTCCCAGGTGGACTCTCCGTCATGGAATCCGAACCCGCAAATTTCGGACCTAATCGCCTATGCAGCCTCCGAGGGGGGTAACAGCTTCCAGATTTTCGTGTACAGTCTTACAACACGAAAGAGCGTCAAGCTGACGCAAGGTTACGGGCGCGCCGACTCGCCGAGCTGGTCGCCCGACGGACGACAAATCGTTTTCGAAGCGTCGCAGGGCGACCAGAACCATGTCTATGCGATCGGGTTCGACGGCTCGCGGCTGCGTCAGCTCACCCGGGAAGGCAACAACCAGACCCCCTCGTGGGGTGGCAGATGAGCCCTTCAGGCTCACCCAACGGAGGAAGACGTCGATGAGAGCTCTTACCCAGCAGACGAGCGTCGCGGCGGTATTACTGATTGCCGCCGGCATGCTGTCAGCTTGCTCAAGCCAGGAGCCGCCGGCCGCCGAGCCGGTCGCGGCTGCGCCGGTCGAACGACCCGTACAGCAAGCTCCACCACAGGAGGTTCCGGAAGCGGAGGATTGGGACACCAACCCGCCGGCCACTGGCGTCCTCACGCTCGAGGACATCAACCGGCAGGGGATCCTGAAGGCCATCTACTTCTATTACGACAGCGCCGATATCCGGCCGGATCAGCGGGCGACGCTGCAGGCCAACGCCCAGTTCCTGCGCGAGAACGCCCAAGTGAGAGTGCTGGTCGCCGGCCACTGCGACGAGCGCGGTACGCGCGAGTACAACATGGCGCTCGGCGAGCGGCGCGCCGCCGCGACGATGCAGTACCTGGTGTCGCTCGGCGTCCCCCGCGAGCGCATCGAGATCATCTCGTACGGAGAGGAGCAGCCGGCGGTCCCCGGCAGTAGCGAGTCGGCGTGGTCGCAGAACCGCCGCGCCCAGTTCCAGGCGATCGGCAACTGACAACACGTATCCGAGTGAACGCGCGCCGTCTCCCCGCGGGGCCGGCGCGCGTTTCCTCATGGACCCCGTGAGTCGCTTGAGAGAACCCCGGTACCTGCTGTTGCTCGCCGCCCTGCTGGTCGCGGCCCCGGGCTGCGCTTCGATGCAGCAGCGGGTCACGGAGTCGGAGAACCGCGCGGCGACCCTCGAGGCCCAGGTCGCCGACCTCCAGGCCACCCAGCAGACGATCATCGCCCGCGTCAACCAGATCCGCCAGGACCTCGAGAACGCGCTCGACCCGGTGCGCGCCCAGCAGGCCAGCGGCGGCGCCGACCTGCGCACCCTCGAGACGGAGGTCGCCAACCTGCGCCAGCAGATGGACTTGCTTGCCCAGCAGCTCGAGGCGGTCAGCGCCGCGGCGGTCGGCGCCGCTGTCACGGAGCCGCCTCGCTCCGGCATGGCGATGCCGCCGCCGCGCGGCCAGCCGACCGCTGACGCCCCGGCGCCGGCTGCGGCCGAGAGCGAGTCGCTGTTCAATGCCGCCTACGGCGACTACACCGCCGGCCAGTTCGTCCTCGCGATCTCCGGCTTCGAGGAGTTCCTGGTCCGCTACACCGGCGATGCGCGCGGCGCCGACGCCCTCTACTGGATCGGCGAGTCCCTCGCCGCGCAGCAGCGGCACGCCGACGCCCGGCGACGCTTCCTCGAGATCCCCCAGCGCTTTCCCGCCTCCCCGAAGGTGCCGGACGCGGTGCTGCGCGCCGCCCTCGAAGCGGTCGAGCTCGGCCAGCGCGACGACGCCATCCGCGAGCTGCGCCAGCTCATCGCCGCCCACGGCCGCAGCGACGCCGCCCTGATCGGCTGCATGCAGCTTGACCGCATGGGCCAGACGCTGCCGGCCGGCTGCCGGCTCCCGAGCTGACGCCGGCCACCGCTCCAACGAGCCGCCCCAGCGCCCAGGGCCTCCTAGCCCGCATTTCTCATCGTCGTTCGTCGCGCGGGCCTCCCCGCGCCCGCAACAGCCGGACGAAGAAAGTGCGGGCCAGTCGCCTCACCACCCCCCGGAAAGCGGCCGGCTGTGGCCGTCTAACGAGTGTGGTACATAGGGGCGTACGCGCTCGAAGGAATTCCCCGGGCGGATCCGAGCGATCGCAGGAACCGAACGACAACGAGAAGAGAGGCGTGGCATGGCACGGGGCGTCAACAAGGTGATCTTGATCGGCAACTTGGGGAAGGACCCCGAGCTACGGTACACACAGAACGGCACGGCGGTGGCCAACTTCACGCTGGCGACCACCGACAGCTGGACCAAGGACGGCGAGACCCAGGAGCGGACCGAGTGGCACACGATCGTCGCCTGGGCGAAGCTGGCGGAGATCTGCGGCCAGTACCTCACCAAGGGGCGACAGGTCTATATCGAGGGCCGCATCCAGACCCGCAAGTGGGAAGACCGCGACGGCAACACCCGCTACACGACCGAGATCGTCGCCCAGAACATGCAGATGCTGGGCAGCCGGGGCGACGGTGGCGGTGGCGGTGGTGGCGGCGCTGGCGGCGGCGGCGACTACGACAGCGGGCCGGCGGACCCGAGCCCGAGCGACGCCGGAGTCACCGACGACGACATCCCGTTCTAACGATTCCGAATCCACGAGGCGAGTAAGCGGGATCCTGTTGCCCCGGCGCGAGCCGGGGTGGGAACCATGAATCTGGGGCGGCGGTCACCCGCCGCCTCGAGCAGCCTACCCGGGAGCGGAGGCGGGCTCTCCTCATGCTCCCCTATTTGGCCTTGCTCCACGTGGGGTTTACCGAGCTACCGGCGTCACCGCCGGTACTGGTGGGCTCTTACCCCACCGTTCCACCCTTACCGCCCGGTGGCCGCGAACGGCCACCACGAACGGGCGGCGGTATTTTTTCTGTGGCACTAGCCTGGGGTTTCCCCCACTGGGTGTTACCCAGCACGCGGCCCGTGGAGTCCCGACTTTCCTCTACCGGCTGAGCCGGCAGCGATTCCCCTGCCTCGTGGATTCGGAATCGTTTGATTGCCGTTGGCGCGCTCGGTCGTCGCAACGCAAACCGATGGCGAGTTGGTGTTGTGCGGTCGCTATTGGAACCTGAAACCGTGTGATTGCCGTTGGCGCCGGGGCGCCGTCTTTGCGGGCTTGCCGTGGGCCCCTATCGCTGTCCTGGTGGCTGCTGGCCGCCGCCTTGCGCGTTGACCATCTGAATGAAACGGTCGGTGGCGTCGATGGCATCCGCGAAGTAGAGGATGCCCTCGAGCCTGGTGTCGAGGATCAGGTCGTAGCCCTCCTCGGCCGCCAACCTCTCGACCGCGGGGATGAGCTGGGCGTTGATCCGGTTCTGCGCCTCCATGGTGAAGCGGTTCATGGCACGTTGGGCGTCGTCGCGCGTCCGCGTGAGGTCGACCTGGAGCTGCTCGGCCTGTGCGTTCATCCGCGCCAGAGCGTCCTCGGTGAGGGTCAGGCGCTGCTCCTGCACCTGGCGGACGAGCGTGTCGAGCTCGGTCTGCTTGGCGCGAACCCGGCTCTCCCAGTCGCGGTTCGCCGCCTCGCCCTCGGCCTGGACCGCCTTGCCGACGTTCGACTCCGCCAGAACCCGGATGCCGTTGATGACCGCGATCTTGAGGGGACGCACCTGCGCCGCGGCCTGCGTGGCCGGGGCCGCCGCATCCTGGGCGGCCAGAGCGGGCGCGCCAACGCCGAGCACCGCCGCGAACAGCACCCCGCGCGCAATCCAGTGAAATGACTTCATGAGGCTAATGACTCCTTGCTGAGGGAAAGTCCGTCGGAATCCGTGCGGCCCAAGATGGCCGCCAAAGGGGGTAAGAGAATCGTAGCAGCCAGCAAATGGCGGAGCAAAGAGGTGCGCCCCGGGACCGCGTCGGGCCCCGGGGCGCCTGGGTTCCTCGTACTCGCCTCCGCCGGATCAGAAGTCGCCCATGCCGCCGCCGCCGTGGGCGTGGGCGTGCTCCTCTTCCTCCTCCGGAAGCTCCGAGATCAGCGCTTCGGTCGTCAGCAGCAGGCCGGCGACCGAGGCGGCGTTTTGCAGCGCATGGCGCACGACCTTGGTCGGATCCACGACGCCGGCCTTCACCAGGTCGGTGTGTTCCATGGTCTCGGCGTTAAAGCCGGCGCTGTCGTTCTTCTCGGCGCGCACCTTCTCGATGATCAGGTCGGGGCTGGCGGCCCCGGCATTGACCAGGATCTGGCGGATCGGCTCCTCCATGGCTCGCCGCACGATGTCGACGCCCACCTGGTCGTCGCCCTCGGCCTTGACCTTGGCGACCGCCTTCTGGGCGCGCAGCAGGGCGACGCCGCCGCCGGGCACGATGCCCTCTTCGACGGCCGCCTTGGTGGCGTGCATGGCGTCCTCGACCCGCGCCTTCTTCTCCTTCATCTCGGTCTCGGTGGCGGCCCCGACGTTGATGATGGCGACGCCCCCGACCAGCTTCGCGAGCCGCTCCTGCAGCTTCTCGCGGTCGTAGTCGGAGCTGGTGTTCTCGATCTGCGAGCGGATCTGGTTGACCCTACCTTCGATGTCCTTGGACTTGCCGGCCCCCTCGATGATCGTGGTGTCGTCCTTGGTGATGATCACCTTCTTGGCGCGGCCGAGGTCCTCGGCCTTGACGTTTTCGAGCTTGACGCCGATGTCCTCGCTGATCGCCTGGCCGCCGGTGAGGATCGCGATGTCCTCGAGCATCGCCTTGCGGCGATCGCCGAATCCCGGGGCCTTGACCGCCGCCGCCTGCAGCGTGCCGCGGATCTTGTTGACCACCAGGGTGGCCAGCGCCTCGCCCTCGATGTCCTCGGCGACGATCAGGAGCGGCTTGCCAGCCCGCGAAACCTGCTCCAGCAGCGGCAGCAGGTCCTTCATCGACGAGATCTTCTTCTCGTGCACCAGGATCAGCGCGTCCTCGAGCACCGTCTCCATGCGCTCGGGATCGGTGACGAAGTACGGCGACAGGTAGCCGCGGTCGAACTGCATGCCCTCGACGACGTCGAGGCTGGTCTCGAGGCCGGAAGCCTCCTCGACCGTGATGACCCCGTCCTTGCCGACCTTGTCCATCGCCTCGGCGATGATCTCGCCGATGGTGCGATCGTTGTTGGCCGAGATGGTGCCGACCTGGGCGATGGCGTCGCCCTTGACCGGCTTGGACAGCTCCTGGATCGCCGCTACCGCCGCGGCGACGGCCTTCTCGATGCCGCGCTTGATCGCCATCGGGTTGTGGCCGGCGGTGACCTGCTTGACGCCCTGGTTGTAGATCGCCTGGGCGAGCACCGTCGCCGTGGTGGTGCCGTCGCCGGCCACGTCGGAGGTCTTGCTGGCGACCTCCTTGACCAGTTGGGCGCCGAGATTCTCGGTGGGGCTCTCGAGATCGAGCTCCTTGGCCACCGTGACGCCGTCCTTGGTGATCTGCGGGGCGCCGAACTTCTTCTCGAGGATCACGTTGCGGCCCTTGGGCCCCAATGTGATCTTCACCGCGTCGGCGAGCTTGTTGACACCGCGCTGGATCTCGCGCCGCGAGTCCTCGCTGTAGGTGATGAGCTTGGCCATCAGATTCCTCCGTTCATCGGTCGGCGACCCTCAGCGGGCCGCGACCGGCTCCATTGCGTTCAGCCGAGGATCCCCAGGATCTCGTCTTCCCTGACGATCAGGTAATCCTCGCCGTCGAACTTGATGTCGGTGCCCGAATACTTGCCGATCAGCACCGTGTCGCCGACCTCGACCTCGAACGCCGCCCGTGTGCCGTCGTCGAGGCGCTTGCCCTGGCCGACGGCCACGACCTCCGCCTCCATAGGCTTCTCCTTGGCGGTATCCGGGATGATGATGCCGCCGCGTACCTGCTCGCCGGCTTCGATCCGGCGGACCAGGACGCGGTCGCCGAGGGGCTGAACCTTCGCTCTCGATTGCTTCTTCTTCGCCTTCGTCTTCGTCTGTGCCATCTACGAGCTCCTTGCGCTACGTGGTTGATCCGCGATGAGGTCGCAAGTCAGGTGACCGGAACGCTGCTTCGCGAGGAAAAGGGCTGTCTTTGCTATGGGCAAATTCGGGCTGAAAACTGCCCGCGGAGCGCCGTTTAGCACTCCTGAATAACGAGTGCTAAGAATAGCAACGGACCCGAAAACCGTCAACTTGGGCGGCGGACCCTCGCCCCCGTCTCGCGGGCATGGCCGGGCGGCCCCGCCGCCAGGCGTCGCAGGCCCGCCGCTTTCCAACCCGGCTCCGGGGCGGTCTATCCGATCCTGCGTCGACGTCAGGTCAGAGGAGGCCGCACCTCTGGAGCTTGCGGCGCAAGGTGTTGCGATGGATCCCGAGCGCCTCGGCGGCGCGACACTGGTTGCCGCCGGCGTCCTGCAGGACCCGGCGCAGGAAGTGGGCCTCGAGCTCGCGCTCGGCCTCGTCGAGCCGGATGCCGCGGCTCACCATCTCGTCGACCAGCGCGCCGAGGCGTTGCTGCAAGTTGCTCCTGCTCATACTCCGTCGCGACCGGTGCCCGGCAAGGGCGAGCCGGTCAACTGCTCGTATGCCTCCAGGTACTTGGCGCTGGTGGCGCTGACCACCTCATCCGGGAGCTCGGGGCCCGGAGGGTTCTTGTCCCAGTCGATCGAGCTCAGGTAATCGCGCACGAACTGCTTGTCGTAGGAGGGTGGGCTGACGCCGCTGCGATACCGGTCGGCCGGCCAGAACCGCGAGGAGTCGGGGGTAAGCAGCTCGTCGATCAGGGCCAGCTCGCCGTCGATGAAGCCGAACTCGAACTTGGTGTCGGCGATGATGATGCCGCGCTGCTCGGCGTACTCCCGCGCCGTCTTGTAGATCTCCAGTGACAGCCGCCGCAGCCGTTCCGCAGTGGCGGCGCCCACCATCTCGCTCATCTGCGCGAACGAGATGTTCTCGTCGTGACCGTCATCCGCCTTGCTGGCCGGCGTGAAGATCGGCTCCTGCAGGCGACTGGCGAGCTCCATCCCGGCAGGCAACTGGATGCCGCAGACGGCACCGGTGGCCTGGTAATCCTTCCAGCCCGAGCCGATCAGGTAGCCGCGTACCACGCACTCGACGTCGACCCGATCCGCCCGGCGCACCAGCATGCTGCGACCGGCGAGCTCCTCCGCGTGGGGCTGCAGAGTCTCCGGGAAATCGGCGACGTCGGTGCTGATCAGGTGGTTGGGGCAGATGTCGATGCGGTCGAACCAGAAACGCGAGATCTGGGTCAGGACGCTCCCCTTGTGGGGTATGCCGTTGGGCAGCACGACGTCGAAGGCGGAGATCCGGTCGGTGGCGACGATCAGCAGCCGATCGTCGAGGGCGTACACGTCGCGGACCTTGCCGCGGCGCGCCAGCGGAAACGCATCGATGTCCGTCGAGGTGACGATGGTGGCCACCTCAGTCATCTTCTTCTTCCAGGGCGCGGAAGATCTCGTCGCCGCGCTGCGGGTCGGAGACCTTGAAAACTCCCAACGCTCGCTCCACCGCCGGCGCCACCGAGGCGTAGAAATACTCGATGTTGATGCGCTCCGCCGACAGACGGCCGGCGACCTCGCTGAGCGAGCCGGGCTCGTTGGGAAACTCGATCACCAGGACATCGATCGTGGTGTGGGCGACGCCGGCGTCATGAAAGACCTTGCGAGCGGCCTCGACGTCGTCGACGAGCAGGCGCACGGCGCCGTACTCGCCCGCTTCCGCGGTTGCCAGCGCCTCGACGTTGACGCCGACCTCGGACAGCACCCGGCAGACATTGGCCAGCTCTCCCGGCCGATTCTGCCAGGCCACGGTGAGCTGCTTCCGTACCGGCATGGGAATACTCCTTGCTGCGACGCCAAGCGATCAGACGAGACCGAGCTCGGCGAGGTCCTCGGGTGACATCGGCTTGAACACGTAGAGGTGGGGAGTCGCCATTAGGTCGATGAGCCGAGTGGTGCTCAACCGCCGTCTCTGGGTATCGAAGACGACCTCGACCTGCGGGCGCATCGGGTTGGCCGAACGCCCCTTGAGGACCCGCGCCACCTCGCCGCTATTGAGTTTGACGTGTGTTCCCACCGGGAACAAGCCGACGCTGCGAACCAGCGCCTTGAGGACGCCGTCGCCAAACTGGTGCGACAGACGCATGAGGTTGTCGACGCCGTACATGGCGGCGGCCGGAACGGTCTTCTTGTAGGGCCGCGGGTGGATGAACGCCTCGAAGATATCGACGGCTCCCAGGATCGATGCCTCCAGCGCGATGTCCTCGATCTTCAATCCCCGCGGGTATCCTGTGCCGTCGAGCCGCTCGTGCACCTGGTGAGAGATCTCGGCGACAGCCCGGTAACGGGGCCCGAGTGTCGAGATGATGTCGAAGCTGTGGGTCGGCCGCTGGCGCATCTGCTCCCATTCGCTCTTGGTGAGGCTGTCGGCCTTGTAGAAGGTCTCCTTGTCGATGCGTACGGTGCCGACGTCGTGGAGCAGCGCCGCCACCGCCAGGATCTGCAGCTCGGGATCTTCGAGGCCGAGCTGGCGGCCAACCCGCTGCGCGAGAATCATGACGTTGATGCTGTGCGGGACGATGAAGCGCAGGTTGTCGGGGTACGGCCCCACCGCCTTGGCCACCAGCCAATCGCCCTGGCCGGCGGCCAGCGCAGGCACCAGGCGGGCGGCGAGCGCCGCGATCTCGTCGATCGGCATCGGATCGGGCGCCTCGGTGTCGAGCTTCGCGGCGGCCTTGAAGAAGCGGCCAACGACCTGCAAGGCGCTCGCGTAGAGCTCCTCGGCGACGAGCTCGCCGCCGGCATCCAAGGAGACCTCGGCGACGGCGGCCGCGGCCCGACGGCGCTGGACGGAAGGGGCGGCGGCCGTGCCGGGAGACTTCGCCGGCGCCGTCCGCCGCGGCGGCGGCGCGGCGGCGGAGGCGGGAGGGTCGGCGGCACCAGGCGATTGGGCGGCGACGGGGGGCTCGACGACAACCGGCGGCTGGGGGGCGACGGGGGGCTGGGCGGCAACCGGCTCCGGCTCGCCGAGCTCCTCCGGGACGTCGGCCACGGCCTCGGCGGGCTCTTCGGGCGGCGCCTCGGCGACGGGCTCGACCGGCTCCTCCTCCGGCTCCTCGGCGGCGAGCTCGACGAGCTCCTCCTCCGGCGCCTCGGCCGCGGGCCCGGCGGACTCCTCCGGCGCCACTGTGGCGGGCTCGGCGATCTCCTCGGCGGTGGCCGACTTCTTCTTCCTGGAAAACTTCAGAAAATCAAGTGGGTTGACCATCCACAACGTCTCCCACGCCGTGCTGCTCGAACGAAACCACCCGGGGCGCGCCGCTGGCAGAAGGCCGCAAGGAGCGTCAACTTCGACTTACCTTGTGCGAGAATGCGCGCTACAAGGCCGCCGTAACCATACGTGTCACACCACGGTCGCCCATTCTCGCAGGTTCGCGAGCCGCATTTCCAGACGATTTCGCAGTTTCTCGCCCTTCCGTGGCCGCTGCCGGCGCGGGTTCAAGAGGTGGGCTCGGGCGGAATCGAACCACCGACGCAAGGATTTTCAGTCCTTCGCTCTACCGTCTGAGCTACGAGCCCACCTGGAAAGGCGTGGGCGGCCGCGCGGATACGGGCCGCCGCCGGCGCGGGCAAGCAGCTGCCGGCGCGTGCAGGGAGAATACCAGCTTCTCGCCCCGCTGGTGCGCTCCACCGATCGACCGATTTCCTGTGCTAGCATCCGCCGCTGGCGGCGCGCCGCGAGCGTGCGGCGGCGCCGCCTGGTGGTCGAAGCGGTGGGTCCCGCGATGGCTCCGGGGAGGGCGATGAGCGAACAGGAGAAATGGGCGACGCGCGTCGGCCTGGTGCTCGCCATGGCGGGCAACGCGGTCGGCCTCGGCAACTTCTTGCGCTTCCCGGTGCAGGCCGCACAGAACGGCGGCGGCACCTTCATGATCCCCTACTTCATCTCGTTCTTGCTGCTGGGAATCCCGATGATGTGGGTGGAGTGGGCGATCGGCCGCTACGGCGGCGGCCACGGCCACTCGTCGACGCCGGGGATGTTCGAGCGAATCTGGGACCACCCGCTGTCCAAGTACCTCGGCGCCCTCGGCCTGTTCATGCCGCTGACCGTGATGGTCTATTACACCTACGTCGAGTCGTGGTCGCTGGGCTACTCGCTGTTCACGGCCACCGGCGCCTACTGGGGCAACGAGACGTTCGAGGGCATGAGCGCGTTTCTCGCCGGCTACCAGGGCATCGAGGCCAACCAGTACTTCGGCGGCATCGCCTGGGCCTACGGCCTGTTCATCGTCACTCTGGCGATCAACGTCTACGTGCTGTCGCGCGGCGTCTCCGGAGGCATCGAGCTGGTGGCCCGCTACGCTCTGCCCGCGCTGTTCATCTTCGCCATCATCCTGGTCGGCCGCGTCCTGCTGTTGGGGACGCCGGACCCGGCGCAGCCGCAGTTCAGCGTCAGCGCCGGCCTCGGCTTCATCTGGAACCCGGATTTCAGCCAGATCACCAACGCCCGCGTCTGGCTGGCGGCCGCCGGACAGATCTTCTTCACGCTCAGCCTCGGGATGGGCACCCTGCAGTGCTACGCGTCCTATCTGACGGACAACGACGACATCGCCCTGACCGGCCTGGCTACCACGGCGACCAACGAGTTCGCCGAGGTGGTGCTCGGCGGCACGCTGGCGATCCCCGCTGCGGTGGTGTTCTTCGGCCTCGAGCGAACCCAGGAGCTCGCCCGCAACTCGTACGACATGGCGTTCGCGGTCATGCCGGCGCTCTTCCAGCAGCTGCCCGGCGGCCAGCTGTTCGGAACGCTGTGGTTCGCGTTGCTGTTCATCGCCGGTATCACCTCGTCGCTGGCCATGGGGCAGCCGCTGATGGCCTTTCTGCAGGACGAGCTCAAGATGACCCGCAACCAGGCGGCGATCTCGGTCGGCCTGATCGTCTTCGTCCTCGTCCAGCCGGTGATCTTCTTCATGCCCCACTTCATGAACGAGTTCGACTTCTGGGCCGGGACCTTCGGCCTGGTGGTGCTGGCGGCGATCGAGCTCGTCCTGTTCACCTGGGTGTTCGGCATCCACCACGCCTGGGACGAGATCAACAAGGCCGCCGACATCCAGATCCCGATCGTGTTCAAGTACGTGTTGCAGTTCGTCACCCCGCTGATGTTGTTCGTCATTCTCGGCAGCTACGTCTACGAGACGCTGCCGGGGGTCTTGCGCCTCGACGGGGTCGATCCCGAGGCGGTGCCGTGGATCATGCGCTCGCGGCTGATGCTGCTCGGCATGCTGGTGGGCGTGATGGCGATCGTCGGCTACGCCTGGCGGCGGCACGGCGGTACGGGCCGGCACCCCCGGCCCGTCCAGGAGACAGCTTGAGATGACTGCAGCAGGCTACGTTTTCATGGCGCTGGGGTGGGCGGTGATCATCGGCCTGACGATCTTCTGCTACAAGCGGATCCTCTGGGGCTGACCGGGTCGAGTGGGGCTGACCGGGAGTCGAGCGGCGCTAAGGGCTCGGGCAAGAATAACTGCCGCATTCGGCCGCCAAGGGCGCAATCCTCACTTCGTTGCGCTCCTTGCGACATACTGCGGGTATGCTTCAGTCGCGCGCCTTGTGAGGATTCCGCCTTGGCGCCCTCGGCGCAGGCACTTATTCTCGCGCGAGCCCTAACTGGCCTTCGCAGTAGCCTTGACCGGCGCCTTGCCCTTGGGGGCCGCGTCGTCGCCGGCCTGGTCGCCGGCGTCCGCGCCCGCCTCTGCAAGCGCCGGCTTCGTCAGGCCGAAGCGCTCGCGTAGCCGCGCCTCGATCTGGCCGGCGATCTCCGGGTTCTCCTCCAGGAAGCGGCGCGCGTTCTCCCTCCCCTGCCCCAGCCGATCGCCGTCGTAGGAGTACCAGGAGCCGGAGCGATCGACGATCTTCTCGGCTTCACCCAGATCGAGCAGCTCGCCGGTCTTGGAGATCCCCGTGCCGTAGATGATCTCGAACTCCGCCAGCCGGAAGGGCGCCGCCACCTTGTTCTTGACCACCTTCACGCGCGTCCGGTTGCCGATGATCTGATCGCCATCCTTGATCGAGCCGATGCGGCGGATGTCGAGGCGCACCGAGCAGTAGAACTTGAGGGCGCGGCCGCCCGGCGTGGTCTCGGGGTTGCCGAACATGACGCCGATCTTCTCGCGCACCTGGTTGATGAAGATCAGGCTGGTGCGCGACTTCGAGACCACGTGGGTGAGCTTGCGCAGCGCCTTGGACATCAGCCGGGCCTGCAGACCGGGCTGGATGTCGCCCATCTCTCCCTCGATCTCGGCCCGCGGCACCAACGCCGCCACCGAGTCGATCACCAGGACGTCCAGCGCCCCCGAGCGGACCAGGGTCTCGGCGATCTCGAGCGCCTGCTCGCCGGAGTCCGGTTGCGATACCAGCAGCTCGTCGAGGTTGACGCCCAGCGCCTTGGCGTACTCCGGATCGACGGCGTGCTCGGCGTCGATGAAGCCGGCGATGCCGCCGGTCTTCTGGGCCTCGGCGACGACGTGGAAGGCAAGCGTCGTCTTGCCCGAAGATTCGGGCCCGTAGATCTCGATGACGCGCCCCCGAGGCATCCCGCCGACGCCGACC
The DNA here is from genome assembly GCA_036398215.1 of Acidobacteriota bacterium. Lineage (GTDB taxonomy): Bacteria > Acidobacteriota > UBA890 > UBA890 > UBA890 > DASWHK01. Next base: position 13,727 of record DASWHK010000147.1, on the reverse strand, counting down.
GCGATGTCCAGGCCGAGCGAACCGGTGGAGATCGTCTGTACGTCGACGACGCTGTCCGCCCCGAGGCGCATGATCGCGCCCTTGCCGTGCTGACGCTCGATCTGTGAGATGGCGAGCTCCGCCGCCTGTTGCTTGTCGTCCGATTGTTTCGCCATCTTCCGCTCCTCGACGCGCCGCTGTGGATTGGTCCCTGCTCAGTGTAGACGGCCACGGGGTGCGATTCATCCGCGGGAAAATCACCTGCCCGTCGCCCGTTCCCGCTTGTCCCCTTCGTACCTGCCGCCGCCCTCAGCGACCGAGGTGCATCCAAAAGATCTGCAGCCCGAGCACCCGCGTGTCGGTGGAGCTCGACTCGATCTGCGCCGGCACGAACGCCTCGTCGACCTCGAGGACGACCTCGACCCAGGCGCCGTCGCCGGCGGCGTCCCCCGGGACCTCGAAGCGCCGCAGGTACGGCACCGTGTCGGTGGCCTCGACCTCGCCGATGACGCGATCGCCGATACGGATGGTCATGGTCTGGGTGCCGTCCAGGGAATCGACCGGGCTGAGGGCCCGCAGGTGCAGGGTCGCCGGGCCGCGCGGGTTGCCGAACGCCACCACGCCGCGGTCGCGCATCCAGCGCCATTCCTGGAATTCGGGCTCCGCCGACAGCGACGTCTCGCGTTCGTGGAAGCCCTCGACGTAGACTGGCACGCCGCCCTGATCGTCGGCACGGATGATCACCGTGTGCACCAGGGGGCGATTGCGCAGGTCGCCGTCGCGCAGCGTTGCGATCTGCTCGGTCCCCTGGTAGAGCCCGACGTAGAAGTCGATGTAGTCGTGATGGAAGCCCGGCGGCGGGTACAGCCAATGCCGGTAGCTCACCGGCTCGCCGGCGCGCCACTGGCTGGTTGGCTGCGGCGGAAAATGATCGTCTTGCAGCACGACGTTGCCGTCCGGATCGACGAGGTGCACGAACACCTTCAGGTCGTCGGCGGGCGGCTCGAAACCCTCTTCGGGGGTCCAAGTGTAGCCGATGTCGAACGGGCTCCCGAGCCCCAGGCTGTCGGGAAGATCGAGGCTGACGCTGACGTTCAGTGAGCGCCCCACCTGTTCGCCGCCGCAGCCGGCCACGCTCAGCCCGAGCGCCAGGACCAGGCCGGCGACGACGGCGCGGCGAGCTCTCGATCGGGTCGGATTGGGTGCCATTCGAGATCCTCCGGAATGCCGTTTCGGGCGGGCGACCCCGCGCGGAGTCTACTGCGGTCCCGGTGACCCATCAAGCACGCCCGGAAACAGCCGCGCCGCGCCACGGCCACCTCCCGCCTGCCGCCGTCGATTTCCGCCAAGCCCGCCGCTGGCGGGCGCTCACGCCGGCCCCGCCGTTGACCGCTCGGGGGTCCCATGCTAACGTCCGCGCCGTTCTCTACACGCCCTTCCCGGAGGATCCGAATGTCGTCGTACGAAGCCCTGGGCATGATCGAAACCAAAGGGCTGGTCGGCGCCATCGAGGCGGCCGATGCGATGGTCAAGTCCGCGAAGGTCGTGCTGCTGGGCAAGGAGCAGGTCGGCGGCGGGCTGGTCACCGTCCTGGTCCGCGGCGACGTCGGCGCCGTCAAGGCCGCCACCGACGCGGGCGCGGCGGCGGCTCGCCGCGTCGGCGAGCTGATCTCGGTGCACGTGATCCCGCGCCCGCACGAGGAAGTCGAGAAGCTCTTGCCTCCGCTTCCCGAGGGCTCCGGGGCCGCCGAAACGGCTCGCAAGCGCAAGTAGCGGCGTGCCGGCGGGCGGCGGCAGATCGCCACGGGCACGGTGGCCTCGTGCCGGGCTAGCCGGTGGAGCCGCTGATGCATGACCCGGGAAGCGACCGCGACCTCGAATCGATCCGCGAAGCCCGCGAGCTGGGGCGCGCCGCGGTCGCCGCCCAGCGCCGGCTCGAGAGCTTCAGCCAGGAGCAGATCGACGCCATCGTCGAGGCGATGGCAGCCGCCGGCCTCGCCCACAGCGAGCGGCTCGCCGAGATCGCCCACCGCGAGACCGGCTTCGGCAACGTCCCCGACAAGGTTCGCAAGAACAACTTCGTCCTCCAGGACGTGGTCGCGGCGATGCGCGGCATGCGCACGGTCGGCGTCCTGCGCGAGGACCGCGAGCACGGGGTCCGCGAGATCGCCGAGCCGGTCGGCGTGGTGGCCGGCATCATTCCCTCGACCAACCCGACCTCGACGGCGATGTTCAAGTGCCTGATCGCGCTCAAGGCCCGCTGCGGCATCGTCCTGTCGCCGCACCCGAGCGCCCGCGAATGCATCCGCGCCAGCGCCGACGTCCTGGCCACGGCGGCCGAGGAGGCCGGGGCGCCGGCGGGCATCATCGCCTGCATGAGCAACGTCACGATGCAGGGCACCCAGGAGCTGATGAACGGCCGCGAGACCGACCTGATCCTGGCGACCGGCGGTATCGCCCTGGTGAAGGCGGCCTACTCCGCGGGCAAGCCAGCCTACGGTGTCGGCCCCGGCAACGTCCCCGCCTACATCGAGCGCACCGCCGACGTCGCCAAGGCGGTCCGCGACGTCATCGCCGGCACGACGTTCGACAACGGCACGCTGTGCTCCTCGGAGCAGGCGATCGTCTGCGACCGGGCGATCGAACGGGAGGTCCGCGACCAGGTCCGCGCCCAGGGCGGCCATTTCCTCTCCCCCGAGGAGTGCCGGCGGCTCGGCGCCTTGCTGATCACCGACAAGCTGCTGGTCAACCCGGACTTCGTGGGGCGCCCGGCGGCCGCCATCGCCGCCGCCGCCGGCCTCGAGGTGCCGGCCGGCGTCCGCGTCCTGGTCTGCCCGATCGACGGCGTCGGCAAGCAATACCCGCTGTCGCACGAGAAGCTCTCGCCGGTGCTCGCCTTCTACGTGGTCGAGGACTGGCAGGAGGGCTGCGCCCGCTGCACCGAGCTGCTGCGCTTCGGTGGCATGGGGCATACGCTCGCCATCCACTCCCGGAATGATGACGTGGTCCTGGAGTTCGGCCTTCGCAAGCCGGCGCATCGCGTCCTGGTCAACACGGTGGCGGCGCTCGGAGCCGTCGGCCTCACCACCCACCTGTTCCCGTCGATGACCCTGGGATGCGGCTCCTGGGGCAACAACATCACCTCCGACAACGTCGGCCCCCAGCACCTGCTCAACGTCAAGCGCCTCGCCTACGAGACGCGCGAATACGTGCCGTCGACGGCCGGCGCGACGGCGGCCGGCGGGGCCGCAGCGTCGAGCTCCGGGACCCGTGCGGACGGCCGCGCCGACCTCTCGGCGACGATCGTCCGCCGCGGCACTACCACGCCACCAAGCGGCCCGACCGGCGGACGGCACCAGGCGGCGGACGGCCTGGAGGCCCGGATCGCCGCCTTTCTGGCCCGCCGCGGCGTCCTGCGCGATGACCCCGCCCCCCCTCCTGCGGCGGGGCGCGCCAGCCTGGTGTCGGTGCGCGACGAGCCCTCCGGCGCCTCGCCCGAAACTGCTTCCGAGCGGCGTCGCGAACGGGCGAGGACACCGCCGTCGGCTCTCGCGGCGTGCTCGTCGGGACCCGCCGGAGGCGCCGACGCTAGGTCGCAGGCCGGTGCCGGCGGCGAGCCGGCCGAGTTCGTCGCCGAGGCCGATGTCCGGGAGGCCGCAGAAAAGGGTGAGAAAATCCTCCTCGGACCCTGTACAATCCTCACGCCGCTGGCCCGCGAGCTGGGCGAGGCGCGCGGCGTTTTCCGGCGCCGCTGAGTGTTGCGGTGGGCGACCGCGACCCGCAAACGACGCAACCATACCTGGGGGGCCTTCGGGGAGAGGGCTGTATGAACGAACGGCGGGCAAGTCGGCGCGGCCGCCTCGCGCTTTTCAGCGAGGCTTGGGTCCTCTTTCTCTTGCTGACCGCGGTGGCGGCGTGCTCGGGATCGTCGGCGCCGCCGCAGACCGCCCCGGTATTGCCGGAGCCCGAGAGCGCCCCGGTCATCGCGATGCTGCGCGAAGAGGCGCGGCGCCACTTCGACGCCGGGGAGGCGGATTACCGGGCCGGCGACTACGCCGCCGCCGACCAGCACTTCCAGCTCGCCCTCGACGTCTACCTGCAGGCCAACGTCGGTCCGGCGGAGCGAAATGCCCTTCAGCAGGAATTCAACGACCTTTTCAACCGCATCCACGCACTCGGGCTCAGCGAGCTGGTATCGACGACCTCCGCCGACGCGGTCTCCCTGTACGATGAGCCGCTGCCGCCGCCGTCCGCCGAGCACCTCGACGCCCTGCGGGCGCGGCTCGCGGTCGAGCCTCTCGAGCTGCCCAGCTTTTCGATCCCGGTGCCGACGCCGATGGAGAACGAGCGGGTCGAGTGGGCCCTCGCCTACCTTACCGGCGAGCGCAAGGAGGTCGTCGAGGAGGGCCTGTCGCGAGCCACCCGGTTCATGCCGATGATCGAGGCGATCTTCGACGAGGTCGGGGTGCCGCGCGAGCTCGCCTGGGTGCCCTTGATCGAGAGCCTGTACAAGACCGGTGCCTATTCCCGCGCCGCCGCCGTCGGGCTGTGGCAGTTCATGTCGGGCACCGCGCGGATGTACGGCATGAAGATCGACTACAACGTCGACGAGCGCCGGGATCCGGTGAAGGCCACCCGCACCGCCGCCCTGTACATGAAGGAGCTCTACGAGAAGTACGATGACTGGGCCCTGGTTCTGGCCGCCTACAACGCTGGTTGGGGGCGCATCAACCGCGCCCTGGACCGTGCCGGCGTCGACAACTTCTGGGACCTCGCCGAGACCCGCCACATTCCCCGCGAGACCCGTGACCACGTCCCCAAGATCTACGCCTCGATCCTGATCGGCACCGACCCCGCCTACTACGGGCTCGAGGTGGTGCCACTGGCGCCGTACGTGTACGACGAGTCGCTGATGGACGCCAACACCGACCTGCGGCTGGTCGCCGACCTGGTGGGCGTCTCCTTCGAGGAGATCCGCGAGCTCAACCCGCACATCATGGCCTGGGTGCCCAAGGGCTATCCGGTGCGCACTCCGGCGGGCAGCAAGCCCGCCTTCGAGGCCGCCCTCGCCAGCATCCCGGCCGCCGAGCGCATCGAGTTCCTCACTCATGTGGTCTCCCGCGGCGAGACCCTCTCACACATCGCGACAACGTATGCGACCCGCCAGGCGGCGATCATCGAGGTCAACAACCTGCGCAACGCCAACCGGTTGAGCATCGGCCAGCGGCTGATCATTCCGGTGGGGCCCGAGTCGCGTCCCTACCGCAGCCAGCCGATGGCCGGGTTCGACACCGGCGAGCGCACGACGTACACGGTGCAGCGGGGCGACTCGCTGTTCCTGATCGCCCAACACTTCAGGACCGAAGCCCCCAACCTGATGCGCTGGAACAACCTCGCCAGCGACCGCATCTACCCCGGCGACACGCTGATCGTCTACTACGGCGTGCGCGATGGCATGGCGACGCCGGCGGCCGTCGCCGGCACGGCGAACACTCCGCTGACGGCCGACGCCCAGGACGGCGACGGCGACAACGGCAGCGGGGCGGCCGGCCCCGAGCGCAACCTCTACACGGTGCGCGCCGGCGACAGCCTCTACGTGATCGCCAGCCGCTTCTCGGTCAGCGTCGACGACCTCAAGCGTTGGAACAACCGCCGTAGCAATACGATCCACCCGGGCGACAAGCTGGTGGTGTTCGCAGCGGCGGCGCTGTTCTCGGGCCAGCCTGGCGGCACCGCCAACACCACCGTCCGGCGCTACACGGTGCGCCGCGGCGACTCCCCCTACGTGATCGCCAAGCGCCACGGGGTCAGCCTCGACGCCCTGCTGGCCGCCAACGGCCTCAACCGCCGCAGCAGCATCTATCCGGGCGACGAGCTGCTGATTCCGGGCGGCGACGCCGAGCGGACCGACCTTAGCTACACGGTGCGCAGGGGCGATACACTGGGCGCGATCGCCGACGCCCATGGAATCCCACTCGGCACCCTGCTGGCGGCCAACGGCCTCTCGTCGCGCAGCATCATTCACCCGGGCAAGTCGCTGACGATCCCCAGGCGCTAGCGGCCGGCGCTTCTCCGCGCGGTCTTGCCGCCGACGCGGCCTGTGTCTTCAGCGTTCGCGTCGGGCTTTTGCTGTCTCCTCGACGGCGGGCACGCCCACAGCCGCTTCACCTGCCGGTATCCCTCCACGGTGGTCGCCTGCGCACTCTTCCACGGAAAGCGGCCTGCCGTGGCCGTCTCCTCTAGGAGTGTCCGGGCCTGCGCCGGCGTACCCCGCGTTGCGCTCGGACCGAGAGGATTCGCATGCCCAAGCCCGCCACCCTCGGTACGCTCACCTCCGCGGTCATCAGCGGCGTTCGCTCGACACTGGTCACCGTCGAGGTCTACCGAGGCAACGGCCTGCCCGGCGAGACGATCGTCGGGCTGCCGGGCGCAGCCGTACGGGAGAGCCTCCGGCGCATCCACAGCGCCTGCAAGCAGAGCGGCGTGACGCTCGGGCCGCGCTCCACGACCGTCAACCTGGCCCCCGCCGACCACCCCAAGGGCGGCACCGGCCTCGACTTGCCGATCGCCCTCGGCATGTTGATCGCCGAGGGGGAGCTGGAGCCGCAGCGGCTGGCCGATTGCGTTTGTCTCGGGGAGCTTCAGCTCGACGGCACGGTACGGAGCGTCCCCGGGACGCTGCCGGCAGCCCTGGCGGCGCGCGATGCCGGGATCAAGAGCCTCCTGGTTCCCGAGCCCAACGTCGCCGAGGCGGCCGCCGTCGAGTGCCTCGACGTCGTCGGCGTCCGCTCGCTGGCCGATGCGATCGATTGGGCGCGCGGCGGCCTCACCCTGGCGCGACCGACCCGGCCGGCTCCCGCGCCACCGACCGTCCTTGTCGACCTGTGCGAGGTGGCCGGGCACGCCCTCGCCCGCCGGGCCCTGGAGATCGCCGCGGCGGGCGCCCACCACCTCTTGATGATCGGCCTGCCCGGCTCCGGCAAGACGCTGCTGGCGCGGGCGCTGCCGGGCATCCTCCCCGACCTGGCGCCGGAGGAGGCCCTCGAGGCCAGCGCCGTGCACTCGGCCGCCGGCCGGCTGAGCGGCAGCGGCCTGCTGACCGCGCCGCCCTTTCGCGCACCACATCACACGGTGACGGCCGCCGGGCTGGTCGGCGGCGGTCTGCCACCTCGTCCCGGTGAGGTCAGCCTGGCGCACCACGGGGTGCTGTTTCTCGACGAGCTGCCGGAGTTTCGCCGTCCGGTGCTCGAGTGCCTCCGCCAGCCGCTCGAGGAAGCAACACTGAGCCTCGTGCGCGGCGACTTCCACGTCACCCTGCCGGCACGATTCCAGCTCGTCGCCGCGATGAACCCCTGCCCCTGCGGCCAGGGCGCCGACTCCGACGACTGCCGTTGCACGCTCGGCCAGGTGCGCGGCTACTGGCGCCGGCTCTCGGGCCCGCTGCTCGACCGCCTCGACCTGGTGGTCACCGTCGAGCCCACCGACCTCGGCGCGCTCATCCACGACGGGCCGGCGCCGGAATCGTCCGCCGCCGTCCGCCGCCGGGTCGTCGCGGCGCGGCGGCGCCAGCGGCAACGCTTCGAGCGGCTGCGAGCCGAGATGGAGGATGCCGGCGCCGCGGCGGAGCAGGGCCACGCCGCCAACCGGACCAGCCACTCGCCCGCCGCCGCGCCGACCAACGCCGCCCTGCCGGCGGCATGGCTCGCCAGGGCCTGCCGCCTGACGCCCGAGCAGCAGCGGCGGGCCCACGAGGAGGCCGAGAACCTCGCCATCTCGGCGCGCGGCTGGCACCGAGTGCTGCGGGTGGCGCGTACCATCGCCGACCTCGCCGGCCGCGACGAGATCGTCTACGCCGACCTTGCCGAGGCCTTCCAGTACCGGCAGCAGGGGGCCGAGCTCAGCGCCGCTTCGCGATGAGCGCCTCAGCCGCGGTTTACCGCCCGCCGAGAGGGCTGCTACGATGGTTGCTGTTGTCTCCGTGGTGCAACCCACGTCGCGGCCGGACGGCGCGGTCGTGCGCGACGGGGCCGGCACTCCTCTCCCTCCGGACAGCACGCCCCGACCCGGCCCCCGGCATCCCCGTCCGCTGAATCATGCTCAATACGGTACTCACCAAGGTCTTCGGGACCCACAACGAGCGCGAGATCAAGCGCCTCAGCGAGGCCTACGTCGGCTCGATCAACGAGCTGGAGCCGGCGCTCGAGAGGCTCTCCGACGCCGAGCTGCGCGCCAAGACCGCGGAGTTCCGCGTCCGGATCGCCGCCGGCGAGACGCTCGCCGACCTGCTGGTCGAGGCCTTCGCGACCGCCCGCGAGGCCGGCAAGCGCTTCCTGCGGATGCGCCACTACGACGTGCAGCTGGTCGGCGGCGTCGTCCTGCACCAGGGCAAGATCGCCGAGATGGCCACCGGCGAGGGCAAGACGCTGGTCGCCACCCTGCCCGCCTACCTCAACGCCCTGGCCGGCACCGGCGTCCACATCGTCACCGTCAACGACTACCTGGCGCGCCGCGACGCCGAGTGGATGGGGCCCCTGTACGAGGCCCTCGGCCTGACCGTCGGGGCCATCCAGCACGATATGCCCGACGACGCCCGCCGCGCCGCCTACGCCTCGGACGTCACCTTCGGCACCAACAACGAGTTCGGCTTCGACTACCTGCGCGACAACATGAAGTTCCGCGCCGAGGACATGGTGCAGCCGACCCACAACTACGCGATCGTCGACGAGGTCGACTCGATCCTGATCGACGAGGCGCGCACACCGCTGATCATCTCCGGGCCGGCCGAGCAGTCGACCGACCTCTACTACCGCATCGACCGCATCATCCCGGCGCTGCGCGCCGCAACCGACTTCGAGATCGAGGAGAAGCAGCGCTCGGTGGCGATGACCGAGGAGGGCGTCGTCCACATCGAGAAGCTGCTGGGGATCGACAACCTCTACGACGCCGCCCACATGGACCTGGTGCACCACGTCCAGCAGGCGCTCAAGGCGCACACGCTCTTCAAGCGCGACCGCGACTACCTGATCAAGGACGGCGAGGTGGTGATCGTCGACGAGTTCACCGGCCGGATGATGCCCGGGCGGCGCTGGAGCGACGGCCTGCACCAGGCGGTGGAGGCCAAGGAGGGGGTCAAGATCGCCCGCGAGAACCAGACGCTGGCGACGATCACCTTCCAGAACTTCTTCCGGATGTACGACAAGCTCGCCGGCATGACCGGCACGGCGATGACCGAGGCGGCGGAGTTCGACAAGATCTACAAGCTCGAGGTGATGTCGATCCCCACCAACAAGCCGCTGATCCGCGATGAGATGCCCGACGTCATCTTCCGGACGGAGGCCGAGAAGTGGAACGCCGTCGTCGACGAGATCGCCGACCTCAACGAGACCGGCCGCCCGGCGCTGGTCGGCACCACCTCGATCGAGAAGTCCGAGAGGCTCTCCAAGTTGCTCGAACGCCGGGGCGTCCAGCACGTGGTGCTCAACGCCAAGCACCACGAGCGCGAGGCCGAGATCGTGGCCCTCGCCGGCGCCCAGAAGGCGGTGACCATCGCCACCAACATGGCCGGCCGCGGCACCGACATCGTGCTGGGCGAGGGCGTCGCCTCGCTCGGCGGCCTCCACGTGCTCGGCACCGAGCGCCACGAGGCTCGCCGCATCGACAACCAGTTGCGCGGCCGCACCGGGCGGCAGGGCGATCCGGGGTCGTCGCAGTTCTTTCTGTCGCTCGAGGACGACCTGCTGCGCATCTTCGGCATGGACAAGCTGCAGGGGCTGATGCAGCGGCTGGGCATGGAGGAGGGCGTGCCGATCGAGGACCGCATGGTGAGCCGCGCCCTGGAGCGGGCCCAGAAGCAGGTCGAGGCACGCAACTTCGAGACCCGCAAGCACCTGCTCGAGTACGACGACGTCATGGAGAAGCAGCGGCAGGTCATCTACACGATGCGCCGCGAGCAGATGCAGGAGGAGGGCGCCGCGCGCAGCTTCGTCCTCGAGACCGCCGAGGAGATCGTCGACTGGCTGATCGACACCCATTGCGACCCCGACAAGGACCCGCTCGACTGGGGGACCGACGAGCTGAAGACGCAGCTCGGCCATTTCTTCGGCCTCTCCGCGGAGCAGCTCCCCGTCGACCTCGAGCAGGACGGCCTCGAGACCATCCGCGAGGGGCTGCGGACGGCGGTGAAGGCGCGCTACGAGGACAAGGTCGAGCGCATCGGCGAGGTGATGCCGCAGTTCGAGACCTGGATCTGCCTGCAGGTCATCGACGCCCGCTGGAAGGAGCATCTCTACGCCCTCGACCGGCTCAAGGAGGGCATCGGCCTGCGCGGCTACGGCCAGCGCACGCCGCTGGTCGAGTACAAGCGCGAGTCCTTCGAGATGTACCAGGAGATGCACGAGCGCATCCACGGCGAGGTCGTCCGCTACGCCTTCCAGCTCGAGCCGATGTCGCCGGAGGAACGCCAGGCGCAGCTCGCCCGGCAGCGCGCCGAGGCCGAGCGCGTCCGGCACATCGCCGCCGCCGCCGGCGGCGGCCCGGCGCGGCCCGAGACCATCGTCCGCGACGACAAGAAGATCGGCCGTAACGACCCCTGCCCCTGCGGCAGCGGCAAGAAGTACAAGAAGTGCTGCGGCCGGTGACCTCCGTTCCGAGGCTCGCGCCGCGGCGAGGCGGGATGCCGTCCATAGCCCGCGGCAACCCCGGAGGATCGGCGCCGTCGGCCACGCCCGGCGGGTGAGCGCGATCGTCCGCGCGGCGATCTCGACGAAAGTCCGGCCGCTCCGGGGCGCGGCTTGCGAATTCGCGGCGGTGGTGTACCGTCCGGCAAATACGCAGCCGCACAAGGAGTCGAGATGCTCGCCGACAAGCCGGCACTGGCCCTCACGTTCGACGACGTGCAGCTGGTCCCCGCGCGCTCGAACATCCTCCCCTCGCAGGCCGATACCGTCACCCGGCTCACCTCCCGAATCAGCCTCCACATCCCGGTGATGTCGGCGGCAATGGACACGGTCACCGAGTCGCGCATGGCGATCGCCCTCGCCCAGCACGGCGGCCTCGGCGTCGTGCACCGCAACCTGACGGTGGAGGAGCAGGCCGACGAGGTCGACAAGGTCAAGCGCTCGGAGAGCGGCATGATCGTCGACCCGATCACAATCGGGCCGGAGAAGCCGATCCGTGAAGCCCTGTCGATGATGGCCAAGTACAAGATCTCGGGCGTCCCGGTCACCGCAGAGGACGGTCGCGTGGTCGGCATCCTCACCAACCGTGACGTCCGCTTCGAGAAGAACCTCGACCGGCTGGTCGAGGAGCTGATGACCCGCGAAAAGCTGGTGACCGTGCCGCCGGGGACGACGCTCGACCAGGCGGTGGAGCTGCTACAGCGCCACAAGATCGAAAAACTGCTGGTCGTCGACGAGCGCGGCATGCTGCGCGGGCTGATCACCGTCAAGGACATCCAGAAGGCGATCGACTACCCCAACGCCTCCAAGGACGCCCTCGGTAGGCTGCGCGTCGGCGCCGCGATCGGGGTCGGCGGCGAGTCGCTGGAGCGTGCCGCCGAGCTGGTCAAGGCAGGGGTCGACCTGATCGTCGTCGACACCGCCCACGGCCATTCCGAGGGGGTCGTGAACACCGCCGGCGCGGTGAAGAAGAAGTTCCCCGACATCGGCGTCGTCGCCGGCAACGTCGCCACCGCGGAGGCCACCAAGGACCTCATCGAGGCGGGCGTCGACGCGGTCAAGGTCGGGATGGGACCCTCGGCGATCTGCACCACCCGGATCGTCGCCGGCGCCGGAATCCCCCAGATCACCGCCATCGCCGCCTGCGCCCGGGTCGGCAAGCTCCATGACATCCCGATCATCGCCGACGGCGGCATCAAGTACTCCGGCGACCTCGCCAAGGCGATCGCCGCCGGCGCCGACGTGGTGATGATCGGCTCGCTGCTGGCCGGCACCGACGAGAGCCCGGGCGAGATCGAGCTCTACCAGGGGCGCGCCTTCAAGGCCTACCGCGGCATGGGCTCGGTGGGCGCCATGCGCCACGGCAGCAAGGACCGCTACTTCCAACCCGACGTCGAGGAGGCCAAGCTGGTTCCGGAGGGCATCGAGGGCAGGGTCCCCTACAAGGGGCCGGTCGCCGAGACGCTCCACCAGCTCGTCGGCGGCCTGCGCGCCGGCATGGGCTACTGCGGCTGCCCCGATATCGCCAGCATGCAGGAGCAGGCCCAGTTCGTGCGGGTCACCGTCGCCGGCCTGCGCGAGGCCCACGTGCACGACGTGCAGATCACCAAGGAAGCGCCCAACTACCGCGTCGGCTGATCGGCGGCCTGGTACGGGCGACCTCGAGAGCCGGGCACCGCCTCTGCTCGCTCCCGCTCATCCCGCGTCGCCTCCGGTCGTGAACACGTCGACGGCGTCGAGGACGATCATGCGCGTCTCGTCCTCCGAGGGGTGGTAGTCGATCTCGACAATGATCGCGTCGCCGAGGTCCCAGCCGGCCTCCTCCAAACGCTCGGCCCACTCGACGGCGACGATCTGGGTGCCGCCGTAGAGCTCCTCGAGGCCGAGGTCGGCGAGCGACTCGGCGCTCAGCCGGTAGAGATCGGCGTGGTAGAGCTTGACCTTCCCCTCGTGCTCGTTGATCAGCGTGTACGAGGGACTGCGAATCTGGTCGGCGGCGACCCCGATCCCCTCGGCGAGGCCACGCACGAAGACGGTCTTGCCGGCGCCCAGGGGCCCGAACAGCAGCACGACCTCGCCGCCGTGCAGCCGCTCGCCCAGCCGCTTGCCGATCTCGCGCGTCTCCTCGGGGTTGCGGGTGACGAAGTCGCGGGTGGTTCTCATGGCGCGAAGCGGCACATCGCCGCCGGGAGGCGTTCGATGAGATCGGAGGCGATCAGCGCCACCTCGCCGAGCTCCGCCGCCGCCAGGTCGCCGGCCTCACCGTGGAGGAAGACGCCGGCGCGCGCCGCCTCCGCCGGCTCGAGGCCCTGGCCGACGAGCGCGGCGATCAAACCGGTCAGCACGTCGCCGGTGCCGCCGCTGGCCATCCCGGCGTTACCGGTGGGGTTGACGGCCACCGACCCGGCCGGCGTGCACACCAGCGAGCGGTAGCCCTTGAGGACGACGACGGCCCCGGTTCGCTCGGCCAGCGACCGCGCCGCGCCGACCCGATCGGACTGTACCTCGGCGGTCGACGAGCCCAGCAGCCGGGCCATCTCCCCGGGATGCGGGGTCAGGATGCACGGCGGGCCGACGGCGGCCAGCAGGTCGACGGCGCCGGCGAAGAGGTTGAGGCCGTCGGCGTCGATCACCAGCGGCACCCGGGCGGCGGCGACCAGCCCGCGGACGGTGTCACGGGTCCCCGCCGCGGTGCCGATGCCCGGGCCGATCGCCAGCACGTCGCAGTCGTCCGCCAGCCGCAGCAGGGCTTCGAGCGCCCCTGCCCCGTAGCCGTCCTCGGCGCCACCGGGCTGGGGTCGGACCAGCGCCTCGGTGAGCTGCGCGGCGATCGGAACGTACACCGACTCGGGGGGCGCCACGGTGACCAGGCCGGCGCCGCCGCGCAGCGCAGCGCGCGCCGTGAGCACCGCGGCGCCGGCGGTTCCCGGACCGCCGGCCACGATCAGGACGTGCCCGTAGGTGCCCTTGTGGGAGTCCGGGTCGCGCGGCGCCAGCAGCTCTTCGCAATCCGATGGGGTGATCAGCTCGAGGGCCCCGGCGACCCCGTCGATCAGCTGCTGGGGGATGCCG
>DASWHK010000146.1:0-23887 GCA_036398215.1 Acidobacteriota bacterium | reverse complement strand
CCGAGGTCCTCGGGCGAATCGGCGGCAGCTCGCGCCGCCGAGCCGAACAAGATCAGCAAACGGCAGTTCGCTTCCTGGCCGACGGCGGCGGCGATGTGCCGAAGCTCTGCGATCGTCGGGATCGCCCTGCCTTCGCTCTTCCTCCGTACCATGAGACATCCAGTCGTTCGGACGCGCTGTCCGGAAAGAATAGACCGGCCCCGGAAGCCGACGCCACGGTGGATGAGAAAGAGCTCGCCGTGAGGCACGCGTTCGCGCCGCCGCGCCGCCGTTTCGTTGTTCGCGGCGGCGCATGCGGGTAGAGTGCTGGCGCAGCGCAGGCCGACGCGGAAGCAGTAGCACGGGAGGAAGGACCATCATGAAGACGGGAAAGATCGATATCGCGCGGGCACTCGTAGCCGTGGCCCTGGCGGCCAGTCTCGGCGCCTGCCAACCGGCGCCCACGGACACCGGCGACGCCGCTTCGTCGCAGACCGGAGCAGGCGCCCCGCAGGCGCCCGACACAGCTCAGACTCTCGTCGATCGCCTCGACCTCGACCGCTACAAGAGCAACGTCGAGAGCCTCGCCGGCTTCGGGACCCGCTACTGGAACACCGAGGGCAACGAGCGGGCCCGCGACTGGATCGCCGAGCAGCTCGCGTCGTACGGCTACGAGGTGCAGCGCCAGGCGTTCACGGCGTCGGGACGGCGTGGCAGCATGGAGCCCAAGGAGATCGAGAACATCTACGTCACCAAGGTGGGCACCGTGAACCCCGACCGGATGTACATCGTCTCGGCGCACATGGACAGCTACAACACCGAGAGCGAGGACCAGTCGTTCGCGCCGGGCGCCAACGACGACGGCTCCGGAACGGCGCTCGTCATCGAAATGGCGCGGGTGTTCGCCTCCGCCGACGTCGAGACCGACGTATCGATCCGCTTCGCCCTCTGGAACGCCGAGGAGATCGGCCTGGTCGGGGCGCGCAACTACGTCGAGCAGCGCCGCGAGCTGCAGGGGATCGAGGACCCGGCGGGCTCGGGCAACTACCCCGAGCCGACCTGGCTGGGCGTCATCCAGCACGACATGATGATGTTCGACCACGGCATGCCCGACGACGAGACCGGCGAGCTGGCCGCGGAGCAGATCCCGGCCGCCGACGTCGACATCGAGTACGACGCCGACGCCACCGCGGACGGCGGAGCGATCGAGCTGGCGGCGACGCTTTTGATGGCCAACGCCCGCTACGCTGCCTACCCGGCCGAGGTCGGCCAGTTCATGCAGAGCACCGACTCGGTGCCGTTCTCCGAGTTCGTGCCGGCGGTGAGCCTGCGGGAGAACGAGCGCCGCAACGAGATCGGCCGCGGCGCCGATCCGCAGTGGCACAAGAACAGCGACGTCTACGCGACCTACTCAGACGCCGACTTCCGCCTCGGCTTCGCGGCCCTGCAGACGACGACGGCCGCGATCGCCGGGCTGGTGAACGCGCGGGTTCGCTAAGCGGGCTAGTCGCGGATCGCCACGACCGGATCGACCGCGGCGGCGCGGCGGGCCGGGACCAGGCTGGCGAGCAGCGCCACCGCCAGCAGGACGGCGACCACGCCGGCGGTCACCGAAAAGTCGGTCGGCTCGACCTCGAACAGCAGCGGCTCCAGCCAGCGGCCGCCGAGCCGCGCGGCGATGACGCCGATGGCCAGGCCGAGGGCCGTGAGGCGAACGGACTGGTTGAGCACCATTCGCACCATCCGTCCCGGTGACGCCCCGAGCGCCGAGCGGATCCCCAGCTCGCGGGCGCGCTGGGCCACGTTGAAGGCCATCACGCCGTAGAGGCCGACGGCGGCGATCACCAGGGCGAGCCCGCCGAACACCGAGAACATCGCCGCGCCCAGCCGCCAGGAGCGGGCCTGGGGGTCGATGTAGTCGCGGAAAGGCTGCGCGTCGACGAAGCGGACGCCGGCGGCGTCGCCGCGGATCTGCGATCGCACCGGCTCCAGCGACGACGCCATCCCATCAGCTTCGGTCCTCACGAAGATGGCGTAGGCGCTGCTCTGCTGTTGGGCCAGCGGGATGTAGTACTGGCCGGTGTCCTCCTCGACGAGCTCCTGCCGCGCCGTGTCCTCGGCGACGCCGACGATCTCCGAGCAGGGCGCGTCGTTGCCGCCGATCTTGAGGCACTTGCCGAGCGCCGGCTCGCCCGGCCAGTAGGTGCGCGCCATCGTCTCCTCGACGACCGCGACGCGCGGCGCGCCCTCGACGTCGTCCGCGGTGAAGCCGCGCCCTTCGAGAATCCGGATCCCCAGCGTCTCGAAGTAGCCGGGGGATACGGCGCTGATGTACGGCCCCCCGGTGGGGAAGATCGGCAGCTCCTCGATCCCGGGGACGCTCAGCGGCCTCGAGTAACTCATCCAGAATGGCATCCCGGCGGAGGCGGCGGCCCGCTGGACGAAGGGCAGGGCTTCGAGCCGCTCCAGGGCGGCGGCGAAGAAATCGGCGGGCTCGCTGCGGGTAATTGCTTCGGTATCGAGCTCCGGGATCGCCGCGATCACCCCCGCCGGTTCGATACCGAGGTCGAGGTTGCGCACGTGCTGCAGGCTCTTGACGAACAGGCCGGCGCCGATCAGAAGGACCACCGAGAGCGCCGCCTGCACGACCATCAGCGTGGCGCGGGCCGGCGATCGGCGCGTCGCGCCGCCGCCGCCGTCCTTTAGCGACGAGGTCAATCCGGGCCGTATGCTGTCGAGGGAAGGGATCAGTCCGGCGAGCAGCCCGGTCAGCAGCGAGGCGCCGAAAACGAAGCCGAGGACGCGGACCCCGATCGTCGAGCTTGCCCAGTGGATCTCGGGCAGCAGCAGCGCCCGCATCAGGTTCGAGCCCCAGAACACGATCGCCAGCGCCGCCGCTCCGCCGGCGAACGCCAGCAGGGCGCTTTCGGCGAGCGCGTCGGCCACTAGCCGCCGGCGCGAGGCCCCGATGGCCAGGCGGATCCCCACCTCGCGGCGGCGCTGCATGCCCCGCGCCAGCAGCAGGTTGGCGACGTTGGCGCAGGCGATCAGCAGCACCACCGCCGATACGCCGGCCAGCCAGGCGGCGACGGCCGACTCGTTCGAGGCCTGCGGGCCGCGGGCGAGGATGAGCGGGGCGAGCAGCACCCGCGCCTCGGGATCGTAGCGCGTGTCTTCGGCGCGGCCGGCGCGGTGCAACGCGGTGGCCTCCGCGGCGGCGGCCTCGGGCGAGCTGGCCGGCGCCAGCCGGGCGACGGCGCGAAGCCAGTAGGAGCTACGGCTGTCCTCCCAGAGGCTCGGCATCCACGAGTTGGCGGGCGATCGCAGCGGCGCCCAGACGTCGACACGCCCGAGCTCGACGCCGGTGAAACCCGCCGGCGCCACGCCGACGATCGTATGCGGCTGTCCGGCCAGCCGGATCGAGCGCCCGACGGCTTGCGGATCGCCGCCGAACTGGTCGCGCCACAGGTCGTAGCCGAGCACCGCCACCGCACCGGCCCCCGTCACGTCCTCGGACTCGCCGAAGAAGCGGCCGTGCAGCGGTCGAATGCCGAGCAGGGGAAAGAAGCTCGGGCTCGCCCAGCGGGTAACGACCCGGTTCGCGTCGTCGCCTTCGCCGAGCGTCACGCTCGATCCGCCGCCGAAGACCGCCGTTTGCGCGAAGCTCGAGGCGGCATCGAAGTCGCGGAAATCGGGGTAGGTGATGCTGGAGCTCGTCGACTTGCGGTCGATGAATAGCCGCTCGACATAGATGCGCTGCACGTCGCCGGGCTCGACGACGTGCGCCGGCGGCTGCAGCAGCAGCCGATCGACGATGCCGAACATGGTCGCGTTGGCGCCGATGCCCAGCGCCAGCGTGGCGACCACGACGAAGGTGAAGCCGGGCGCCTGCCGGAAACGGCGCAGCGCCTGCTTGAGGCTCTGCAAGGTAGCGTCGAGCATGAAGCCGATGAGTCTCTTGGGACCTTGCCTGCGGTTGAGGCGTAGAAGGGTGGATCGGTGCCGCTCGATGCGGCCGAACCGGCGCAACGCTTCGCGCCGGGCCGTGTCGGGCGTCAGCCCCTCGCGAACCAGCTCGTCGATCGTGCGGCGGAGGTGGTAATCGATCTCGGCGTCGACCTCCATCTGGAGATCGGGGCGGCCGCTGTGCGGCTGGAACAGCCGGCCGAGCTGGCCGAACGGCGGGCGCCGGCGCCTCCGGGCCGTCACGGCAGCGTCCTCGCCGCCGGCCGCCGGCGCGACGTCGCCGGCGCGGGCCGGCCCGGGCGGCCGGCGATCGGGGCCCGCGGGATCATCCGGCGATCCTCAGCGCCGCTCGCCGAGGACCTTGAAGACGGCGTCGGCGTAGCTGGTCCAGATGCGGGTGCGGTTGACGAGCTGCTTTTGCCCCTTGGCGGTGAGACGGTAGAACTTGGCCCGCCGGTTGTTGTCCGAGATCCCCCACCGCGATGCCAGCAGGCCGCGCCGCTCCATCCGATGCAGGGCCGTGTAGAGGGCGCCCTCCTCGACCTGCAGGGCTTCCTCGGTGGTCTCGCGGATCCACTGGGCGACGCCGTAGCCGTGCATCGGCCCGGCGTCGAGGGCCTTGAGCACCAGCACGTCCAGCGTTCCCTGCAAGAGCTTCAGATCATCTCCCGACATGGAAGCGTTCCCTCCGAGCAGCCAGCCCCTTCTTGCGGAACCGGCCGATCTCCGCGGCCGATGTCCGCGGGTCGGTTTGCACCCGTTGGCGGACTTCCCCTGAAACGTTCAGGGGAACAATAGCATCTCACGCGGAAGCGTCGATCGGAAAAACGCAAGGGCAGCGGTGCGCGGGGCTCAGGAAGCGTCGCCGGGCTCCGTCGACATGTGGGCCGGCCCCTTCTCGGGGATCCGGTAGACGATGTAGCCGAAGCCGGTCTCGGCGTGGATCCGGTTGGCGTCGTTCACGGCGGCCTGGGCGGCGGCGTCGAAGGCCTGCCAGTCGCCTATTTCGATGGCGTCGGCCATCGGTTGCAGGAACGCCGCGTCGTAGGCGTCGATCGTCGGGGTCCACTTCGGCCGGGTCACCTTGCCGACGCCGAGCAGCTTGCGCACCTTGCGGAGCTGGTAGCGGGCGAGCCCCCAGTTGCCGCCCTTGGCGGCGTGGTAGGCCCAGCCGAAGCGGTCGGCGATGATCGGCATCAGGCTGCCGAGCCCCGGCATCAGGGCGCCGATCTGGTCGAGCGTCAGCTCGGTGTGCCTGGTGCGGGCGACCGGTCGCGAGGCCTCCCCCGCGACCCTGTCCGTCGCCTTCCCGTCGCCGTCGTCGATGTGCATGGTGCTCAAGCTACACCATGCGGTGCGTGTCTTGCAGACCGGGGGCTCTCACCCCCAGACACGTCTCGCTTTCGTGCGACAAGAGGCACCCGCCGTTGGTGACGGCTCTCACGCGGCAGGCATCATCACCCCGAGGTCTTAATCTAGTGACGGCTCTCACCCGGCCGGGACCGCCGCTTCCGAGCCTCGATCCAGGCTTTCCTCGCCTCTCCGAGTTGGGTAGGCTTGCACCCCGTCAGGTGGGTCTACGTCTCCATTTGCCGGCTGGCGCTAGCGGGCGAGATCCGGTGTACTCCTGAATCGAGGTGAGGATGGGTTCGAGCGAGCACCGCGAGCACCAGCGCTATCCGAAGAAGCTTGCCGTAGACGTCCACGTGTTCGTGCTGCCGGCGACCCAGGCGCAGTCCGGCTACGAGGCCCAGGGCAGGACCCTCGACATCGGTCGCGGTGGCGTGCTCATGCGCCTCGACAAGGAGGTCCCGGAGGGAGTGAAGGTGCGCCTGCGTTTCTGGGAGCTGCCCCCCGGCGTGCGCTTGTGGCCGCTGATGATGTCGGGGACCATTCTCCGGTTGGAACCGGGCGAAGATCCGACGGCCGACCACATGATCGGCGCCGGCAGCCTGCTGGCGATCGAGTTCACCGAGCCGCTCCAGGAGCTGGAAGTCCCCGCCGGAGAGTGAAGAGCATGAGATGGAATCTGCAACGGCTGGCGCTTCCTGCGGCCGGCTTTTTTTTCTCGCGGCCGGCGGGCGCGGCGGCGGTGCTCACCCTCGTGGGATTCCTTGCGCCCTCGCTCGGCGCGCCGGTCGAGGCGCTGGCGGCCCCTGTCGAGGGCCTTTCGGCACGGGGATACCTCGGCTCGGAGTTGGAGCGGGGCGCGCCGCAGCTCCCCCACATCCTGGTGGTCGCAACCGGCGGCACGATCGCCAGCCGCGCCGGCTCTCCCGAGGAGCTTTCCGGCTACAGCGTCGCCGACACCGGCAACGAGCTGGTGGCCGCGGTGCCCTCGATCGCCGACGTCGCCGACGTCACGGTCCATCAGTTCAGCAACACGGGCTCGACCGGCATCACGCCCGCCGATTGGCTGGGGATGGCCCAACTCATCAACCAGGTGCTCGGCGCCGAGGGCTACGAGGGTAGGGCGGTCGACGGAGTCGTGGTGACGCACGGCACCGACGCCCTGGAGGAGACGGCCTACTTCCTCAACCTCACCGTGCGCTCGCCGAAGCCGGTCGTCCTGGTCGGCGCCATGCGCCCCGCCTCGGCGATCTCGGCCGACGGCCCTCTCAACCTGCTGAGCGCCGTGCGGGTGGCGGCGAGCCTCGATTCGCGCGACCGGGGCGCCCTCGTGGTTCTCAACCAGGAGATCAACGCGGCGCGCGACGTCACCAAGACCAACACCAAGATGGTGGATACGTTTGTCGCGCGCAGCTTTGGCCTGCTCGGCGTGGTCGACAACACCGACGTCGTGTTCTACCGGCGCAGCGAGCGGCGGCACACCCGCGAGAGCGAGTTCGACGTCAGCGGCCTGACCGCCGACGACCTGCCGCGCGTCGATATCAGCTATACGTACAACGGCGCCGACGGCGCCGACATCGACGCCTTCGTCGCCCGCGGCGCCCGCGGCATCGTGGTCGCCGGGTCGGGCGCCGGCTCCACCACCCGCGAGCAGGGCCAGGCCATGCGGCGAGCCGCCGACGCCGGCGTGATCATCGCCCGCGCCAGCCACACGGGCTCGGGGCGGGTGGGCGGCGGCGGTCGGGGTTCCTTCGTCGGCGCCGACGATCTGGTGCCCCAGAAGGCGCGCATTCTTTTGATGTTGGCCCTCACCGCTACCGGCGACGGCGCCGAGATCCAGCGGATCTTCGACACCTACTAGTGGTGCGATTCCGAAATACCGTGGCATTCGGTCGCCGATCCAACCCCGCTGGCTGCGTTGGGCTCCTTGCGACGTACCGCACCGGGTACGCCTCAGTCGCCCGCCTTGCCAGCGGGGTGTCTCGGCGCCCTCGGTGCACACGCCATTTCGGAATCGCACCACTAGGAAGCTTCACGCGACCGCGGCTTCATCCACCAGGGTCGGCCGCGGCCGATGGGCAACTATTGAGCCGTCGGCTTCGGCGCCGGGGCGATGACCGGGGCCCGCCGGGCCGTCGTCAGCGCGGCACCACGGCGACGACCCGCGTCGGCCCGCCGGTGCCGCCCTCGATCTTCATCGGCAGGGCGACGATCGCGAAGCCGGCCTCGGGCAGGCCGTCGACGTTGGTCAGGTTCTCGAGGTTGAAGATGTTGGCGGCGGCCAGCACCCGGTGGGCTTCGAAGGCGGTGCTGGGGCCGGGGTCGATGCTGGCCGTGTCGATGCCGATGCCGGCGATTCCCCGGCTGGCGAGCACCTCGGCGGCGGCCGCGGAGACGCCCGGGAAGTGCAGGGTGGCGACGTCGGCGGGGGTCTCGCTGCCGTAATAGGCGTTCCAGTCCGGCCAGCGCCCGGCCCAGCCGCTGCGCACGACCACGATGCTGCGGCCGGCGATCTCCCCGTGCCGCCCCTCGAAGGCGGCGATGTCGGCCGGATCCAGCGTCGCGTCCGGGTCGCTCGCCGCCTTGTCGCTGATGTCGATGACCACCGCCGGCGCGAAGAGCCTCTCGATGGGGATCTCGGCGCTCGTCCAGCCGCCTTCGGCGAAGTGGATCGGCGCGTCGAGATGGGTGCCGAGGTGCTCGGGCGAGCTGAACCTCGCCGCCGCGTACCATTGCCCGGCTTCATTGAGCCCCCAGTCGAGGCGTTCATGAATGAACGGCGAGCCCGTCGGCCAGTAGAGGCCGTCGGGGCTGAGCGGGTGGGTGAGATCGACGAGCTCGACGTCCCCGGAGGCGAACATCTCGGCGACGCCGAGGATGTCGAGCTCGGCGGCTGGCCGTGGCGCGTTGCCGGCCGGCGCGCAGGAGGTCAGGACAAAGCTGGCGAGCAGGACAACTGCGGGCGTTGCGAAGCGTCGGCGGTGGCCGGTGCTGAGGGTACTGTGAGTGGTGCGGGTGGGTGGTCGCATGGCCGTCTCCTGGATGTGGGGTTGGCGCGGCTGCGCCCTCAGGACCGATCCTCCTCGTCTTCGACGAGGCGCACCTCGTCGGTGAGGTTGGGGACGATGCAGAGGAACTCGAAGGGGGCCTCGAGGACGTCGTACCAGTGGGGCGTGCCGGCGGGAATGAACACGGTGTCGTGGGCGCCGACCTCGTACTTCTCGGCGCCGATGCCAATGCGTGCCCGGCCGCGCAGCACGTACTGCTCGTGCTCGACGGTGTTGGTGTGGGCCGGCATGCCGCTGCCTTGCTCGTCCATCAGGATGCGGCGCATGACGAAGTTGGCGGCGCCGTCGTCGGGCCCGACGAGCACCTGGATGCGCGTCGATCGGGCGCCCTTCAGAGGCTCGGCGTTCACCTCGGCGGCGCGCTTGACGGTGCCGGTGCGCTTCTCGGCCGCGCTCGTGGCGTCACTCATGTCTTTCTCCTGGGCTTTCGGTCGTGGCGGGCGGGAGGGCGGGGAAGTCGCCGGGCATCGCCCGGATGTAGAGGTCGCGCTTGGCGTAGGGGATCTCGATACCGGCGCGATCGAACGCGCGCTTGAGCCTGTCGGTGATGTGATCGCCGATGGTACGGCGCTGGCGGGCGTCGGAGATCCACACCCGCACCTGCAGGTCGATCGCCGACTCGCCGAAGTTGCGGATGAGGATCTGCGGCTCGGGGACGGCCATCACGCCCTCGGTCTCCAGGGCCACCCGGCGGGCGACCGCCTTGGCCTTCTCGGCGTCGGCGTTGTAGGCGATCGAGACCGGGATGCGCAGCCGGATGTGCGAGCCGGAAGCCGTGTAGTTGACGATGTCGCGGCGCATGATCTCGTTGTTGGGGATGACGATGATCAGGTTGTCGGTGGTGCGGATCTTGGTGGCCCGCAGGCCGATCTCGACGACGTCGCCCCAGGTCGCGGTGTTGGTCGGCGCCGTCCATACCTCGATGCGGTCGCCGACGTGGAAGGGCCGGTCGAGGATCAGCAGCACGCCGGCGATGAGGTTCGACAGCGTGTCCTTGGCGGCGAAGCCGATCGCCACGCCGGCGACGCTGGCGCCGGCGACGAACGGCAGGATGTCGACGTCGAGCTCGTCGAGGGCGATCACCACGCCGACGCCGATGATCAGGAACCTGATGACCTTGTTGAGCAGCGGCAGGGCGGTGTCGTCGAACGTCGTCTCGGTCTTGGGAACGAGCTCCTCTTCGACGAACCGCAGCATCTTGGCCGTGAAATCGGCGAGCGGGAAGGAGAGGGCCACGATCCAGACCGCCACGGTGAAGGCGGCGAGGCCGGTCAGGTCCCAGATGTGGGTCAGCCGCCACACCACCCAGGCAGCCACCGAGATCGAGGCGGTGCGCCGCACGACCTCGACGATATGGTCGTCGAGCACCGACTCGGTCTTCGAGGTGATGCGGCGCTCGATGCGGGCCAGCACCCAGCGCGCCGCCAGGAACACCACGAGCCCGAGCAGGATCTGGCCGGCGCTTTGCAGCAGCCTGGGGAGGGCGAACTCCTGCGCCTCTGCGAGCCAGCGTTCGATCTCGGCCCCGTCGATCCGGATACCCAGAAACTCCATAGCATGGAACACTAGCAGGCCGAGGTGGAGGTGTGATGGGTCTGGCTGCGGCGCAGCAGGATTCGGAATCGGATGGGCGAGGGGACGGAGGAGCCCTGGAGCAGGCGGCGACGAAAGCGTGATGGATCGGGCACCTGGATCTGGCGAGCGGAGGCGAGGACGCACGCCCGGGAATGGGGAAGTCGCTTCCGACGCGCGGGGCCCCATGTGGGCAGCCCTCGAGCGCGAGGTCATCGAATGCCGGGCCTGCCCGCGGCTGGTCGAGCACCGCGAGCGGGTCGCGCGCGACAAGCGGGCCGCCTTTCGCGACCAGGAGTACTGGGGGCGTCCGGTCCCCGGCTTCGGCCATCGATCCGCCCGCGTGCTGGTGGTCGGCCTGGCGCCGGCGGCGCACGGCGCCAACCGCACCGGCCGCATGTTCACCGGCGACCGCTCCGGCGATTGGCTGTACCGGGCCCTGCACCGGGCGGGCTTCGCCAACCAGGCAACGTCGGAGGATCGGCAGGACGGCCTCGTGCTGACCGGCGCCTACGTCACCGCGGCGGTCCGCTGCGCGCCGCCCGCGAACCGTCCCACGCCCGCCGAGCGCGACCGCTGCCGACCATTCCTGGAGCGTGAGCTCGACCTGCTGGCGGCCGGCGCCGGCATCCGGGTGATCGTGCCGCTCGGCCAGTTCGCATTCGACCAGGTGCTGCGGATCTGCCGCGATCGGGGCTACGCGGTGCCGGTGCCCAGGCCCCGCTTCGCGCATGGCTGCGAGCTGCGGCTCACCCACTCCGCAGATCCCGGCGACCTGCACCTGGTGGCCAGCTTTCACCCCAGCCAGCAGAACACGTTCACCGGCAAGCTCACCGAGGACATGCTCGACGCCGTCTTCGAGCGAGCGCGGGAGCTGTCCCGGTAGCCGCCGCGGCGGGCCAGACCATTCCTCGATTGAGGCTTTGCCATATCTACCGGCGCCAGGCTGAGGCCGCAATCGGTGTGGGCCGGCGCCAGGCTCCCTTTTCGGTGCCCGAGACCTGCCTGTTGTTTACAGGCGGGAGGAGGCATGATAAATATAACTCGTAACTCTACATAGCTATGAAAACGACACCTGCTTCCGTGAGTCAAGACAAGATGACACTCACCACCGTCGGCGTCCTGAAGGCCGTCGCCCAGGGCCACCGCTACGGCTTCAGCATCATGGACGCGACCGGCCTCTCCAGCGGCACGGTCTACCCGATACTGGGGCGGCTCGAAGAAGGTGGCTGGGTTCGCTCGCGCTGGGAGGATCAGCAGATCGCCCACTCCGAGAAGCGTCCGCCGCGCCGTTACTACGAGATCACCGCCGCCGGCTCCACCCGTCTGGAGGCGGCGCTGGAGCGAATTCGAGCGCTCGCCGATCCCGCCTTCCCGAGTTCGGGGACGGCCGTCGCCGAGCGATGAGCGCGCCGCGCCACCGCCGCCCCGGCTACCGGCTCAGCCTGCTGCTGATCCGGGCCATCGGCCTGCTGGTGCCGCGCTGGCGGCGCGCCGACTGGCGGCGCGAGTGGGGCGCCGAGCTCTGGCACTACGGCGATGCCGAGACGACCAAGGATACGAATGGCGCTCCCGGCGCCCCGCGGACCGCCTTGTTGCAGCGGTCGCTGGGCTCGGTGCGCCACGCCATCTGGCTACGACGAAGGGACTGGAGGCAAGGGATGTTCCGCAACGACGTGCGCTACGCGCTCCGCAACCTGATCAAGACGCCCGGATTCACGGCGCTCGCCATCGCCACGCTGGCGGTGGGCATCGGCACGAGCACCGCCGTTTTCAGCCTGGTCAACGGCATCCTCCTGCAGCCGTACCCGTACGCCGAGCCCGAGCGGCTGGTGCGCCTGCGATCGGTCGTCGAGGAGAGCGGCGACGCCGTCAACGTGTCGTTCCCCGACTTCCTCGACCTCGCCGCGGGCAGCACGCGGATCGCGCAGCTCGCCGCCGTCGATCGCGAGCCCTACAACCTGGGCGGCGGCGAGACTGCCGCCTACGTGCAGGGGGCGCAGGTCAGCGCCTCCCTGTTCGAGGTGCTCGGCACCCCGCTGCTGCTGGGCCGTGGCTTCCAGCCGGGCGAGGACGTCCCCGGCGGACCCAACGTGGTGCTCCTCGGGGAGGCGCTGTGGCGAGCCAGCTTCGCCGCCGACCCGGCGATCGTCGGCAAGCAGGTGAGCATCGACGCCGAGCCCTACACGGTGATCGGCGTGGTGCCGGTGGGCGGCGGCTATCCCGACGAGGCGGCCCTCTGGGTGCCCCTGCGCATCGACCCCGGCGCCCAGCGCCGCGGCAACCGCTGGGCCAACGTCATCGCCCGGTTGGCCCCGGGGGCGACGCTGGCGCAGGCGCAGGCCGAGGCCTCGGCGCTCGCCGAGGCGCTGGCGGCCGAGTACCCGGACACCAACGCCGGTGTCGGGGTGCGCCTGATCTCGCTGTACGATTCCCGCACCGGCGATTTCCAGGCAATGATGGCGCTGCTGCTCGGGGCGGTCGGCTTCGTGCTGCTGATCGTCTGCGCCAACCTCGCCAACCTGATGCTCACCCGCGCCGTGAGCCGCGAGCGCGAGCTCGCCGTGCGCGCCGCGATGGGCGCCAGCCGCCTGCGGATCGTCCGCCAGCTGACCAGCGAGTCGGCGCTGCTGGCCGCCGCGGGGGCGGGTCTCGGTCTGCTCCTCGGGACCTGGACGGTGCGCATCCTGGTGGCGATGGTGCCGGTGGCCATCCCCGAGTGGGTCGACTTCGGGATCGACGGGCGCGTCCTGGCCTTCGCCGCCGGGGTCTCGGCGCTCGCCGTCCTCCTCTTCGGGCTGGCCCCGGCGGTCGGCGCCAGCGCCGACCTCGGCAGGGCCCTCAAGGAAACCGCCGCGCAGGGCACCGGGACGGTGCGCAAGCGCCGCACCCGCGCGGCGCTGGTGGTCGCCGAGGTGGCGCTGTCGATCGTCCTGCTGGTCGGCGCCGGCCTGATGATCAGCAGCTTGCTGCGGGTCGCCGCGGTCGATCCCGGCTACGACACCGAGCGAAGCTTCATGCTCACCACCGCGTTCGCGGACGCCAACTACGGCGCCCCCGAGCAGCGGCTCGACTTCTACCGCCAGGCGCGCGACCGGCTGCTGGCGCTGCCCGGCGTCGCGGCGGTGGGCGGCATCGCGCAGCCGCCGCTGCGTGGCGGCTGGAACTTCATGGACTTCATCGCCGACGCTCCGGCGGCCGCCGAGGGGGCTACCGCCGGGGCCTTCGCGCACGCGGTGACGCCCGGATACATCGCCGCCGCCGGCATCGAGCTGCGGCGCGGCCGCGACCTGCGTGATACCGACAGCGCGCCGGGCGCCCCCGAGGTCGCGCTCGTCAACGACGTGCTCGCCGAGCGCGTCTGGCCCGGCGAGGACCCGATCGGCAAGCGCATCCGCTTCGGCTACATGGACGAAAACGCCTGGATCGAGGTGGTCGGGCTCGTCGGCGGCACCCGGCAGGTGAGCCTCGAGGAGGCGCCGGCGCCGGAGATCTTCTATCCGTACGAGCGCTGGGCTTCCTTCTACGGCCGCGTCACCTGGATGGTGCGCGCCGCCGGCGAGCCGGCGGCGGCGATGTCGGCGTCGCGCGAGGTGATCCGGGACCTCGATCCCGACCAGGCGGTGTACGACCTGATGAGCCTGCAAGCCGCGGTCGACGAGTCGATCTGGGACGTTCGCTTCTTCACGACCCTGTTCTGGATCTTTGGCGCCGTCGCCCTGCTGCTCGCCGCGGTCGGGATCTACGGCCTGGTCGCCTACGGCGTCTCCCAGCGCACCCACGAGATCGGCGTGCGCATGGCGATGGGGGCGCGGTCCGGCGACGTCCTCGGCATGGTGCTGCGGCACGGCCTGCTGCTGGCGGCCACTGGCGCGGCCCTCGGCTTTGCCGGCGCCCTCGGGCTCGCCTCGCTGCTGGCCGGCGCGCTCTATCAGGTCAGCCCCACCGAGCCCGTCGTCTACCTCGGCGTCGCCCTGCTGCTCGGCCTGGTAGCGCTGGCGGCGAGCCTCGTCCCCGCCCTGCGCGCCACCCGCGTCGATCCCGTCGTCGCGCTGTCGGGTGGACCGCGGGCCTGAGCTGAAGCGCGGCCTCCGCGCCGCGCCACCGATGCCTATTCCTCGTGCAGTGCTTGAATCGGGTCGACCGACGTCGCCCGTCGCGTCGGCAGGTAACCGGCGGCCGCCGCGACCGCGATGAGCAGCGCCGCGACGGTTGCGAGCACCGCCGGGTCGCCCGGCTCGACCTCGAACAGCAGCGACGACAGCCAGCCGGTGAGCGCCAGCGCCCCGGCGGCGCCGGCGAGCAGCCCGAAGCCGGTGAGCAGCAAGCCCTGGCCCAGGACCATGCGGCGGACGCTGCCGCGGTCGGCGCCCAGCGCCATGCGGATGCCGATCTCGCGGGTGCGCTGCGAAACCGTGTACGACAGCACGCCATAGATGCCGATCGCGGCGAGCAGCAGGGCGACGGCGGCGAAGCCGCTCATCAAGGCCATCGCGAAGCGCGGCGCCGATACGCCGGAAGCGACCACGTCCTGGAAGGTCCGCACCCGGTACAGCACGAGTTGTGGGTCGACCGTCCGCAGCTCGCTGCGTAGCTGGCCGACGATCGAGGTCGGCTCGAGCGAGGTGCGCACCGTCTGGATCATTGCCCAGTTACGGTCTGCCGCGAAATGGTCGTGGCGGATGTAGAACTTCGGCGACGTCGATCCGCGGGTGTCGTAGGCGGTATCGGAGACGATGCCGACGATGCGGAACGCATCGCCGCCGACGGCCACGACGGCGCCGAGCGGGTCGTGGTCGGGGAAGGCGAGCGCGGCGAGCGACTCGTTGATCAGCCCGGGCCAGGGGGGATCGAGGGTGTCGGCCGCGGAGAACGTGCGGCCGCGTACCAGCCGTACGCCCATGATATCGAGGTAGTCACCGTCGATGACGCGCACGTCGGTGCTCGTCCAGGACTCGTTGTCGTCGAGGTCCTGGTCGGTGCGGCCCATGCCCCAGATGTGATAGCGGCCCTCGGTGGGCAGGTACGAGGTGGCGCCGACCGCCTCGACGCCCGGGATCCCCCCGACGCGCTCGAAGAAGCGCTGGTAGAAGGCGACGCGGTCCTGCGCCTCGGGATAGCGCGACGCCGGCAGATGGATCTCGTAGGTCAGGATGCCGTCGCGCCGCACGCCGAGGTCGACGTCGAGCAGCCGGGTGAAGCTCTTGGCCAGCAGGCCGGCGCCGAACAGCAACACCAGCGCGATCGAGATCTCGGCCACCACCAGGGCGCCGCGCAGCCGCCGCTGGCCGCTCCCCGCGCTGCCGCGACTGCCGTCCCGCAGGGCGCGCTCGAGGTCGGGCCGCGAGAAGCGCAGCGCCGGCACGACGCCGAACAGCAGGCCGGTGAGCAACGAGACCGCGGTCGCGAACCCGAAGACCCGCAGGTCGATGCCGAGCTCGGCGGCGCGCGGCAAGGTGGTCGGGCCCATGGCGATGATCGCGCGCAGGCCCACGAAGGCGAGCAGAAAGCCCGCGGCGCCGCCGGCGATGCCGAGCACCAGGCTCTCGCCCAGCAACTGGGCGACGAGCCGGCGGCGCGCCGCGCCCAGCGCGGCGCGGATCGCCAGCTCCTTGCCGCGCTCGGCGCTGCGTACCAGGTAGAGGCTGGCGACGTTGACGCAGGCGATCAGCAGCACCATCGCGACGGCCGCCATCAGCACCCACAACATCGGGGCGGTCTCGCCGACGGTGTCGTCGAGCAGCGGGAAGATGGCGCCGTAGGCCCCGTTGGTGTCGGGGTTTTCCGCGAACATGGCGGCGCCCAGCGCCTCGAGCTCTTCCTGGGCGGCCTCCATCGAGACCCCGTCGCGCAGCTTGCCGATGACGCTCAGATAGTAGTTGCCCCAGCTGTTGCGGCCGCCGGGCTGGAGGTTCTCGGGGCGCCACAGGTCGACCTGCCAGTCGACGGGATTGCGGAACCCCGCCGGCATGACGCCGACCACGGCATGGGGCCTCCCCTCGAGCTCGATGTCCTTGCCGAGGACCTCGGGGTCGCCGCCGAAGGCGGCTTGCCAGAGCCCGTGGCTGATGACGGCGACCGCGGCATCGGCGGTCTCTTCCTCGGGCCGGAAGCCACGCCCCATCAACGGCGCGATGCCGAGCACGTCGAAGTAGCCGGCGCTCACCGGCATCGTGACGATACGCCGGGTCTCGTCGCCGCGCGTCAGGTCGGCCCCGACCTCACGATACGAGTAGGCCGACGCGAGGCTCGCGAAGATGTCGGTGCGCTCCCGGTAGGCGAGGAAGGCGAGGCCCGGCACGTAGTTGACGCCGCTCCATCTCTCCGGATTGGCGGAGTACAGGCGCACCAGCCGGTCCGGCTCCTCGTAGGGCAGCGGCGACAGCAGGATGCCGTCGAGCACGGTGAACATGACCGTGTTGGCGCCGATGCCGATCGCCAGCGTCAGCACGACGACGGCCGCGAAGCCGGGGCTGTTCTTCAGGTTGCGGAGGCTGTGGCGGAAGCTCTGCATGAGGACCTCGATGCCGGCCGAGCGGCGGCCGGATGGGGGTGGCGCCGGCGCCTGGGCGCGGTGCGCGCGCCAGGCGCTGAACGGAAGCTCCAGGAAGGTGCGCGCGGCGGCGGTACCCACGGCGAGCCTGCCGCCCCGGTGGCGCTCCTCGCGCAGCATGTCGGCGAACAGCTCCGCCATGTCGCGGCCGAAGGCGCGGCGGACCGGGACGGGGTAGGCGCGCAGGAGCAACCGATAGAGATGTCTCATCCCGCCCTTCCCCCGGCCAGGTCGCGTAACTCGGCCACCTTCACCAGCGCCTTGAGGCGGGCGGTCTCCGCCGCGGCGACCTCGCGGCCGAGGTCGGTGATCGCGTAGTAGCGGCGGCGGCGGTCGTCGAGGTCCTTCGCCGAGCGGCGCTCGGACTCCTCGAGCAGCCCTTCCTTGAGCAGCCGCTGCAGGACGCTGTAGAAGTTTCCCGGCACCAGGCGCAGGGCGCCGTCCGAGAGCTCCTCGATCTTTTTGACCAGCCCATAGCCGTGCTGCTCACCCACGCCGAGGGCCAGCAGTGTCAGGTAGTCGGCCGGCTTCATCGGCAGATGCTCGTCTAGCCCGCCATGTCGGTTGGCAGTCATCGCTGTCCTCGTTCGCTCGTTGGGGCGACGCCGTCAGTCTCCTGCGATACGGCCGGTCGATGGTCGCCATCACGACCGGGCGTTGAGTCCGGGGCGCCGGCGCCGGCATATATACGAAAAAACAGTATACGAATTTTTAGCACATTTGTTCATGGGATGCCGGCCGCGAGCCGAAGGTTTGAACCGCAGGCCTGATTCCTGGGCGCGGATCCGCAGCGGGCCCGGACGCGCGTAACCGATTCAGGCCGGCTCGATGTTGCGGTTGGTCCGGAAGACGTTGTTCGGGTCCCACCGGGTCTTGATGTCCGCGAGCCGCAGCAGCGCCCCGCCGAGGGCGGCCTCGGTGCGCGCCGCGCCCTCGTCTTCGGTGAGGAAGTTGATGTAGGTGCCGCCGGTCGAGAAGCGCTTCAGGTCTTCCCAGGCGGCGCGGGCCCACTCGATGTTCGCCCGGTCGTCGCCGGGTTGTTCCCACGAGCCCGCGAGGTTCAGGACGTAGCGGGCGTCGCGGTTGCCGACCGGCGAGTAGTCCTCGTTGAGCCGGTTCAGCGCCCCCTCGATCTGGAACAGGATCACCGCCGAGTGGGGAGAGCGGATCTTCGCCGCCTGCTCGATGGCCTTGTCGCACAGGGCCGGCTCGATGCGCGGCAGGTACTCGCTCTTCCAGTAGTAGCGGCGGCCCTTCGGCTGCGTGGCGTCGAGCAGCGACTGCACCTGCGCGTACGGCCGGCGCACGAGGACGTCGCCGATCGGCTCGCCGAACGACTTGATCGGGGCGACGGCCCGCTCGCCCTCTTCCGGCGGCCCGCTATGGCAGGCGAGCAGCGCCACGATCGGCTTACCGTGGATGTCCTTCGGCAGCCACGGCGCCGGGGGCGCCGGCCTCATGATCGCCACGAGGGTGAGCTCGGGAGGGGCCTGCTCGGCGAGCGTCCGGTACAGCTCCAGCACCTCCGGGGCCTTCTCCGTGGGCCACGCCACGATCCCGCCGACGATCTCCGGGCCGACCGGGTAGAGGGCGTAATCGATACCTGTGACGACGCCGAAGTTGCCGCCGCCGCCGCGCAGACCCCAGAAGAGGTCGGCGTTCTCGTCGCTGCTGGCGCGCACCACGCGGGCGTCGGCGGTCACCACGTCCATCCCGGCGACGTTGTCCGCCGTCCAGCCCCAACGCCGGGTCAGGTAGCCGAACCCGCCGCCCAGAGTCAGCCCGGCGATGCCGGTGAGCGAGACGAAGCCGAGGACGGCGGCGAGCCCGTGCACCTGCGTCTCACGGTCGACGTCGCCGAGCAGGCAGCCGGCCTGGGCGCAGGCGAGCTTATTCCCGGGGTCGACCCAGACGCCGCGCATGAGCGACATGTCGAGCATCAAGGCGCCGTCGGCCGCGGCCAGCCCGGCGATGTTGTGTCCGCCGCCCTTGATACAAAGCAGCAGGTCGTTGTCGCGGCCGAACCGCACGCACTCGATCACGTCGGCGACGCCGCGGCAGCGGACGACGGCCGCGGGCTTCCGGTCGATCATGGCGTTCCAGAGGCTGCGGGAATCGTCGTACCCGGCGTCGCCGGGGACGAGCACCTGCCCCGACAGACGCATCTTCAAGCCGTCGAGCGCCTCCTGCTTCAGGTCGACGTCGCGGCCATCGATCGTTCTTGCTTTCACGCGTCAACCCTCCGTTGATTGAAGCCGGCTCGTTCGGTCGCCAGCCTATCGGACTGCGGCGTTGCCGCAAGTGGCCTGGTACGGGCCGCGGCAAGAGCGTGAGCGCGTAATAATGACTAGCAATATGCATCTCTATCTTTTAATATGATATCAAGTATTTCACTGTATTTTTATGTGTTGCTATGGGCGTGGCGTTTTGCTATTGATCGGGTTCATAGCAGCGGAATTCAACGACCTGGCAAGTGCGGAAACGCAAGAAATCGGTACGACCGTGATGTCGAGCTGTGTCGGAAGGACAGCGTCGCGCAGGCGACGGCCCGGGGACCCGCTTCCTGACGGCGACGGCTTCACGCTCATCGAGGTCCTCGTCGCCACCGGGCTGGTCGGCCTCGTGGCGCTCGCCGTGGCGCCGCTCATGCTGATGGCCGTACAGACCTCGGCGGTTGCCCAAGAGGTGACCGAGCTGACTTCGATCGGCACCGAGCGGATGGAGATCCTCCGCGCCCTGCCGTTTACCGACGCACAGTTGGCGGCCGGAGGATCGATCATCGCCTCGTCCGTAGGGTATTCCGTGGATCCGTACGGGGGTGACGCCGATCGCTACGTGCGCTGGCGGATCACCGACGAGAGCGCTTCGCGCAAGCATATCGAGCTGGTCGTCGGGGTCAGGAACTCGGTGTGGGGGCCGCCGCGCGAGATCACGCTGGAGACCTACCGGACGGACATTCAATGACGCGAATACGACATTCGAGGGCATCTGAGTAGACGCACGACGCACCCGCGGGAGACGACCATGGGGACCCGGGTCTCGGGACGCACGATCGAACGGCAGGACCAGGCCGGTTTCAGCCTCATCGAGCTGATGGTGGCGACGCTGGTCTCGACCCTCGTGGTGGGCGGCGTGATGCTGATGCTCAACGCGATCCAGGACGTGCATCGCGACACCCAAGAGATGATCGACGCGCAGCAGTCAGCGCGCATCTCGATGGAGCAGATCCAGCGCGACCTGCAGCTCGCCGGCGTCGGCCTCGTGTGGCTGGTTCCGCCCCTGCCGCTGATCGTTCCCCAGGCCGATGGCGGCTTGCAGTTGCGCCACAACCAGAGCGGCGTCACCGCGTCGCTGAGCGCCGACATGGCAAATCAGACCGACGCCTTCACCGTCGACGACGTCACCGGGTTCGCCGTCGGCCAGACGATCGGCATCTACGACGCGACCGGCGCCATGGACTTGCTGGCGATTACGGGGATCGACTCGGTCAACGACAAGATCATGCACGGCGGAGCCAGCAAGGCCTACATGGTGGCCGACGGCACCGCGCTGGCCTGGGTCCAGACGATCACCTACAGCGTCGACGCTCAGGACCGCCTGACACGGCAAGTGGACAACGAGGCGGCGCAGCCGATCGCCGGCAACGTAGTCGGCTTCTTGGTCACCTACTGGGACAACGCTACGCCGTCGGTGGTTTTCGTTCCCGACACCGTCTCGCTGCAGATGATGATCCAGACGGTGCAGGTCGATCTCACGGTGGAGACCGAAAACACCAAGCTGAATACGAGCCAGTTCAGGCAGGTAACGCTGACAACGCAGGTGACGCCGCGGGCCATCGTGCTCTCGTAGGGCGAGCCCGACAGCATACCGACGATCAGGGGGGGAGGGACCATGAGAGCCGACCGTGGCGAGCATCGCCGAGAAGAGGCGCGCCTGTTCCGTGGCGAAGACGGAATGGCGTTGCTGATCACCATGCTGGCGCTGTTCATCGTCGCCTTGACCGGCATCGTGATCAGCCGGATCGCGCAGACCGAGATCGAGATCGCCGGCAACTACCGCAGTGTGAACAGGGCCTTCTACGCCGCCGACGGCGGCGCCGAGTACGGCCTCAACGAGCTGCTCGAGCTCGGGCGCGCGAAGGCACGCTTCCCGACCGCCGCCGAGATGGCGGCGATCGCGGCGCCGGCGCTGGCGGGAATCAACTATTCGACCTTCACCGTGGCGGCGTCCGGCGCCCAGACGACGGGGCCGCTGACCAGCGGCTTCTATCAGGGCCTGGTCGCGGTCACCCAGCCGTTCACCGTCACGGCGACGGCGGAAACGACGGCGCCGCCGGTCGGCACGTCGACGGTTGCGATGACCGCCAACTTCGACATCATCCCGATCTTCCAGTTCGCCATCTTCTACGAGGAGGACCTCGAGATCCTGCCGGGGGCCGACATGTGGCTCAACGGTCGGGTGCATGGCAACGAAGACATCTACATCGGCTCCGGCGCGACGTTGACAGTCGACTCGATGATGACCGCGGCGCAGGACATCTTCAACTTCCGCAAGGACGACCCGGCGGCCTTGATGAGCGGTACCGTGCAGATCCGCGACTCCACCGGCGCTTTCCAGGCCATGGCGGGCCTCGACTCGACCGATCCGGACTGGGTGACCGAAGCGCTCGAGCGCTGGGACGGCAACGTGCGCTCCGGCGAGCACGACGTCGAGCGGCTCAACCTGACGATCGAGGATCCCACCGACCCGCACAGGATCATCGAGCCCGCCGACGTCGGCGACTTGGCGGCCGACCAGGACGCCAAGATGTGGTACGACGCCGACCTCCGGATCATCAACGGCCAGGGCTTCGACAACGCCGGCAACCCGGTTTCGCTGATTGACCCGGTGACCGGCACCAGTGCCGTCACCGAGACCGTGGTCTGGGACTCGCGCGAGCAGAAGCACATGTTGACCACCGAGGTCGACATGGACAAGCTCGGCCGCGCTCCGGGTTATCCCGGCACCGAGGCGATCGTCTACGTCGGCGGCTACGAGCCCAGCGGTACATTTCCCAACTGGAACGGGGGAGCTTCCGGCGTCGGTCCGGCGGCGTGGGACGGCTATGCGACGCCGTGGTCGGGCACCGGCACCACCGAGTTCGCCGTCAAGCTGACCAACGGCAGCGAGCTGGCCGACGCCACCACGGTCGTCTCCGACAACCCGACCTACATCCGTGGGGACTACAACACCGTCAACAAGAAGGGTGCGGCGGTCATCGCCGACGCGGTGACGGTGCTCAGCAACCGCTGGGGCGACGTCAACGGCGACGGCGACACCACCGATGCCGGCGACGGCGACCTGGCCTACAGCGAGCAGGTCCTCAACGACCGCAACGCCTGGAGCACGACGGTCAACGCCGCGGTGATGCTGGGGAACACCGATTCGATTCCGGGCACCGAGTACAACGGCGGTGTCGAGAACGTCATGCGCTTCCTGGAGCGCTGGAGCGGCGATACGTTGACCTACCGGGGCAGCATCATCGACCTGTGGAACTCGACGAAGGCGCTCGGTACATGGATCTACGGCGACCCGATCTACACCGCTCCGGACCGCGCCTGGTCGTTCGACACCGACTTCCTGGATCCCGCCAACCTGCCTCCCGGGACCCCCAACGTCTACACGATCCGGGTCATCGGCTGGGAGCGCGAGCATTGAGCAGCGTCGGCGCCGGCGGGCCCGGAGGGCCAGAAAAGAGGGCTTTGTGCGGCCCTCCCTCCGTGGCATGTTGCAACCATGGGCCACGACGAGCGATGTGAGAGAGCAGCCTCCGACGGATTCACGCTCGTCGAAACGCTGGTGGCCACCTTCCTGGTCGGCCTGCTGTCGCTGGCCATCGCCCCGCTCATGCTGATGGCGGTGCAGACCTCGGCCGTCGCCCAGGAGGCGACGGAGCTGACGGCGATCGGCTCGCAGCAGCTCGAGATCCTGCGCGGGCGCGCCTTCATCGACGTCCAGCTGGCGGCGGGCGGCTCAACGACGGCTTCGTCGGCGGGTTACTCGATCGACCCCTATCTGGGCGACGCCGACCGCTACGTCCGCTGGCAGATCGTCGACGAGAACGTCGCGCGGAAGCGAATCACGCTGGTGGTCGGCGTCCGCGAGTCGGTCTGGGGGCCGCCCCGCGAGATCCAGCTGGCGACCTTCCGCACCGATCTCCAGTAGCTTGCACGAAGCTGACCGGAACCCCGGCTGGTACTGCCGCGAATTCGCCGAGGCGGGGGCCGTCGCCTCCGCGGTTGTTGACACTCCGGCGCGCCGCTGGCTAACGTCAACGGCACATCTCCAGCCAACGGTGCGCCGCTTCGCCCGCCGCGACGAAGGGCCGCCAACACCAAGAAGGCCCTCATGCACAAGCTCCTCCGCGCCGCGGCGCTTGGCCTCATGGTCCTCGCCGTCGCCGTCACCCCGCTGCTCGGCCAGCAGCAGCAGAGCCGCGAGAAGTTCGTCGGCGTCTACGAGTTCGAGGCCCCCGACTACGGCGTCATCGCCGTGACGATCGGGCTCACCGAGGAGAACGAGCTGACGATCTCGGCGCTGGGCGCTCCGCCGTCGACGATGAAGCACCTCTCCGGCAACCGGTACCAGTTCAATAGCTCCGACTACGGCGTCATCAACATCGGCTTCGTCGAGGAGGAAGACGGCACGGTCTCGTCGATCACCATCGACTCCTACGACTTCAGCTTCATCGCCACCAGGAAGAAACTGTAAGCCTGGCGGCCACCGGCACTACCGCCAGACATGCTCGGCGCCTACCGCGCCGCTGTTGGCGTCGATGATCGCGAGCCTGGCTTCGCCCTCCCAGGGCCGCAGCACATCCGGCGAGCGATTGCCGTAGAACACGAACAGCCGATCGTTGTCGAGCCAGGTGGTTTCGTTGGGCGCCCGGAGCCTCCCGCCGACCAGGCGGCGCACGGAGAGCTCGCGGCGAGTGCCGTCGCGCTCGATGACCAGAGAGCGCGCCGTGCCGGCACCATCCCAAACGCTCACATGGACCCGATCGCCGTCCGGCGAGACGCGAAGCTCGTCCAGGCTCCTTCCGGCGGCGAGTGGCCCGCTCTCCTCTCCGGTTTCGAGGTCGCGGACGTACAGCTCGACGTCTTGGATCCTCTCGCGGCCCTCCGCGTCCACCTGGCAGCGAAATCGCGTGAAGGCGAGCACGCGGCCGGAGGCCGAGATCGCCGTCTCCGGCCCGCGACACGAATACGCCGCGATCTCTTCGTGGGCGCCGGTCTCGAGGTCGATCAAGCGCAGCACCGCGCTATCGGGCGGGTAGCCGCGCTCGTCGTCGAAGGCACCAGAATATCGAAAGACGATCGGGAACTTGCGCGGGGCCGGGTTGGAATCCAGGGAATTGTAG
>DASWHK010000145.1:0-1769 GCA_036398215.1 Acidobacteriota bacterium | reverse complement strand
ATGCGGCAACGCGACCGGCCGGGGCGATAGGCTGCGGCAAGCGGGTCGATTGCGCCCGCGACCTGCGTCTTATTCGGCCCGCAGCACCTGTACTGCTGCGCCAGCTTGGCGACCGCCAGCGCCAGGGCGAAGGCGGCGAAGATCGTCTCGCGCTCCCAGGTCATCGCCTCCCCCGGCAGCATGCTCCGCCGCACCGACTCACGGACGGGATCGTAGCGATCGACGCGGACCAATTCGTCGGTCTCTCTGAAGGGCAACGGCCGCAGCAGAACGGCGTCGGTGATCGAGAACACCGCGGTGTTGGCTCCGACGCCGAGGCCGATGGTCAGGATCACCGCCAGGGCGAAACCGGGGGAGCTCCTCAGCAGGCGAACGCCCTGCCCCAAATCGCGGAAGACCGATCCGAAAAACTCGTTTCTCCTTACCCTCGCATCCATCGATTGGTCGATCCTTTCTAGCAGTCGGCGCACCCTCTGCACGCTGCCGAAGCGGCGCTCGGCCTCGCGGTAGGCCCGGCGCGCCGGCATGCCTTCCGCGATGAGCTTCTCGGCGCGCTCGAGGATGTGGTTTTCGATCTCGCGGTCAACGGCGGCCGCCCGCAGCGGGTCGGCGGCGCCGCCTCGCCAGCGGGCGAGCCAACGCGCCAGCGGGCGGCGGCGCGGTCCAGACGACGGGCGCCGGGGCGACAGCCGCGGCCACGACGACCTCGCGGCGCTCACCGGTGTGCCCCTTCGGCGGGTGGCGTCGCGAATCGACTCGCGCGAAAAGGAGCGTCGCCTCTCGGTGAGCTCAATGAAGTTCGGGCGGCGGCGTCGGTGGTGGCGGCGGCGGGATGCGCGGGCCGCGGTCGGGATGGTCGTCCGGCTCGACCGGCGGTTCCGGTGGCGGGCCCGGAGGCGGGTGAGGGGGTGGCTGGCCGGGGCGGGGCGGGACCGCCGGCCCTTGAACCTCACGGGTCGGGCGTTGGCGCATGTCTCTCCTTCGGTTGGATGGAGGTCAATGGATCCTTCGAGTGTATCGCCGCTCGGGCGCCGGCATCGTTGGCTGGGATCCGGACGGGTATCATGGAGGCAAGGGACGGGAGCGTGCCGGTGCTGCCGTCGACCACGCTCGAAAACGATGGCTACCATCGCCAGGGTGGGCAGATGAAGAACACGCACATGACGAATCCGACGACCCTGCTGACGCGCAGCGACATCGAGGGGTTGCTCTCCGGCAGGCCGGGCCCTCACGTTTCGATCTACCTGCCGACGCACCGCGCCTCCCTCGAGTTCCGGC
The DNA here is from genome assembly GCA_036398215.1 of Acidobacteriota bacterium. Classification (GTDB taxonomy): domain Bacteria; phylum Acidobacteriota; class UBA890; order UBA890; family UBA890; genus DASWHK01. The sequence goes on along the minus strand of DASWHK010000145.1, from coordinate 491 downwards.
AGGATCCGATTCGCCTGGAGAACCTGCTGCGCGAGGCCGAAGCGCAGCTCGGCTCGCTCGGGTCGAAGGGCTCGGAGGTCGACGACCTGCTGGGACCGGCGCGTGAGCTGCTGGCCAACGACCTCTTCTGGGAGCATCAGGGAGAGGGCCTCGCCGTGCTCCTGGCCGGCGACGAGGCGCACTTCTACCGGCTGCCGGTCTCGGTCGACGAGATCGCCGTCGTCGACGACCGCTTTCATATCAAGCCGCTGCTGCCGCTGCTCGGCAAGAGCCGCCGCTTCTGGGTGCTGGCGCTGAGCCAGAAGAGCGTTCGCCTGTTCAACGCAACCCCCTACGCGATGCGTGAGCTCGACGAGCTCGACCTGCCGCAGAGCCTGCTCGAGGTCGTCGGCTACGACTTCGAGGAGCGCTCCCTGCAGTTCCACACCGGCGCCGGCCCCTCGGGCATGACCCGGCGCCGCGCCATATTCCACGGCCACGGTGAGGGCGTC
>DASWHK010000144.1:0-4543 GCA_036398215.1 Acidobacteriota bacterium | reverse complement strand
GGCGGTGGAGGCCGGCGCCGAGCGCTTCGCCGAGCTCGCCAAGGCCTTCGAGAGCATTGGTGAGCTGGTCGACACGACGACCGGCGCCGCCAGGGAGATTGAGCTCAGCACCAAGCAACAAACGACTGCCGTCGAGCAGGTCAACGTGGCGATCGCCAACACCGCCCAGGCGACCAGAGAGGCCGAAGCAGGGTCGGGGCAGACGTTGCAGACCGCCTCGCAGCTCGCCGCCCTGTCCGACAACCTCGCCCGGCTCATCCAGTCGCAGCCGGCGACCGCCTAGCCCGTGGCCAAGGACCCGTATCGCTACTTCCGCATCGAGGCTCGAGAGCTGCTCGAGAGCCTTCATCGCGGCCTGCTGGCTCTCGCTGGTGAAGAGGGCGAGGAGGAGCAGGTGCGGGCGCTCCTGCGCCACGCCCACACGCTCAAGGGGGCGGCACGGGTCGTGGGACAGGCGGAGATCGGCGATCTGGCCCACGGCATCGAGGGGTTGCTGTCGCCGTTTCGGGAAGGCGATGGCGGCGTCGAGCGTGCGATTGTCGACGGAGCGCTGGCCATCCTCGACGAGATGCGGGTATTGCTTGCCGCGCTCGACGCGCCGGCAACCGCAGCCGCCTCCTCCGCGGCGAAGGAACGGCCGGCGCCGGACGCCGACCTGTCGACGGTCCGCATCCACATGGCCGAGATGGACTCGCTCTTGGAGGGCATCGAAGCGGCGGCGGCGTCCGTGGCACGGGCGCGGCGCGGCTTTCAACAACTGGATGAAGCAGCGGAGTATGCCCGTGGCCTTGCCGCGGCGCTGGAACGCGGTCGTGGCGTCGGTTCGGTGCAAAAGGTCGAGGACCTGCTCGTCGCCCTGGGGGATGGGCGCGAGCAGATCCTGAACGGCGTCGCGGCTGCAACATCGCTGCTGACCGAGGTCCGGCGCGCCGCCGCGGACTTGCGCCTGATCGCGGCGGACACGCTCATCACCGAGCTCCAGCAAACCGTGCGTGACGTGGCTACGGCGCTCGGCAAGCAGGTCGAGTTTCGGGCCTCCGGCGTCAATACGCGCGTCGATGCCCACGCCCTCGCCGGTTTGCGCACCGCGCTGCGACAGATCGTGCGCAACGCCGTCGCCCACGGGATCGAGGACAACGCGAAGCGCTCGGCGGCTGGAAAACCGGTTGCCGGCACGGTGGAGATCGCGATCGAGCGGCGCGGCCACCGGGTGGCGATCTCTTGCCGCGATGACGGCGCCGGGATCGACATCGACGCCGTCCGTCGCGTCGCCGTCGAGCGGCGGCTCGCCTCGCCGGGTGAGGTCCGGGCCCTGGACCTCGACGAGCTCACGGAGCTGCTCCTGCGCGGCGGGATCTCGACTGCCGCCGAGCTGACCGGAGTTTCGGGCCGTGGCGTCGGCCTCGATGTCGTGCGCAGCACGATCGCCGGCCTCCGGGGAGAGGTCACCATCCGCACGGTGCCGGGCGAGGGCACGACGGTCGAGCTCGTGGTGCCGGTGTCGCTGTCGGCACTGCCGGCGCTAGAAATCGAAGCGGAAGGGTTCACCGCCTTCGTGCCGATCGACAGCGTTCGCCGAGCGGTGGCTTTGAAGCCCGAAGACATCTCCCGGACCGCCGACGGCGAACGAATCGTCGTCGACGGAACGGCCATTCCCTTCGTTCCCTTGCGTCGGGCCCTGGGGTGGCAGCCAAAGCCCGCGGACGTCAACGGCCTACAAACTGCCATCGTCCTGCACGCCGGCGGCCAGGGGGCCGCTTTCGGCGTCGAGCGACTGCGCGGCGTCGACAACGTCCTGGTCCGCAGCCTCCCCGAGTACCTCGACGAGGATTCGGTCGTTGCGGGCGCCGTCGTCACCGAGGAGAGCGCGCCCGCTTTGGTCCTGGCGCCCGGTCCCCTCGTGCAGGCCGCCCTGCAGTCGGGGCCGGGGCCTCAGGTGGAGCCGGCCGCCTCCCCGCCGCGGCTGCTCGTCATCGACGACTCGCTGACGACTCGCATGTTGGAGCAGAGCATCCTGGAGTCGGCCGGCTACGAGGTGGATCTGGCGGTTTCCGCCGAGGAGGCCCTGCAAAAAGCGAGGGCGCGTCGTTACGCCGTCTTCATCGTCGACATCGAAATGCCCGGTATGAACGGCTTCGAGTTCATCGCTCAGACCCGGCGGGAACCGACGCTGCGCGAGGTCCCGGCCATCCTGGTGACCTCGCGCGCCAACCCCGAGGACAAGCGCCGCGGCAAGGACGTCGGCGCCCGCGCCTACATCGTCAAGAGCGAGTTCGATCAGAAGGACTTGCTCGAGACCATCCGGCGGCTGGTCTAGCCATGGATCCCACCCGCGTGCTCGTGGTCGAGGATTCGCAGACCATCCGCAAGTACATCGTCGAAATCCTCGAAACGACGCCCGGCTTCGAGGTCGCCGGCGAGGCCGGCGACGGCAAGGCCGCCATCGAGCTGTGCGAGCGTCTGGCGCCCGACGTGATCTCGATGGACATGATGCTTCCCGTGATGACCGGACTGTCGGCGACCGAGTACATCATGGCGTATTGCCCGACCCCCATTCTCGTCGTTTCAGCATCGACCAACCGGGGCGAGCTGTTTCGGACCTATGACGCGCTGGCCGCCGGCGCCGTCGATGTGCTCGAGAAACCCTCAGGCAGCGAGCCCGACGACGCCTGGGCGCGCCAGCTTGTGGAGGCCCTCCGGTTGGTTTCCCGGGTCCGTGTGATCACCCATCTGCGTGGGCGGCTCGGCCCGACGAGGCACGCCGCGAGCGCTGCCCTCGCGAGTGTCCCGCTGCCGGGTACGCCCACCAGGCCCGCTCGTGTGGTGTCGATCGGCGCCTCGACCGGGGGACCGGGCGCCGTTCTCGACCTGCTTTCAACCTTGCCTTCGGGCTTTGCGCTCCCGATCCTGCTGGTCATTCACATCGCCGAGCCTTTCGCGCAGGCGATGGCGGAGTGGCTGGCGGCGCAAACCGGCATCCCGGTGCGCTATGCGCGCCACGACGAGGCCCTGTCGCGGGCGGCGCGGGCCGTGCTGATGGCGCCGCCGGGCCGCCATCTCGAGCTCAACAACGGCCGCCTGCGGCTCGACGACGGCCCCGAGCGGCATTCCTGCAAGCCATCGGTCGACGTCTTGTTCGAGTCGCTCGCCCGCGAGGCCGGCGAGCAGACCATCGCTTGCTTGCTGACCGGCATGGGCAAGGACGGCGCCGCCGGCATGCTCGCCGTCCGCGCCGCCGGTGGGCTGACCATCGCGCAGGACGAGGCGACCTCCGTCGTCTGGGGGATGCCGGGCGAAGCCGTGGCGCTCGACGCCGCCTCCCATGTGCTGCCGCTGCGCGACATCGGGTCGTTCTTGGCGGCGGTCCCGCGTGCGTCGCGAGAGGTCGTAAGGGAAACGAAGGAATGAGCAACGTCTTGATCGTGGACGACAGCTTGACGGTCCAGATGGACCTCGACGCCGCCTTTCGGGCTGCCGGCCTCGACACCACGCTGTGCAACAGCCTGGCCGAGGCACGCGCCGCGGTCGCCGGGAAGGCGCCTTGCGTGGTGGTTCTCGACGTCGTTCTGCCGGACGGCGACGGCGTCGACTTTCTGCGCGAGCTACGGACCAGCGCGGCGACGGCGGCGCTTCCCGTCATCATGCTCTCCACGGAGGCGGAAGTGGCCGATCGGATCCGTGGCCTCGAGCAGGGCGCCGACGAGTACGTCGGCAAGCCCTACGAAACCGCCTACGTGGTGGCCCGCGTCGCGGCGCTCGTCTATCCGCAGGCGAGGCGTGACCCGGCCACGCCGACGGTGCTGGTGATCGACGACAGCCTCACCTTCCGGGAGGAGCTGGGCGCCCGGCTGCGCGGCGCCGGGTATCGAGCCTTGCTCGCCGCCTCCGGCGAAGAAGGACTCCGCAAGGCTTCCGATGTCCGCCCCGACGGGATCATCGTCGACGGGATCATGCCCGGCCTCGGGGGCGTGGCGGTGGTGCGGCGCATCCGTCTCGATCCCGGCCTCCACACGACGCCATGCCTGCTGCTGACCGCCACCGAGGGCGTCGCCGGCGAAGTCGAAGCGCTCGACGCCGGGGTCGACGCCTACGTTCGCAAGACCGAGGGGGCCGAGGTGGTCCTGGCGCGGCTGAACGCCATGCTGCGCTCGGCCCGCGAGTCGCGCGACCGCGTCCACAGCGCCACGCTTCTGGGCCCCAAGAAGATCCTCGCCGTCGACGACAGCATCACCTACCTGGAGGAGCTTGCCGAGCGCTTGCGAGAGGAGAACTACGAGGTCGTCAAGGCCCACTCAGGAGAGGAAGCGCTGGCCTTGTTGAGCCTCGATCCGGTCGACTGCATTCTGCTCGACCTGCAGATGCCGGGGCTGTCCGGCACCGAGACCTGCAGGCGAATCAAGGACTCGGCGCTGTACCAGGTGCCGGTGATCATCCTCACGGCGCGCGAAGACCGCAGCGCACTGGTCGACGGGATCCAGGCCGGCGCCGACGACTACGTCACCAAGTCGACCGAGTTCGACGTGCTGAAGGCGCGGGTGCGCGC
>DASWHK010000143.1:0-14048 GCA_036398215.1 Acidobacteriota bacterium | reverse complement strand
TCGACGCCAGGACCGGAGAGCCGCACTACGCTCTGCAGCGGCTCGAGGGCGTCGACGAGGTGTTCTCGTCGCCGGTCGGCGCCGCCGGCCGCGTCTACATCACCAGCCGTGGCGGCCACACCGTCGTTCTCGAGCACGGCGAGGCGTTCGAGGTCGTGGGCGCCAACACCCTGGACGACGGCTTCGACGCCTCACCGGCGATCGTCGACGGCGAGATCTACCTGCGTGGCTACCGGTTCCTCTACTGCATCGCGGAGAGCTGACACCAAGCGCAGGGACGGGCGGGCGCCAATGGGCCCTGGTTCTGCAAGCCGGCGTCGAGAACGCCGGCCGCGATTGTTCTCGTCGGCGCTGAGCGCCGGCGAGCGCCGCGCCTACGGCGCCGTCACGGCAACTTTCGTCGGCGCTTTCCTGGCCTCCATGTGGCCGCTGTATCCCTTGTTCAGCCGCGTGCGGCCCTTCGTGTTCGGCATCCCGCTGGCGCTGTTCTACCTGCTCGTCTTGCTGCTCGCCTGCTTCTTCTCGCTGTTGGCCCTCTACCGCTGGGAGGACCGGCGCGGGAGGCTGGAATGAGCGCCGCGCCCCGGCCGGCACGCGGGCTCTGATGGAAAGCTGGCTGGTCGTCACGCTGGTCACCTTCGCGTATCTGCTGGTGACCCTGCTGGTCGGCGTCCTTTCGGGGAGGCGGGCCTCGGCCTCGACCGTCGGCTACGTCGCCGCCGACCGCGCCTTCGGCTTTCTGGTGATGTACTTCGTGATGGGGGCGTCGATCTTCTCGGCGTTCGCGTTTCTCGGCGGGCCGGGGTGGGCCTACTCGCGGGGCGCCGCGGCCTTTTACATCCTTTCCTACGGCACCGTCGGGCTGGCGCCCTGGTACTTCTTCGGGCCGCGGGTCGCGGCGCTCGGCCGCCGCTTCGGCTACGTTACCCAGGCCGAGCTGTTCGCCCACCGCTTCGAGAGTCCGGCGCTGTCGGGGCTGATGGCGGTGATCAGCCTGCTGTGCTTCCTGCCCTACCTGATCCTGCAGATGGAGGGCGCCGGCTACGTCTTCGACGTGGTCACCGAAGGGCGCATCCCGCCCGCCGCCGGCGCCGCAATCGCCTACGGCGTCGTACTCGTCTACGTGTACACGAGCGGCGCCATGGGGGTCGGCTGGACCAACACCTTCCAGGGGATGTTCATGATGGCGCTGGCCTGGGGGCTGGGCCTCTATCTCCCCATCCACCTGTACGGCGGCGTCGGGCCGATGTTCGAGGCGCTGGCCGCCGCCGTTCCCGAGATGCTCACCGCCCCGGGGCTGGACGACGCCGGCAACCGCTGGACCTGGGGCGGCTACAGCAGCGCCATCGCGATCTCGGTGTTCGGCTTCAGCCTCTGGCCGCACTACTTCATGAAGATCTACACGGCGCGCGACGTGCGGACGCTGAAGCAAACGGTCGTCTGGTACCCGACCTTCCAGATCTTCCTGGTGCCGATCCTGTTCATCGGCTTCTCGGGCATCCTGCGCTTCCCCGGGGTGCAGCCGAGCGACGCGATCCTGCCGACGATCATCACCTCGCTGGGGCTGCCGGCGGTGGTTGTCGGGCTGTTCTGCGCCGGCGCGCTGGCCGCCTCGATGTCGACCGGCGACGCGCTCGTGCACGCCGCCGGCTCGATCCTGGTCAACGACCTCTACAAGGTCTGGTTCAAGCCGGAGCTCGACGATCGCGCGGAGCGCCGCTTGATTCGCTTCCTGGTCGTGGTGATCGCCGGGATCGCCTACTATTTCGCCGCCTTCTCGGATTTCTCGTTGGTCTGGCTGCTGCTGTTCTCGTACGGCTTCCTGGCGCAGTTCTTCCCGCTGCTGCTCGCCACCTTCTTCTGGCCGCGGGCGACGCGCGCCGGCGTGATCGCGGGGATGCTGGCCGGCGTCGGGGTCGTCGTGCTGTTTTCCCGCTACCCCGGACTGCAGTGGCAGCAGATCCACCCCGGCATCTGGGGCGTGGTCGCCAACGCCGCGGTGCTGGTCGCCGTCTCGCTGCGAACGGCGCCGCCGGACGAGACGCACGTGCGCCGCTTCGTGGTGACGTAGGGGATCTGGCCGGGCGCCGCCCGACGTCCAAGGCACCGATCCGCCGTGCAGCACGCCGCCGCGCAGATGTATCATGCGCGAATGCTGGCTGGCTCTTCGCGCGGCATCGTCCACCTCGTGGTCCTCGGCGCATTGGTGAGCAGCGCCGTGGCGCAGGCATCCGGCAACGGACCGACGCCGCCGCCCGGTGGCGGGAGCGGCGCCGGCCAGGCGCAGCCGCCAGCTGGCGAGAGCGGCGCCGGGCAGGCGCAGCAGGCCGAGCCGCCCTTCGAGCCGCTCGGCTACGCGGGCCTGCTGGCCTACGAGCGCGCCTACCCGCTGTTTCCGGGGCACCCGCTCGTGATCCAGGCGGCGAGCACCAGGTATTGGGTGTTCCGGAACACCGCCTATCGAGGCGGCGAGTCGACCGGCGAATCGGCCTGGGTGAGTCTCGGCCCCGAGGTGAGCCTCGCCGGCGGCAACGAGAACGTCTCGGGGCGGGTTGCGGCGCTGGCGATCTCGCCGCATTGCACGCTGGACGGGCCCTGCCGGCTGTGGGTGGGCGCGGCCGGCGGCGGCGTGTGGCGCACCGACGACGCCATGCACCCGGACGACCCGAAGTGGAGCTGGGTCGGGCGCGGGCTGGGCACCAACAGCATCGGCGCCCTGGCGCTCGATCCCAACGATGCGAGCGGCAACACGATCTTCGTCGGCACCGGCGAGACCAATCAGCCGAACAACTCCGGCGCCGGCACCGGCCTCTACCGTTCCACCGACGGCGGCGACCGCTGGGGCCGCGTCTCGACGATGATCACCGATCCGGCCGTTTCGTCCGTGGCGATGGACTTCACCTTTACCCGCGGCATCAGCACGGTGGTGGTCGACCCGCGCAGCCCGCAGACGATCTACGTAGCCACAACCAGCGCCATGGTGGGGATGACCGGCGTGCGCGGCGGCCAGACGCAGACGCCGGGGTTCCCGCAGCCGCGGGTCGGGCTCTACAAGACCAGCAACGGCGGCCTGAGCTGGTCGCTGATCTGGGTGCCTCCCCTCGATCCCGTCATTCCGCCCAACCCGCACCTCGGCGCCGGCGTCGGCGACACGATGTTCGGCGTCCGACACGTCAAGCTGGACCCGAAGAACCCGGACATCGTCTACGCAGTGGCCTGGAACAACGCCATCCACCGCTCGGCGCCGTCGCTGGAGGGCGGGGACGGATCGTTCAAGCCGGTCTTCGCCGTCGTCGACGGCGGGCGGTTCCGCGACCTCGCGATGTTCGACCTGACCGTGCTGGGCGGGCGGACGCGGATGTACGTGTACAACGGCACCGAGGCGCGGCCGCCGCAGGCGCTCTACCGGCTCGACAACGCCGACGTGCCGGCCGCGTCGCTGGTCACGGGCGGCGGCGAGAGCCTCTCGAACACCGGCGCCTGGATCCGCTTGTCGTCCAACGACCCGGCGCATCCGGGGTGGACCAGCCGGGCGATCTGCACGTCGCAGTGCTTCTACGACCTGGTGGTGGCGGTGCCCGAGGGGCAGCCGGACACGGTGCTGGTCGGCGGCGTCCAGTCGCCGAACTTCGGCGAGCCGACGATCCGATCGACGAACGGCGGCGTCAACTTCAACGGCTTCGGCAACGACGCGCAGAACCCGCGCAACACCAGCCACGTCGACGTGCGGGCCATCGTCTTCCACCCCGTAGACCCGTCGATCGCCTTCGTCGGGTCCGACGGCGGCGTGGTGCGCAACGACGGCGTGTTCGTCAGCAACACCCGGCTCTGCGGAAGCGGCGCGCCGCCGCAATGCAACACGATGCTCGCCAACGTGCCGCAGCGGCTGCACTTCCTCAACAAGGGGCTGCAGACGCTGCAGTTCTACAACGTCGCGCTCGACCCGCGCGATCCGCTGGGGCGAATGCTGGGCGGGCTGCAGGACAACAGCACGATCTGGATGGACGGCAGCGACCCGCCGCGCGTCTGGAGGTCGCTGTTTCCGTTCGGCGACGGCACGTCGGCGAGCGGCTTCCATCCGGCGCGGCCCGAGGTGCTGTTCGCCAGCTTCCAGAGCGACCGGTTCTTCACCAACTTCCGCAACGGGGCGGCGGGCTTGTGGGTGCGAACCGACGATCCGATTCGCGACAGCGACGAGCGCAACACGATCACCCAGTCGACCGGCCGCCAGTTCATCACCTTCGATCGGGTCAACCCCGACACGCAGTTCACCGGCTTCCAGCACGTCTGGCGGACGAAGAACAACGGCGGCGAGCAGGGGTTCCTCGAGGCGAGCTGCCGCTTCCCCGGCGGCTCGACGGCCGTGCGGTGCGGCGACTGGGTGCCGCTCGGCGTGCCGTATCCTTTCGCAAGCGGCGCAACGCCGGAGAGCGCCAGCCGCAAGCCGGGTGATCTGACCAGCGACTTCTACGGCAGCGACCGCGCCGGCGGCATCATCGTCGCGGCGGAGCGCACGCCGGCCGACGCCGGGACCCTGTGGGCGGCCACCAACTTCGGGCGGCTGTTCGTGGCGAAGAACGCCGACGCGCCGGGCCCGGGCGTGGTGTTCTGGCGCATCGATACGCCCTCGACGCCGAACCGCTTCGTCACCCGGATCGTCGTCGATCGCTCGGACCCGAACGTGGCGTACGTCTCCTACTCGGGCTTCAACACGCTGACGCCGGCCACTCCCGGCCACATCTTCCAGGTCGTCTTCGACCCGCAGTCCGGTCAGGCGGCGTTCACCTCCCTGGACTTCGACGTCGGCGACCTACCGATCAACACGCTGGCCTACGACGACCTCGCCGGCGACCTGTACGCGGGCACCGACTACGGTCCGCTGGTCCTGCGGGGCGGCGCCACGAGCTGGGCCCTGGCCGGCGTCGGCTTCCCCGAGGCGCTGATGGTGGACCTGGAGATCGTCCCGGAACAGCGGATCCTCGTGGCCGCCACCCACGGTCTGGGCATCTTCCACCTGCGGCTGCCGCCGCTACCCTAGCCTGGCCAGCCAACCCCGGCGAAGGGCGCCTTCGAGAGCTCACAACCTCACGAAGACGCCGGCCGTGATCAGGATGCGGGCCTGCAGGCCGCCGGCCGTGAACGCCTCGAAGTCCCGAAGCGGCGGGCCGCCGAGCGTCGATTCGCGGCCGGTGGAGGGGTTGTTGCTGAACTGGATCGACGGCGTGGTGAACGACTCGATGAAGTCGGCCGGCGTGCCCTGCGCGACCGCCGGGTCGGTATCGATCAAGACGCGGGTCGTGCGCGGGCCGATCAGCACGCGGCCGTCGACGCGGACGCCCCAGCGGTCGGTCAGGTCGCGCCGCAACCCGGCGCCGACGACGCCGGTCAGCGTCGTGCGGCTTTCATGGCGGATCGTCACCCGATCGGTCTCGTCGATCGGCACCTCGCCGAGGATCCGGAACCGGTAGCGCCCCTCCAGCGTCACGGCCGCGCCGCCGCCGACGCTCGTGATCACGCCGCCGCCGAACGTCAAGTAGGGGGCGAAGCCGCCCGCCGGACCGAGCTCGTAGATCAGCGCCCCGGTGGCGGCGATCTCCCGCGCCGAGCCACCGCTGGCCGACGATGCCTGGACGTCGACGTCCGTGAACGGCCCGCTGGCCAGCAATCCCACGAAGGCCGGCACGAAGCTGTCACGCGTGGCGCCGGCGGCCGCGAGGAGCTCCTCGCTCAGCTCGGCCGAGGTGGGGAAGAAGTCGAGGCTGAGCTCCGCGGCGTAGCGCGAGGTGAGGGCGCGCCGCACGCGCACGCCGCCGGCAACCGAGTTGCCGCGCCGCAGCCCCGATCCGCCCAGCGCCGCATCGAGCGGCTGGATCGCGGCCGGCACGTCGAACTGCTCGTTGACCAGGTTCAACAGCGAGGCGCCGTCGCCGAAGAACCATGAGGGCACCCGCCGCGACGGAAAGACCGGGCTCGAGGTTGCGATCGGCGGGCCCGGCACGGGCAGCGTTGCGGTGCCTTCGCCGGAGCCGCCGGCCAACATCACGCCGCCGTAGCCCTCGACCTGCCAGCGACGCTCGCCTCCCGACGATTGGGCCCACGCCGCCGGCGTGCCGGCCGAGCAGCCGACGAGCACCGCGACCGCGAAGAAGGCGGATCGCCCCCGGCAGCGGTACACCGGCTACGTCCAGACGCGGCGAACCGCGTAGTCATCGAGGAGATCGTCACGGCTGAGAATCGTCAGGTCTTCCTCGAGGGCCTGGGCGATGAGCAGCCGGTCGAATGGATCGCGATGGATGAAGGGCAGCATCTCGACCCGAAGCGCGTGCTGGAGAGCGACGTCCAGCAGGCGGATCGCGTTCCGCTCGCGCTGCTGTCGAACCAGCATTTCAAGCGGGAGATGGAGCTTCAATCGAGCGAGCGACGACTTGATGGCAAGCTCCCAGACGCTCGCGACGCTGAGGTAGAGGTCGGTGTCGTTGCGCAGGATGGTCGCCGCGGCGGAGTCACCGAGACGAGGATCGCCGCTCGCCATCCACAGGAAAGCGTGGGTGTCGAGCAAGAAGCCGGCCACCTACTCGTACCCCGCGAAGTCTTCGAGGGGAGCGTCGAATCCCTCGCAGATCTCGATCTGGCCGCGGTGCAACCCGAGCACGCGCTCGGCGCGTGCGCCCGCCACCGGTACCAGCCGCACCATCGGCCGGTCGCGCTTCGCGATGATGATCTCCTCGCCCTCGACGCACTCTTGGATAAGGCGGGACAGGTGGGTCTTGGCCTCGTGGATCGTGACCGTCTTCATCGCCCAAACATAACTAAGTTCTATGACTTAGTCAATAAGGCCGCGTGATCGGCCAGGCGACGCTGATCTACCGCCGGCGGGTGTCGGGTCCTCGTTGCCCTGGTACCTTCCGCGTATGCGCGCGGCAATCATGATGTGCTCTCGATCGACGGCCGTGCTGGCCTTGGCCTCGGTCGAGATCGAAGGCGCAGGTGACGCGGCGGAAGCCCGGCGGGTCCTCGATCGCGCCGCGGGGGCCTTCGAGCGCAAATGGCAGGGACAGCGGCGATGAACCTGTATGCCGGCACCAGCGGCTTCAGCTACAAGGCCTGGAAGGGGCCCTTCTACCCGGAGGAGCTCGCCGCCAAGGACATGCTGGGCTACTACGGCAGCCAGCTTCCGGCGGTCGAGATCAACAACACCTTCTACCAGCTTCCCAAGGCGGGTGTGCTGGAGGGCTGGGCGGCGCAGGTCCCCGAGGACTTCCGCTTCGCGATCAAGGCGTCGCGGCGCATCACCCACTTCAAGCGGCTGAAGGACAGCGGCGAGGTGCTCGACTACATGCTGTCGGCGATCGCCGTCCTGGGCGAGCGGCTCGGCGTCGTGCTCTACCAGCTTCCGCCCAACTTCCGCGCCGACCTCGAGCGCCTGAAGGCATTCCTGGGCGCGCTGCCGCGCGACGTTCGCGCCGCCTTCGAGTTCCGCCACGCGAGCTGGAGCGACGACGCCGTTCACGCCGCGCTTCGCGATCACGGCGCGGCGCTGGTCTCCGCCGACACCGACGAGGCCGACGCCGAGATCGTCGCCACCGCGAGCTGGGGCTACCTACGCCTGCGCAAGTCCGACTACGACGATGCCCAGACCGCCGCCTGGGCCGACAAGGTCGCGTCGCAGGCCTGGCAGGACGCCTACGTGTTCTTCAAGCACGAGGACGCCGGCATCGGGCCGCAGATGGCGAAGAAGTTCCTGGAGGCGGCGGGAGGTCATTAGTTGCCCATCGGCGGCGACGGCCTCGCCAAAGATCGTCGGCCGCGCCGGGGGCGCTCGGATGTCGCCTCACTCTTCCTCGAGACCCAGGTAGGAGCGCAGCGCCTCGCGCACGATGCTCGCCTCGCTGCGGTGCTCCTCGTAGGCGATCTTGCGCAGCTCCTTGTCCTCGTCCTCGTTGATCCACAGCGTCTTTTTCACCTGCCCGCGCTTGCGCGTGGTCTCTCCGCCACGCGGCCCCACCCTCGTCGTTCCCATTTGCTTATTGGCCATAAGGCGGTAGGATACGGACGTCCGTATTCCGTAATTATGTAGTTCCGTATCGGCGGGTGTCGTCGATACGAGAGGCGGCGCGCGAAACCGAAGGGCGGCTCGTGAACAAGGAGCCCAGGAGAGCGCGTGGCCGGAGGGCGGGCCTGGCGGGAAGCCACGGGGAAGTCGGCCCACAAGGGGCCCCCGGACGAGCTTCCGGCGCAGGGGGACCGGGCGCCCGACACGAGGGCGCCACCGCCCCGGCCGCGCCCTGCGTCCTGCTGGCCGATGACGACGATCAGATCCGCGCCGTCTTCGGCCGCTGCCTGTTGGGCGCCGGGTTTCGCGTCTTGGAAGCGTCGAGCGGCGAAGAGGCCTTGGAGCTTTCGCGGCGATGTGGCGATGAGATCGGCGTCCTCGTGACCGACGTCGAGATGCCGGGCATGGGAGGTGCCGAGCTCGCCGCCCGCATCGACGCCGAGACGCCGGGCTTACCGGTGATCTACGTGACGGGGAACCCGGGCTCGATCTCCGCCGTCAGCCTCGACAACGGCGCGCTCGTGCTGCTCAAGCCGCTCGACCTCGACGATCTCCAGGAGGCCGTCGAGCGGGCCCTCGAAGGACGCGGCGAGGAGCGTCCGAAGCCGCGACCCGAAGGGTAAGCGACCACACTCACACCCGAAACCTCTGGATGTCGTGTCAGCCGATCTCGATCCGCTTTCCGAAGGGTGAGTGCCCGCGCTGACACCCGAGACCCGCCGTGGCCGGCTCCTTACATTGACCGGCGCTCCGTGAACGTCGTACTAGTTGCAGGTAGGCCGTTCACGAAGTCCAGCTAGGAGCTCTCCCCATGACCACGGTTGCCCACTGGCTACCCCGCGCCGCGCTGGCGGCGATCTTCCTCTTCCACGGAGGCGCCAAGTTCCCCGCCGCCCAGGGCATGGCCGACATGATGGGCATGCCGATCGTGATGGTCTACCTGCTCGCGACGATGGAGGTGACGGGCGCGCTGCTGATCCTCTGGGGTGGCGCCGGACCGGACTGGGCGACGCGCGCGGGTGGCGCCATCTTTTCGATCGTCATGGTCGGCGCCATCGGCCTGGTTCACATGCAGCACGGCTGGAACTCGGTCAACATGGGGACCGGCAACGAAGGCCGCGGCATGGAGTTCCAGGTGCTGATCCTCGCCGTCTCGCTGTTCTTCGCGCTCCGCGGGAACACCGCCAACGACGGCGCTGCCTGAAGAATTTCAGGCGGGCACGGGTCCTGCTTCTCGTTGGTTACCAAACGATCTTGAGCGAGCTCAGGCCGGCTCCGGGTCTTGCTTCTCGTTGGTCACCAAACGCTCGAGCAGCCAGGCGGCGCCGTCTGCCTGGCCGCCGGCCTCCCGGATGTCTCGCATTCGGGCCTGGACCAGGAAGTCGGTGATGCCGCCCTCGAGGAGCCCGGCGGCCGAGCCCACGTTGTAGTACACCCCGACCCACTCGTCGTCTCCCATCCCGGTGAGCGTGGGGCCGTAGGTGGCCAGCACCTCGGCCGTCTTCTGCTTCAGGTCCGCCAGGTGCTCGCCATAGACCTGGCGCTGCTCGTCGGTGTTCTCCTCCATCCTCTGGCGCAGCGACTGGACGGTGACACCGGGCTCGACGCGGGAGGGGGCCACCGCCTGGATCATCCGAGTCGCCAGGTTGAGCCGCGCCGCCTTGCGGAAGAGCACTCCGTAGCCCGGGACGTACTGGTATCCGGAGTCGCCCCCGAAGAACTGAGCCTGGTCGGCATAGACGACCCGGGCCTCGCCCACACGCTGGACCTGCAGGGAGCTGTCGATGATCTCCGCCATGATCTTCAGCTCGGTGCGCAAGGTGCCGGAGACCCCCGTCTCCCCCTTGGCCATCCGTACGGCGGCGAGGTTCTGGTCCCGGCTTGCTCCGCTGAGCTCGCCGCGGCGGGCGCTCACGGTAACCGTCTCGGACTCTCCACCGCCGAAGTCGGCGATGAAGGTGATGGACTCCTCCGGCGCGGCGCGGTTCAGCGTGCTGCCGTAGAGCGCCACCACGTCGCGCAACCCCTCGGCGAGCCTCTCCCGGTACTGGGCGGACCAGAGCTCCCACGCGGCCTGTCGCTCCTCGACCCGCTCGCGCTCCTGCTCCAGCGCCCTTTCCGCCTCGCCGGCCGCACGGGACTCTTCCGCACGCCCGGCCTCCGCGGCGCGCCGCGCCTCGCGCACCAGCACGTCGAGCTCGGAGCTGCGGACGCGGAACGCCTCGGCCGTCCCCTCACTCAGGCCGGCGATGCCCCGGGGGACCACGCGCCAATTCACGGTGAACAGGTAGCCGTATCCCTGCATGTAGAAGCCGGTCACCTCACGGTTGCCGATGTTGAATACACGGCCCCCGGAGACGTTGAGGGTCCAGAAGGCCGGTGCCTGGCCACTGCCGGCGTAGGCGTAGCCCCCTCCGGAGCCGCGGGCCGCTCCCGCCGACTCGGGCTCTCCCTGGAGCACCTCCGGGAGCTCGGGGGCCTCGATCTCGCCCAGGGCCGTGCTGACGATCCGCTGCATGATGCGGATGTCCTGCGGGAGCTGGGCACCCTCGTTCTCGATCCCCCATTCGCCCACATAGATCATTTCTTGGGCCATCCGGTCTTGGGCCCTCCGGCGGGCGGCATCCTGCGCCTCCGCGGCGGTCTGCCTCGCTGCTGTGGCCCGCGCCTGTCCGGCGGCCTGCGCCTCCGTCGCGGCCTGCGCCTCCGTCGCGGTCCGCGCTTGCACGGCGGCCTGCGCCTCCCCAGCGGTCTGTGCCTCCGCGGCGGTCTGTGCCTCCGCGGCGACCTGCGCCTCTGCCGCAGTCTGCGCTTCGGCGGCGGTCTGCGTCAGGGCAGCACCGGACGACAGGGCCAGGATCATGGCCGTGATTACGAGCAGCGCCCCCGCCTGGGGACCCTTCCGGTCCTTCGACTCTCTCATCGCGATTACTCCTCCTCGAAGTCCGGCCCGCGCTGCATCAGCGAGGCCAGGATATTGTTCATTCGTTGCAGTTCCGACCCGGTGATGACACCTAGTTCGTCGATCGCCGAGAAGACCAGCCCCAGGTCGCTCTCCTGCTGCTGCTGGATGTCGGCGAAGGCGGCACCCACGGCGCCGCGGAGCTCCTCGCTCATCGCCAACCCCTGTTCCTGCATGCGCTCGTCGATGGCGGCGAGGAGCAGCCGCCGTTCCTCGTCGCTGCGCGATCGGAACAGCTCCTCCATGTGGGCAACCGCCTCCGTGAGGCCCTCCTCGAATTCCTCCTTGCTGATGCCGGCGGCGGTTGCGCCCGCTGCGCCGCCCGCTGGGCCACCCGCTGCGTCGCTCGTCGCGCCGGTCGCTGTGTCGCTCGTTGCGCCGCCCGCGGTGTCGCTTGCTGGGCCACCCGCTGTGTCGCTCGTTGTGCTGGTTGCGGTGTCGCTCGTTGCGCCGCCCGCTGTGTCGCTCGCTGCGCCGCCTGCTGCATCGGCGATCCGTTCGGCCGCCGGCGGGCCGCCTCCGAGACCGATCTGCAGGCTGCCGTCGGACGCCACCCTCAGGTCGAGCATTGCGGCAGCCGCCACGAGCACCACGAGCATGGCGGCGGCGGCCATGATCGGCTGGAGCACCGCTCGCAGCCCCGGGCCGCCGATCTCGTCTGCCCAGCGCCGCGCCCTGGCCAGAAAGCCCGAGCGCTCGTTCACGTAGACCATGCGGGGGACGTTGACCGCGTTCGGCCAGGCCGACAGCAGGTCCCGCGTCGAGGTGAGGTCCTCGAGCTCGGCCCGGCAAGCAACGCACCCGGCCAGGTGGGCGCGCAGCTCGGCCATCTCGACCTCGTCGCCGTCTTCGTAGAGCAGGCTGGCGAGCTGCTCCTCCCCGTAGCTGCAGGCTTTGTTCATCGCACACCCCCTGCTGATCCGATCCCCGTGATGCCGCTGCTTTCGAGCTGCTCCCGCATCGTGCGCAGGCCGCGGTAGAGCCGCGCCTTCACCGTGCCCTCGGGCACGTCGAGCACCTCGGCGATCTCGCGGAACTTCAGGGCCTGGTACTCCTTCAGCAAGATCACGATTCGCTGCTCCTCCGGCAGCCCGGCCAGCAACCGCCGCACCAGCTCTTCCCGGTCCGCCGCGGCCAGGGCCTCGTCGGAGCCGGCCCGCTCGTCGGCCAAGCAGTCCTTGACGTAGACCCGATCGCCCGAAGAGGTCGTGTAGTAGTCGTGGAGCGAGACCATGGGGACCCGCTTCTTCCGGAAGTGGTCCTTGCACAGGTTCACGGCGATCCTGTAGAGCCAGGTCGAGAAGGCGCCGCGGTGCTCGTAGCCCCGGATCGACTTCAGCACCCGCAGGAACGTCTCCTGGACCAGGTCCTGGGCCAGGTGCGCGTCCCCGACGTACTTGTAGGTGAAGTTGAACAAGGGCTTCTCCCACCTCCACACCAGCAGGTTGAAGGCCGTCTGGTCCCCTTCCTGGCAGGCCCTGATCAGGCTCGCCTCCTGGGGGCTGCCGCCCTCCATGCCTCTGACGTCGGCTTCCGTGAGCGTCGCTTCCATCGTCCTCCCCGGATCGGGGTCCAACCCGCACTTCCCGTCGCCCTTGTGCTGCGGGCAACGCACGGCGATGAGGGGTGCGGGCTGACGCTCCGTCGCTTTGCACCCTCTGGTAGGTCTAACGAACAGGCCCCAGAATAGTTGACGCCTTTCTTGCGGGCGAATCCGAAGAACTCGAGGTCGCGCAGCGACTTCGTCATACGATTCGCAGGAGGTTCAGGCTACGAAATGCATCCGTTCAAGCCCATGATTCGCAATCCCGTGGTCTCTGCCGGTTGAGCTGTTTGCTCGTCGGAGGCGATGATGTTCAATACCGCGCTCACTCGGCGCGCTCAACGGGAGGCACGAGCCATGGACGGTCTGATCCAGGACATCCGCTGCGGTTTTCGTCAACTGCTCCGGCAGCGCGGCTCGTCGGCCGTCGCCGTCGTGACACTGGCGCTGGGCATCGGCGTCTCGACGGCAATCTTCTCCGTCATCGACGCCACGATGCTGCGGCCGCTGCCATATCCGGACCCCGAGCAACTCGTCAGGGTCTATCCCGAGACCCAACGTGACGGCCGGGCTGTACGCCCCAGCTCGTCCATGGAGGACATGCGTAACTGGCAGGCCGCCGGCGACGTCTTCACGGCGGTGGCGGGTTGGGGCAGTGCCTTCCGCGGCCGCATCGTCGAGGGGCCGGAGCCCGAACGCATCCAGGTGCTCCACTTCACCGAGGATTATCTGTCGATGCACGGTGTCGCGCCCGTCATCGGACGTGACTTCCGGCGTGAGGATTGTGATCCGGGCGCCCCGCTCGTGGCGATGCTGGGGTACGGCTACTGGCAAAGCCGGTACGGCGGGCGAGCGGACGTCCTCGGGGAAACCATCCGTCTCGACACCGAGATCGCCACGATCGTCAGCGTGCTGCCGGACGGGTTCAACGCCACGACGCCGCTGTCGATTCCGCTGCGCATTCCGGCGGAGGAGTATTCGCGCCGCGGCACCGGGCGGGTCTCGGTCTATGGCCGCCTGCGCCCGGAGGTGACCATCGAGCAGGCGCAGGAACGACTGTCGGCGCGGATGGCCGAGGAGCCGGGAGCCGAAGGCTCTCCTGGGGAGGTGAGCGCCTGGGTGACCTCGAGGCTCGAATCGGCGACGTCCAGCTATCGCACCACCATCAACGTGCTCGCCGGCGCGGTCGGTCTGATCCTTCTCATCGCCTGTGTGAACGTGGCGGGCCTGCTGCTGGCGCGGGGGGCGGCGCGCCAAGCGGAGCTGGCGGTGCGGGCCTCGCTGGGCGCGCGTCGAGGCCGGCTGATCCGCCAACTGCTCACCGAGAGCGTCGTGCTGGCGCTGCCCGGCGGAGCGCTCGGTGCGTTCCTCGCCTGGCTCTCGCTCGACGTCATCGTTGCAAACATCCCGCTGTCGCTGCCGTCCAACTCCCCCGTCGCCGTGAACCTCACCGCGCTCGCCTTCACGGCGGCGCTGCTGGTGCCCACGGC
>DASWHK010000142.1:0-2329 GCA_036398215.1 Acidobacteriota bacterium | reverse complement strand
CAAGCTCGCCGACGACCTGCAGCGGCGCTTCAACGTCCTGTACGACGAGCAGGGCAGCATCGGCAAGCGTTACCGGCGCGAGGACGAGGTCGGCACGCCCTTCTGCATCACCGTCGACTTCGACAGCCTCGACGACGGTCAAGCGACGGTGCGCGACCGCGACTCGATGCGGCAGGAGCGCGTCGCCCTCGATGCCCTCGCCGAGCACCTCGCCGACAAGCTCGCGCCGCGGTGACCGCCGGCGGCCGCCGCGAGGCGCTCGAGATGGTGCACGAGCGCCTGCGCGAGCGCTTCGGCACCCCGCGCCCCGACAGCCGCATGCCGCCGCTCGACGAGGTCGTGTTCACGATCCTGTCGCAGAACACCACCGACACCAACCGTGACCGCGCCTGGGCGAGCCTCTGGCGGCGCTTCGAGAGCTGGGACGAGGTCGCATCGGCGCGGGTCGCCAGCATCGCCGCCGCCATCGAGGTCGGCGGCCTGCATAAGGTGAAAGCGCGCCGCATCAAGGACCTGCTGGCGCGGGTGAAGAAGGAGCGCGGCGAGCTGTCGCTCGATTACCTGGAAGACCTCGACCTGGAGGCAGCCGCCGCCGAGCTCGCGGCCTTCAAGGGAATCGGCGCCAAGAGTGTCAACTGCATCCTGCTATTCTCTCTCGGGTTGCCGGCCTTCCCCGTCGATACCCACGTGCATCGGATCCTCCGGCGCCTGGGGATCCTCGGGACCGGCGACCTGGGCCGGGCCAACCGCGACATTCAGGAGCACGTGCCCGACGCGATCGCCTACCCGCTGCACATGAACGTGATCCGCTACGGTCGCGAGGTCTGCCACGCGCGGCGGCCGAAGTGCTGGAGCTGCAACCTCGAGGACCTCTGCGTGTACGAGCACAAGAACCTGGAGCAGTGATCCAGGGTCATTCTGCCGAGCGAGAACGAGAAAGACCTCCAGGACGCACATGAGCTTCTACATCACCTGCGCCATCGACTACCCAAACAGCCAGCCGCACATCGGCACGGCCTACGAGAAGATCGCCGCCGATACCATCGCCCGCTACAAGCGGCTGGCCGGCGAGGAGGTGTTCTTCCTGATGGGGCTCGATGAGCACTCCCAGAACGTCGAGCGGCGGGCCCGCGAGCAGGGCCTCGAGCCGCAGGCGTTCACCGACCGCATGGAGGGCGTGTTCCGTGGCGCCTGGGCGGCGGTCAACGTCGAGTTCGACGATTTCATCCGCACCACCGAGGCGCGCCACATCCGCGCCGTCGAGGCGATGGTGGGGCGCGCCGAGGCCGCCGGAGACCTCTACGAGGGCGTCTACAAGGGCTGGTACTGCGTCTCCTGCGAGACCTACTACCAGGACCGCGACCTCGTCGATGGCAAGTGCCCGGTGCACGAGTCGGAGCCCGAGTTCCGCGAGGAGGAGAACGTCTTTTTCCGCCTGTCCGACTATCGGGACCGGCTGCGGGCCCACTACGCGGAGCACCCGGAGTTCGTGCGCCCGGAGACGCGCCGCAACGAGCTGTTGGCGCTGCTGGAGGAGGGGCTCGAGGACATCAGCGTCTCGCGCGCCTCCGACGGCTGGGGGATCCCGATGCCCGGCCACCCGGGACAGGCCGTCTACGTCTGGTTCGACGCCCTGACCAACTACCTCGCCGCCACCGGCTTTCCCGACGACAGCGAGCGCTACCGTCGCTTCTGGCCCGCCGACATGCACCTGGTCGGCAAGGACATCACCCGCTTCCACGCCATCATCTGGCCGGCGATGCTGATGTCGGCCGGCGTGGCGCTGCCCCGGACCGTCTTCGGCCACGGCTGGGTGCTGGCCGGCGGCGGCCGCATGAGCAAGACCACCGGCAACGTCATGGACCCGGTGGCCACCGCCGAGTGCTTCGGCGCCGACGCCCTCCGCTACTTCCTGCTCCGCGAGGCGCCGTTCGGGCGCGACCTGGAGTTCGATCATGAGCGGCTCGTCGGCCGCTACAACGCCGACCTCGCCAACGACCTCGGCAACCTGCTGCAGCGCACCGTGGCGATGGCGATGAAGTACCGCGGCGGAAAGCTGGCCGTTTCCGAGGGCGGGCAGGAGGGCGTAGGTGGGGCCAAGACGACGGCGACCGGCCTGGACGCCGAGGCGGCGCGCGTCGCCCAGGAGTACCGCGCGGCGATGGAAGACTACGACCTGCAGGGGGGGTTGCGGGCGATCTGGAAGCTGGTGGCGGCGGCCAATCTCGCCGTCGACACCCACAAGCCCTGGGAGCTGGCCAAGGACGAGACGCGGGCCGCCGAGCTGGACGCGGTGCTCGCCGAGCTGGCCGCCGCCCTCCGCCAGGTC
>DASWHK010000141.1:0-8427 GCA_036398215.1 Acidobacteriota bacterium | reverse complement strand
GACCTCGGAGAGCGCCATCGGCGTCGGGTTGGCGCCGAAGCTCTGGAACATGCGCACCCGCCAGACGCCGCGCGGCGTGCGCAGCTTGATGCCGCGCAGGTCGGCGGGCGTGACGATCGGCCGCACGTTGTTGGTGACGTGCCGGAAGCCGTTCTCCCACACCGCGAGGATCTCGTAGCCGGCGTCCTCGGCGCGCGGCGCCAGCTCCGGCCAGACGATTTCCTGCTCGATGCGCCGCATGTGCTCGCGATCCTGCACCAGGTAGGGCATCTCGAAGAGGCCGAACTCGGCGACGAACGACGACATGATCGACGAGGGCAGCGCCAGCTCCATGGTGCCGAGCTTGAGCTTCTGGAGCAGCAGCTCGTCGCCGCCGAGCTGGCTGGAGCCGAACACCACCACCCGGGCGCGATCGCCGAGCCGCTCGTTGGCGACGCGGGCGAACTCCTCCGCCGAGAGCGCGAACAGCGAGCCTGGGGCGCCGACGTGGCCGAACTTGATCTCGAGCGGGCCACCGGCGCCGGCGCAGGCGGATGCCATCATCGCGGCGGCGACGGCGGCGATAGCAGCTTCCTTCATGCGCCGAGCATCTCCAGCGCCGCCTGCACGCCCCCCGGCGTAAACGGGACGCCGGCCGCGCCCAACCCCATCTCGACGCCGCAGAGCGTGCCGGCGAGCATGAGCTCGTTGAACGCGCCGAGGTGGCCGATCCGGAAGGCCTTGCCCTTCAGCTTGCCGAGCCCGGTTCCCAGCGACATGTCGAAGCGCTCGAGGATGATCTCGCGGAGCCGGTCGGCGTCGTGCCCGTCGGGCATCAGCACCGCGGTCAGCGTGTTGCTTGCCTCGGACTCCTCGACGGCGTAAGTCTCCAGCCCCCAGGCCTCCACCGCCCGGCGGCAGGCGGCGGCCAGACGGCCGTGGCGGGCGAACACGTTGTCGAGACCCTCCTCGCGCAGCATGGCCAGCGACTCCCTCAGCCCGTACAGAATCGTCGTCGCCGGCGTGTAGGGAAAGAAGCCCTGCTCGTTGGCGGCCAGCATCGCCTCCCAGCTCCAGTACGAGCGCGCCAGGCCGGCGGAGCGGCTGGCAGCCAGGGCCTTCTCGCTGATGGCGTTGAAGCTCAGGCCGGGTGGCAACATCAGGCCCTTCTGCGATCCGGTAACGGTGACGTCGACCCGCCACTCGTCGTGGCGATAGTCGATCGAGCCCAGCGACGATACCGCGTCGATCATGAGCAAGGCAGGGTGGCCGGCACCGTCGAGGGCGGCGCGCACGGCGCCGATGTCGCTGGTCACGCCGGTCGAGGTCTCGTTGTGGACGACCAGAAGCCCGCGGATCTCGTGACCCGCGTCGGCGCCGAGGGCCTCCTCGAGGGCCGCCGGATCGACGCCGCGCCGCCAGTCGTGGGCGATCGTCTGCACGCGCAGGCCGTGACGCTCCGCCACCGCCACCCAACCGCCGGCAAAGAACCCCTGATCGAAGGCCAGCACCCGGTCGCCCGGCGACAGCGTGTTGACCAGCGCCGCCTCCCAGCCGCCGCTTCCGGACGCCGGAAAGACGATCACCGGGCCGGCGGTCTGGAACACGATCCCCAACCCCTCGGCGATCTCGGCGGTCATCGCCGCGAAGTCCGGCCCGCGGTGGTCGATGACCGCCCGGTCCATCGCCCGCAACACTCGCTCTGGGACGTTCGTGGGCCCGGGAATCTGCAGGAAATGCCGGCCGCTGTGGTGAGCCATGGGCTAATGAGAGAACCTCAGCGCCGGGATGTCAACGCGCCACGAGCCCCGAGCTGCAGCACCAACCCAATGAACTTGATCGCGCCACATTCACGGCGGATGAGTGCCCCATCGATCGGTTCATCGGCGTGTTGGGCCGTAACGCGCGGCGAACCGACGACTGGATCGAAGAACTGCGCGGCCGGTCGGCGAGCTGAACCGCGCGTGATCACGTCATCATGCGCTGCGGTCGTTCGGCGCGGCCCTACGCTCGGGCTGCAAGCCGAAACAGCCGCGCAGTATTGCTTGCGGATCCGCTTTCGCCACGATCTCGCTGCGGGCCTGGCAGCTGACGCGGAGGGAAGCCTTCAAGCGGTTGCCCCACGGCCACCAGGCCGCGAACAGCATGGGGTCGGTATCCGGGTCGAGGACGTGCAGGCGTTGGCCCGACATGATGCCGCCCCATACCCCGGAAACATGGCGCACCCGCTCCGGAGCGGTCTTGATATTCACATGGTCCCAGGAGTGCGGCAGCACGGCGTTCAGGGTTTCGAGCAGGTCCTGCTGGTCGGCCGACTCGACCGTCGTCAGCGCCGCCGCATAGGCGTCGTCCCACTCCCACACGGCAACGCCCTGGGTCGCATCGAGCAGCCGTTTGCAGGCAGCCTCCATGCGCTCCCGCGCGTTCGCGGACCTGAACTGCATGGGCACCTTCCTCTCGAACGCCGAGATCATATGCCACGAGCGGCGCCGCGGAATCCCCGGACGGGCCGTGGCACCCGGCGGAATCTGCCCGCCGAGTCATCCATCACCCTCACCGCAGTCTGCCCGGCCGACGCCGTCCAATGCTGCTGGCGGCATTTTGCGGCGACGATCCCAGCAACGGCCTCGCGCACGGCCGCGTGGACCTTGCGGGCAAGACCGGGCAGTATTCGATCCTGGGCCGTCCAGGTGACGCGTTCAGGCGGAGTCGTTGCGCCCATCCCCAGGGGAGGAAAAGAAATGAAGACCACCTTGCTGGTAGTGGTGGCGGCGGCGATCGCGGCGCTGCCCGTTGTCGCGGCCCAGGACTCGCCGCTCGGCGAGGTCCTCAACGCCACCAGCTTCCGCAACATCGGGCCGTTCCGCACCTCGGCGTGGATCACCGAGATCGCCGTGCCCGAGACGCCGCTGCACGATCACCTGTACACGGTCTACGCGGCGTCGCGTAGCGGCGGCCTGTGGAAGACGACCAACAACGGCATCACCTGGGAGCCGATCTCCGACAGCGTCGAGGTCGGGGCGGTGGGCGCGGTGGCGCTGTCGCGATCGAACCCCGAGATCGTCTGGATGGGGACCGGCGCCAACGACCTGGCGCGCTCCTCGTACTCGGGCAAGGGCGTCTACAAGTCGATCGACGGCGGCGCCAGCTGGGAGGGGCCCTTCCTGACCGACTCGCACCACATCGCCCGCATCGTCGTGCACCCGACGGATCCCGACACCGTCTGGGTGGCGGCCATCGGCCACCTGTTCTCGAGCAACGAGGAGCGCGGCGTGTTTCGCACCCGCGACGGCGGCGAGAGCTGGGAGAAGGTCCTCTACGTCGATACCGGCACCGGCGCGATCGACCTGGTGATCAACCGCGAGTCGCCCGACATCCTGTACGCGGCGATGTACGAGCGGCACCGGATGCCCTGGCAGCTGGTGCTCGGCGGCCCCGGCAGCGGCGTGTATCGGAGCGACGACGGCGGCACCACCTGGGAGAAGCTCGACGGGCTGCCGTCGGGCAACGTCGGGCGGATCGGCCTCGACATCAACCCCGGCAATCCGAGCCTGCTGCACGCCGTGGTCGAGAACCTCAACCCGCGCGGCGCCGACATGCCGGTGCGCCGCGACGCCTGCTCGCCCCCGGGAGGCGGCGGCGGGCGGGGCGGCGGCCGCAGCGCCGTCGGCGGGCCGATCGGCAACGAGGTCTACCGCTCGACCGACGGCGGCCGCACCTGGGTGAAGACCCACAGCCACGAGATCGACGTCGCCGGCTCCAAGGCGCCCTACTCGTTCAACCAGATCAGGACGAATCCCGCCGATCCCAGCCACATCATCGTCAACAGCGACTCGATGTACGAGTCGCGCGACGGCGGCGCCACCTGGACCTGCAACTTCTTCCGCGGCGTCTTCGGCGACTTCCGCACCATGTGGTGGGACGAGCAGGACCCGCAGCGCATCATGCTCGGCTCGGACGGCGGCGTGAACGTGTCGTATGACGGCGGCCGCACCGCCGACTACCACCTGAACATCCCGATCGGCGAGGTCTACGCCATCGGCGTCGACATGGACGATCCCTACAACGTCTACGCCGGCCTGCAGGACCACGATTCCTGGAAGGGCCCGAGCAACGCGCCGAGCGGCATGATCACGCTGGAAGACTGGACCACCGTGGGCACCGGCGACGGCATGTACAACCAGATCGATCCGACCGATTCGCGCTGGGTCTACAACACCTACCAGGCGGGCGGGCACGCGCGCTTCGACCAGGATCTGGCGCAGCAGACGCGCATCCCACCGCCGACCCCGCCGGGCGTCGAGCGCCTGATCTTCAACTGGGTCACGCCGATCGTGCTGTCGCCGCATGACCCGCAGACCGTCTACGCGGGCGCGCAGATGATGTTCCGCTCGATCGATCGCGGCAACACCTGGGAGAACATGAGCCCCGACCTGACCACGGCGGATCCCGAGCGTTGCGGCCTGGGCTCGGGCTACGTGCCGTACTGCTCGATCACCACGATCTCCGAGTCGCCCCTCGAGCCCGGCGTCATCTGGGCCGGCACCGACGACGGCAAGCTGCAGCTATCGCGCGACCGCGGCGCCACTTGGACCGATCTGACCGGCATCCTCGATGCCGCCGGCGGCCCCGCCGACCGCTGGGTGTCGCGCGTCTTCGCCTCGCCGCACGGCGCCGGCACGGCCTTCGTCAGCAAGAACGGCTTCCGCAACGACGACTTCCGCCCGTTTCTCTTCAAGACCACCGACTTCGGCGCCACCTGGCAGCGCCTCGACGCCGACCTGCCGGATTCGCCGCTCAACGTCGTCGTGCAGGATCGCGACAACGCCGACCTGCTGATCGTCGGCAACGACCTCGGCGTATGGGTGTCGATCGACGCCGGCGGCTCGTGGGAACGCCTCCGGGCCAACCTGCCCACCGTCCCGGTGCACGACCTCACCATCCACCCGCGCGAGTCCGATCTGGTGCTGGGCACCTACGGCCGCGGCATCTTCATCGGTGACATCACAGCGCTGCGCCAGCTGACGCCCGCGGTGCTGGCCGAGGACTTCCACCTCTTCGAGATCGAGCCGCGCCCGTTCTACGGCTTCCGCGCGCTCGGCAACTACCACCTGTTCGGCCACGCCTACATCGAGGTGCCCAACGAGCCCGATGCCCTGGTGATCAGCTACTGGTTGCGCGACGCCCCGCCCGGCGGCGCGACGGTGACGGTCGAAGGCAACTCCGGCGAGCAGATCGCCCGCCTCGAGGGCCCCTCCGAGGCCGGCCTCAACCGCGTCCTGTGGAACATGCGGCAGGGGACCGGCGGCGGCGGCGGCCGCGGCGGCTTCGGCGGCGGCCGCGGCGGCGGCCCCCCGCTCGATCCCGGAAGCTACCGCATCACCGTCGAGGTCGGTGGCGAGCAGCAGAGCACGATCGGGAGGATCCGGGAGAGGATCTGGTAGCGGGGCAGGGTCGGACGCAGGGAAGGCGACGGCGCGGTCGGAATCGCGAATCGCCTCGGCCGCCTCCGCCCGGAGATTCGCGGGATCGTGCAGCGCCCAGAGAAGGGCATGTGCATCCAGCAGCAGGTTCACGTGGCCTTGGGCCCACGCCCGGCGGCACCACCGCTCGCCGCGTCGCCCTCGTCCTCGCCGTAAAACAAGGCCTCCAGCTCGGGATCCGGAGCCCACCAGCCCTCCGTCTCCCGAACCTGGCCCGCAAGGAGCCCAAGCGGTCGAGGCCCCGACAGCGATCCGACCGGTACGAGCCGGACCATCGGCTTTCCCGCCTTGGCGATCACGACTTCTTCTCCCCGCGTGACCTCTTCGATGAGTCGCGAGAGGTGAGTCTTGGCCTCTTGAATGTTCACGGTCTTCATACGACCAAGGTTAGTCTGGTTTGCTACCCCAGGGAACACTCGCAAGTGCGGCAGGCGTCACTCGGCCGGCTCGGGCGGCAGGATGTCGGCGAGCTCGAGCTCCAGATCGGGGAAGGCGGCCGGTACGATCTGCCCCTCGCGGACGTGCTCGAAGTGCCGGTAGCCATCAGCGGACGGCTCGCGGTGGACCTCCACGGCCCTCGCCTCGAGATCGACGATCCAGACCTCCGCAATGCCCGCCCTGGCGTAGAGCGGCAGCTTCACGGTGCAGTCGTAGGCCAGGGAGGTGTCGGCGACCTCGATGGCCAGCAGCACATCGGCAGGGCCGGGGTGCGCACTCGCGTAGTCATCGGCGCGTGGCCGCAGGACCAGGACGTCGGGCTCCGGCTCCGAGTACCGATCCAGCCGCATCGAACCCTGAATGCTGACCCGCGCCCGGCCGGCCAGAGGCGGCACGAGAAGATGGTTCAACCGGATGACGCAGGCGAGGTGCCGGCTGCCGATGGTGTGCATCTCGACGATCTCACCGTCGATGAGCTCGATCCGGTCGCCCTCCATGAGGATCCCGGCGCGAACCATCGCGTGGTACTCGTCGACGTCGAAGCGATGTCGTGACAGCACCGCCTGCGCTCCTGCGTTCATGTCCCTGGATCTCCGCTGCGTGGTTCAACGATAACCCCTCTTCTCACGACGGCGCACCCCTGGCGCCGGTCGCTGTGTTGCCTCCTCTCTTGTGAGACGGCCACGGGACGGCCGTTTCCGTGAAGCGAGGGTGCCGAGGAACCGAGCCGCGTGGTTGCGACCCGGAACAAGAGCGGGTATGCCCTGTGCATGGAGCGTTCGCGTCGAAGCGGGCTCGACTGAGGCCGGCGGTTGCGGCGATCGCCGGGAAGGGATATCAACCGAGCCATGGAGCTCATTCGCCGAGTCGTGCTCACAGGCCTGCTCGTCAGCGCACTCGCCGGCTCCTGGCAACCGCCCGAGGATTCAGGATCCGAAGCGGCAAAGCCGGTCTCCCAACCTCAAGGAGTGTAGATGCGCAAGAGTCTGGTGGTTTCAAGCGTAGGACTGGTGCTGCTGGGTGGCTTGGCCCTGGCGCAGGTGGGCGGTGAGCCGCGGCTCAATCCGGTCATCGAGTTGCTCGCCCAGGACAAGCCCGTGTTCGGCGTCTACGCGCCGCGCAGCCCGCGCGGGCGCGGTGGGCGCGGTGGCGGGGGAGCGGCGGCCGCTCCCCCGGCCCGGTCGGCGCGCGACCTGGCCCGCGAGGCGATCGCCTACGAAGCGACCGACTTCCTGTTCGATGGCAGCATGGAGGGCGGGCTCGAGCGGGCGCTGCCGGCCTTCGCGGCATTCACCGAGGCGTGGGCGCAGGCGGGCGCGCTCGAAACGAATCCGGCGCCGCGGCTCACCCACCCGTTGATCGTCAAGTCGCCGGAGCTCGGCCCCGGGATTGGCGCCGCCATTCATCAGCAGCTCAACCAGGGTGTGAGCGGCATCATGTTCCCCAACGTCGAGAGCGCCGAGGGGCTTCGCGAGGCGCTGGCCGCCATGCGCTTCCGGTCGAACGGCGGCACCCGCCCGGACGACGACCTCGGCGCGGCGCCGGCACGCTGGGGAATGTCGGGGGAGGAGTATCGGCGCAAGGCCGACCTCTGGCCGCTCAATCCGGAGGGCGAGCTGATCAACTGGACGATCGTCGAGAGCAAGGAAGGGCTCGCCAACGTCCGGGAGATCGCCGCGGTGCCGGGGGTCGGGGTGCTATGGCCCGGCGCCGGCACGCTGCGCGGCGTCTTTTCGAGCACCAACGCCGACGGTGAGCGCGTCGTCGATCAGGCGGCATGGGAGGCGGCGATCCAGCAGGTGCTCGCCGCCTGCCAGGAGCTCGATGTCCCCTGCGGCTTCCCGGCCGGCCCGGACGATATCGAGATGCGGATGCAGCAGGGCTTCCGCGTGTTCGTGATGGGCTGGGGAGATTCCGGCTTCCGGGCCATCGACATCGGCCGCCGCGCCGGCAACCGAATGGCGAGGATGCCGTAGCTCCCGGCACCTGACTTGCGACTCGATCCCTTCAGCGTGGAAGATCGTAGCCATACTGCGGACCGTTCGCCGGGCGGCATCGGAACGGCAACACCGGGCGGCGCACAGCGCCCCCGTGCCCATGGCGTCCCCGGGAATCGATACGCGCTCCCCGCGCGATCCTGCCGCACGAACGAGAAGGGAAATCGGCATGAGCGACGTTGCAAAGATCATCGAGGTTGTCGGCAGTTCTGACAAAAGCTGGGCAGATGCCGCGGACCTGGCGGTGCAAACCGCGTCGGAGACTCTCCAGGAGATTACCGGCGCCGAGGTCACCCACATGACCGCCACCGTCAAGGGCGGCAAGATCAGCAGGTACAAGACCACGGTCAAGATCGCCTTCGGCGTCAACAGCTGAGGCAAGGAGGCCGGACCATGCGCTGGACACGAGGCGGCAGGAGCCCGAACCTCGAGGATCGCCGGGCCACCGGCGGCCGCGCGGGCGGGTCGGCGCTCCCGCTCCTGTTCATGCTGGTGCGCTCGAAGACCGGCCTCGCGCTCATCGCCATCTT
>DASWHK010000140.1:0-23917 GCA_036398215.1 Acidobacteriota bacterium | reverse complement strand
CCCGGACGGCCCCGAGTCGCTCGCCGAAGCAGGCGTCACCGCGATCGTCCAGCCCGGCGGTTCGGTGCGCGACGAGGAGGTCATCGAGGCCGCCGACAAGCTCGGCCTGGCGATGATCCTCACCAAGACCCGCCACTTCTTGCATTAGCTCTTGCTAGCCCGACCTTCGCAACGTATCGCTCCACGGCGACGACCGCCATCATCACGATCGCGGAAAGGGCCCAACATGCCCGCAGATCGCGGCGCGAAAATCCGTTTCGGGCGGCCTCAGGCCTTCACCACGCGGGTGCGGCTGAGGCGGTCGTGGGCGGCGCGGCGCTTCGGGTCGCGAAGGGCCGGCAGCAGCCCGGCGCCCAGCGGCAACGCGGAGACGACCCAGGCGGCGAGGCGCACGGCGGCCCGATCGAAGCCGACGGTGAACTGATCGTCGCCGACGACCCGCAAGCGCATGACCATCCTGCCGATCGTCTGGCCGCAGCTGCCGACGAAGAAGATCGAGTAACCGATCGCGAAGATCGCCCAGGTCAGCGCCAGCCAGGGGGCGGCCTCGAAGAGGATCTGGCGGAACGGCAGGCCGGTTCCCGAGGCGGCGGCCCAGACCAGCGCCGCGCCGATCGCCAGCAGCACCAGCAGGTCGCAGACTGCCGCCGCGGCGCGCTCGCCGAGCGGCCCCGCCGACGAGCGGGGGCGGGGAGCCTCGGCCTCCTGGCTGTCCCACTCGACGGCCAGGCCCGGTCCGGTCTCGGCAGCGTCGATATCGAGCTCCGGGGCGCTCGCCGGGGCCTCGTAGGCAGCCTGCTCGAAGTCGAGCTCGGGGGCGCTGTCGCCGGCGGAGCGGGGAAGCGGGGGCATCACCGCAGCCGGCAGATCGTCGGCCGGCTCCGGCTCCCGGTCGCCGCCAATCAGCCCAGACTCCACAGCGAGCCCATCGACGGGCTCCTCGACCTCCTCCTCCACCGGCCGGTCGTCCCAATCGAAGGCATCGGCGGGCTCGGCCTCGGCGGGCTCGGCCTCGAACGTCGGCTCTTCGCCGGCGCTCTCCGCCTCGACAGCGGCGTCGGACGGCTCCTCGAAAGAGCTCTCTGACGCTGCCTCGGCGGCCGGCGGCTCCTCGAGAAAGCGCTGTGGCTCCGCCTCGAGCTCGAGAGGGATCTCGTCGGCCGATCGCGCCTGCAGCTCGACCTCGATGTCGTCTTCCGACGCAGCGTGCAGCTCGGCCTCGAAGTCGTCTCCCGACGCAGCGTGCAGCTCGGTCTCGATGTCGTCATCGGACGGCGCCTGCAGCTCGACCTCGACGTCGGCCTCCGGCTCGGAGTCGCCCGCGAAGGCGAGGTCGAGGTCGGCGACGTCGTCTTCGGCAATGACGTAAGGAACCTCGTCGCCCGCCTCGTCCCCGGCCATCGCGTCGGCGGCGACGTCCATCGGGCTCTCGGCCTCGGCGACGATCTCGTCGGCCTCGAAATCGACGGCCTGGGCGGCATCGGGGTCCTCGCTGGCACCCGCGAGGCGCTCCTGCTCGCGGCGGGCGCGGATCCGCTTGAGCCGCTCGCGCAGCTCCTCGCGCCAGTCGCTGAAACCGGGGATCTCACCGGTGAACTCGGGCTCGTCGGTGTCGCCCGTGGCGGCCTCGGAGATCTCCAGCTCGTCGTCGTCGAAATCAGCGGTCATTGCGCTACCGCGGACGTCACCGTCCGGAGGCAGGTCGTCGGAGTGCACGGTCCCTCTCTCCTCGCTGCGCCCACCGTCCGTGGACTCCACGACGGAGGCAGCTTCAAAAACGTCGTCGTCCCCGCTGCCGGCGGGATCGAACCAGTCCGGTGCGTCGGGGTCCGACCCCGCGGCCATCGGGTTGGCGTTCTCTTTGCGTCGTTCGAGACGGGCACGGTGAAGCCGGTCGCGGAGCTCGGTGCGCAGCTCCGGCTCGTCCCGCAGCAAGTGGCTCGAGTCGCCGTGAGGCGTCGAGGCGAGCGGGCGAACCAGCGCGAAAGACTCCCTGCAGCGCGGACATTGCGGCAAATCGTCGAACGTCACGAGTCCGCAACTGGGGCATTTCACGTCGCCAGTCCCTGGCAAGGTGGGCATGCGCATGCTAGCAATCCGCATGCGGCAGGGTCAACGAGGATAGGCAAGCGTACAGTGATACTCGCGCAGTGCATCCCCAACGTCAGCGAAGGGCGCCGCCGGCAGGTGATCGACCGGCTCGCCGGCGCCTTCGGCGGTAGCGACGACGTCGCTCTGCTCCACGTCCATCCCGACATCGACCACAACCGCACCGTGCTGACCGCGGTGGGGGCGCCGGAGGCGCTGCTGGACGCCGCCGAGGAGCTCTACGCGCGAGCGATCGAGGCCGTCGACATGCGCCGGCATCGGGGGGTACACCCCCGCATCGGGGCGGTCGACGTCTGCCCTTTCGTGCCGCTCGAGGGCCACGGCACCGGCATGGCGGAGTGCATCGAGCTAGCCCGTCGCCTCGGTGAGCGGGTCGCCCGGCGGTTCGGGTTGCCGGTCTTCCTCTACCGGGAAGCGGCGAGCGCGCCGCACCGGCGCGACCTGTCGGCCATCCGCCGCGGCCAGTTCGAGGGGCTCGAAGCCAAGCTCGCCGATCCCGCCTGGCAGCCGGATTTCGGGCCGGCGGAGGCGCACGCGTCCGGCGGCGCCACGGTGATCGGCGCCCGCGGCCCGCTGATCGCCTTCAACGTGGTGCTCGACTCCGAAGACCTGGCGGCCGCCCGCGGCATCGCCGCCCGCGTGCGGGCTTCGTCGGGTGGCTTGCCGGGGATCAAGGCGATGGGCGTGGCGCTCGCCTCGCGGCAGCGCGTGCAGGTCTCGATGAACGTCGAGGACCCCGCCGTCACGCCGCTGCACGTCGCCTTCGGGGCGGTGCGGGCGGCGGCCAAGGAGCACGGCGTGCAGGTGCTGGAGTCCGAGCTCGTCGGACTGGCGCCGCTCGATTCGGTGGCCGCCGCGGCTGCCGACTCTCTTCGCTTGGTCGACTTCGGCCCCGACCGCATCCTCGAGCAGGCGATCGAGAGCTCGCGCCACAGCGGCGCTCTGCGCGCCTCGGGAGACCGAGAAAGCGCGACGTCGTGAAGGTGCGCCCACAGAACGTTGGACGCCCGCACCTCTTCCGAAGGCAGATGCGCGGAGAGCTCACCTCGCCGCTTCGGTCGGTGCCCATTGGGCCCGCGGTGGACCCTGGTGGATAAAGCGCGGAAGCTTCCTTCTTGATAGGGAGAGGGAAGCCGCGGGTCAGGACGACTCCGTGGTGACGTCGGCGGGCTCGATCCCGTAGGACTTCATCTTGCGGTACAGGTGGCTGCGCTCGATGTTGAGCGCCTCGGCGGTGCGCTTGACGTTGCCGCCGTGCTCGCGCAGCTTGGTGAGGATGAAGCGGCGCTCGAACAGGTCGCGGGCCTCGCGCAAGGCCAGGTCGCCGCGCGGATCGCGCTCGTCGGCCGGGCCGAGCACGTCGAGCGCCGGGTCGAGGTCGACCTCGGTGACCGTGTCGGCGGGCACCATGATCATCAGCCGCTCGCAGACGTTCTTGAGCTGGCGGACGTTGCCGGGCCAGCGGTAGGCGATGAGGCGGGCGTTGGCCTCGGCGGTGAGCCGTTTGCCGACGACCCCGTACTCGGCGGCCGCCTCCGACAGGAAGTGCTCCGCCAGCAGCGGGATGTCGTCGCGACGCTCGCGCAGCGGCGGGACGTGGAAGGGAACCACGTTGATGCGGTAGTAGAGGTCCTCGCGGAAGCGGCCGCCCTTGATCTCCTCCTGCAGGTCCTTGTTGGTGGCGGCGATGATCCTGACGTCGACGCTGTGGTCGTCGGTCGAGCCCACCGGCTGGAAGGTCTGCTCCTGGAGGGCGCGCAGCACCTTCGACTGGGTCCGCAGGCTCATGTCGCCGATCTCGTCGAGGAAGAGGGTGCCGCCGTCGGCGAGGTCGAACTTGCCGCGCTTGTCGGAGACCGCCCCGGTAAAGGCACCCTCGACGTGGCCGAACAGCTCGCTCTCGATCAACTCGTCGGGAATCGCCGCGCAATTGACCTCGACGAAGGGGCCCGAGGCGCGCTGCGAGAGGGCGTGAATGCGGCGAGCCACCAGCTCCTTGCCGGTGCCGTTCTCGCCGAAGATCAGCACCCGGCCGTTGGTGGGCGCGGCGCGCTTGATCTGCTCGCGGAGGGCGACGATGACGGCCGATTCACCGACCATCTCCCAGCGCTCGTTGACCTCGGCGCGCAGCCGCCGGTTCTCGTCGCGCAGCGTCTTCTGCTTGATGCCGTTGGCGACCACCAGCAACACGCGGTCGAGCGACAGCGGCTTCTCGATGAAGTCGAAGGCGCCGAGCTTGGTGGCGCGCACCGCCGTCTCGACGCTGCCGTGGCCGGAGATCATCACCACGATCGGTCCCTCGTCGCCGTTGGCCAGCTTCTCGAGCACCTCGAGCCCATCCATTCCGGGCAGCCAGATGTCGAGCAGCACCAGGTCGGGGCAGCTGCGGCGGGTGGCCCTGATGGCCTCCTCGCCGCTGGAGACCATCTTGACCTCGTAGCCCTCGTCCTCGAGGACGCTCTTGAGCGTCGTGCGGACGTTGCGCTCGTCGTCGACGACAAGGATGGTGGGGGCTTCGCTCAACAGGGAAGCTCGATGATGAAGACGGTGCCGCGCGGCCGGTTGTCGTTCACCTTCACGTAGCCGCTGTGATCGGCGACGATCTGGTGGACGATGGCGAGGCCGAGCCCGGTGCCGTCGCGCTTGCGCGAGAAGTAGGGGAGGAAGAGGCGGTCCTTGTCCTCGGGCTTGATCCCCGGGCCGGTATCCGCGACCTCGATCCGCACCGTCTCGATCTCGGGGTCGAACGAGGTGCTGACCCGCAAGGTTCCCTCGCCCTCCATGGCCTCGACGGCGTTGTCGAAGAGGTTGGTGAAGGCGCGCTTGAGCTGGTCGGGGTCGGCCTTGATGCTGGGGACGGCGCGCGAGAACCGCCGCTCGACGCTGATGCCCTCGTGCATACTGGCGCAGGCCAGCAAGCCGTTCTCGATGATGTCGTGGAGGCTCGAGGGCACCAGGCTGACCGTCGGCATGCGCGCGTAGCGGCTGAACTCGCTGACCAGTCCCTTGAGCGTGTCGACCTCCTGGAGGATCGTCCGCGTCCCCTCCTCGATGACGTCGAAGTGGCCCTCGGCGCCGGCGGCGCGCCGGTAGCGGCGGGCGATCCGCTGCGCCGACAGCTGGATCGGCGTCAGCGGGTTGCGGATCTCGTGGGCGATGCGGCGGGCCACCTCCCGCCAGGCGGCGGTCTTCTGCGCGGTGATCAGCTCGGTGAGGTCGTCGAGCACGACGACGGTTCCCATGTAGGCCCCGGCGCTGTCGCGCAGGCTCGAGCAGTGCGCAGCGACGGTCAGCCGGCTGCCGTTGACCTCGAGCGACAGCTCGTCCTCGAGCGGCGCCCGCCGCGACTTGGCGCGCTGCATGAGCTCCCGGAGGTCGGTGACGTTGTCGTCACCGAGGGCGTTCTCGAAGCGCTGGCCGATGGCCGAGGGGGCTTCCATCGCCAGCATTCGCTCGGCGGCGCGGTTGAAGGTCGTGATCTCGCCCTCGGCGTTCAGCGAGATGACGCCGGTGGCGATGTTGGCGAGCATCGCCTCCATGTAGCGGCGGCGCTCGTCGAGCTCGGTGTTGCTCGCTTGCAGGCTGTCGCGCGACTGGCGCAGCTTCTCGGAGCCGGCGCGCAGGTCTTCGGTCATCTGGTTGAACGATTCCACCAGCGTCCCGAGCTCGTCGCGCGCGTCGACCTCGACCCGGTAGGTCAGATCGCCGGAGGCGACCGCGCGGGTGCCTTCGGCGAGCTTCTGGATCGGCCCGGTGACGCCGCGGGCCAGATAGAGGCCCACCCAGAGCGCCGAGAACAGGATCAGCAGGGTCATCAACAGGAACGTGAACAGGTAGCTGTTCTTGATCGGCTCCTTGGAGTCGAGCCCCTGCTGGAACGAGGCGTAGTTGGCCTCGATGCCGCTGACCTGGGCGGCGAGAGACAGGTCCATGAAACGGGCGACCACGAGGACGCCGACGACGTTGCTGTTGCTGCTGCGGTCACGGATGGGCACCCCAGCGCGCAGCAGCCGTGAACTGTCGGCGATTTGTTCGTTGAAGCGGAACGGCTGGCCCTGCCCGGCGAAGGCGATCTGGGCCGCGGGCACGGCCAGCGGATGATTGCTCGGCAGCGGCTCGACGGCCGGCGCCGCGGTCGCGGCGGTCGCGGCGGCGGCATCGCCGCCGGCCGGGGCTGCCGACGCGGTCGCCGGCGGCGCCTCCGTCGCGCGGTTGGCCGCCGGTGGGCTCGTGGCGGGCGGGGTCGGGCGCCGCAGCAGGTCGGCGTGGGGGCCGGCCGTATCGAAGACGGGGTCGAGGAGCAGCGCATCGCCGTCGTAGACGAGGATTGCGTCGAGCTCGAGCTGCGCGCGTTGCGGCCGCAGCAGGTTGTTGCGCAGATACTGCCAGTTCTCTCGCATTGGCAGGTAGCCACGGCTGATCACGTCGGCAAGCGCCGCCGCCATTCGTTGCAGCTCCCGCTCCTCGTCGTCCTGGGCCTCGAGCGCCACCTGGCGGGCCTGCTCGACGATCAGCGTGGTTTCCGGCGAGAACCAGTAGTCGACGGCGTCGCTGATCAGGCCCGAGGCGGCGACGAAGAGCATGACGGTGGGCACCAGGGCCATGCCGATGTAGGTGACCACGACCCGGGTGCTGAACTGCGAGCCGAGCTTCTGGCGGCGTCGCTCGACGTACAGCTTTATTACGTTGCGGCCGAGGACGAAGAGCACGACCAGCATCAAGATGATGCTGAGGGCGGTGATCGCCTGCAGCGGCACGGTTCCCAGCGTCAGCCGCGACCGTTGCACGCCGATCATGGCGACGAAGTAGATCGCCACCACGACGATCAGGCCGATCACGGTCCGGCGGCGCTGGCGTAGCTGCTTCTGGCCGTTGCTGGTCGGTTGGCTGCTCATTCGCGGTCAGGGGGTCTGCGGGCGGGGTAAATCAGGCCAATGCTAGCAGGCCGTGGTGGAAGTGTGGTGGGTCCGCGGCCTCGCGACGGCGCCCTGGGAAAGGCGCGCTAGGCGCCGACCGGCACCATGTAGGGGCGCCGGGAGGCGATGTCGTAGACGACGTCCTCCCAGGTCACCAGCTGCCAGGCTTCGGTGGCGGCCTGGATGCACTCGACCAGCCCCGCGTGCAGCGCGTGGCCGGCGCGATAGGCGACCACGTGGCCGAGCATCGGGGCGCCGGCCAGCATCAGGTCGCCGATGGCGTCGAGGATCTTGTGGCGTACAAACTCGTCGGCGAAGCGCAACTGGTTGTTGAGGATCGAGTTGTCGCCCACGACGACGGCGTTCTCCATCGAGCCACCGAGCGCGAAGCCCTTCTTGCGCAGGCTCTCGACCTCACGAAGGAAGCCGAAGGTGCGCGCCGGGGCGATCTGCTCGGTATAGCAGCGCGGCGTGACCACGAACGTCTGGTGTTGTTCGCCAATCAGCGGATGCTCGAAATCGATCGTGTAGGAGATCTTGAAGCGGTCTGACGGGTAGATGGCGACGAACTTGTCCTCTTCTTCGATGCGAAGCGGCTCGAGGATCTTGATAAACTGCCGCGGCGTCTGCTGGACGCGAATGCCGGCCTCGTGCATCAGGTAGATGAAGGGCGCCGCAGAGCCATCAAGAATGGGGACCTCTTGACCTTCGATCTCGACGATCAGATTGTCGACGCCCAAGCCGGCGGCGGCGGACAGAATGTGCTCGACCGTGCCGATCGAGGCGCCGTCCTTGCAGAGCGTGGTGGCCAGGTTGGAGCGCTGAAGGTACTCCTGGCGGGCGGGGATCTCGGCTCCCCCCAGATCGACCCGGTGGAAGACAATTCCGGCGCCGGGGGGTGCCGGACGCAGGCGCATCTCGACACGCAGACCGCTGTGCAGACCGATACCCGCGCAGGCGATCTCCTTCCGCAACGTCTTTTGCGTCCAGGTCATCACACCCCCAGAGTCAGTGCCGAGACCCGCCGCGCCATTGGAGAGCAAAAACAGTGCCAAGCCTCTGGATAGTGGGTCAAGTTCTTTGTATGCATCGACTTAGGTCGGATCCAAAGGAATGGTTCGGGGTTCGGAGTGTTGAGTATACGCGGCATTTCAACGCTATGGTGTCTCATTTTTACAACAAGTGATCGCTGATGCGCGTCGCTGTCGTCACGTCCGATGTACCGTTCATCGAGGGAGGCCACCGGGTCATCGCCCGCTCGCTGGTTCGCGCCCTGCGCGAGTCGGGCCATACGGCCGACCTGGTAACAACTCCGCAGAACCGTTTCGGCCGCCAGATCTCCGCCTACTGGGCGACCTGGTTGACCGACGTCGGGGTCGGCGGCGACGGCAGCGCGATCGATCGGGTCATCAGCCTGCGCTTCCCCTCCTACGCGGTCCGCCACCCGCACCAGGTCGTATGGCTCAACCATCGCATGCGCGAGTACTACGACCTCTGGGACGACTTCCGGCGAACGCTCGGCAGGCGCGGCCGGATCGTCGAGGGCGCCCGGCGCCGTATCCTCCACGTCCTCGACGGCTGGCTGTTGCGGCGGCGCACGGTCATCGCCCAGTCGAAGACCATCCAGGCGCGCCTGACCCGCTGGGGCGACATCCCCTCGCAGGTCCTGTATCCGCCGGCGCCGCAGCGCGCCTACCGGTGCGACGCCTACAACGGCTCGATCCTGGTGGTCGGGCGGCTGACCGGCCTCAAGCGCGTCGACCTGTTGCTGCAGGCGGCGGCCGCCGCCGGCGGCGACTGGCGGGTGCGGATCGCCGGCGAGGGGCCGCAGCGCGCCAACCTGGTCAAGCTGACCCGGGAGCTCGGCCTCGACCACCGGGTCGTGTTGCTTGGCGAGCTCGACGAGGATCGGCTGGTTCATGAATACGCTCACTGCGCCGCCGTCTACTTCGGCTCCCGCGCCGAGGACTACGGCCTGGTGACGCTCGAGGCCTTCTCGAGCGCCAAGGCGGTGGTGACCTGCACCGACTCGGGCGGCCCCGCCGAGCTGGTCGAGGACGGTGTCACCGGCTTCGTGGCCGAGCCCGAGGCCGAAGCGGTGGCGGCGGCGCTCACCCGGCTCGTCAGCGAGCCGCGGCTGGCCGAAAAGCTCGGCACCGCCGCCGCGGCCGTCGCCGAGAGGCATAGCTGGCCGGCGGCCGTCGAGACCCTGCTGTCCGCCCACTAGGCATCTCCATACCCCGAAGGTGTACGTACGAGTCAAGTCTTGCGAAGTGAGCGAATGGTACAAGACTCTTGGTGCGTTGCGCGCGCCTACCGCCCTAGGAGCCGGCGACGATCTCCAGCGCGTGCGCCAGCAGGGGCTCCAGCACCTCGAGGCCCTCGCGGACGCCGGAGGGGCTTCCCGGCAGGTTGATGATCAGAGTTCGATTGGCGACCCCGGCCTCGCCGCCCGACAGCGCCGCCAGCGGCGTGGTCGCCACGCCGCGGGCGCGCAGCAGCTCGGCGACCCCGGGGGCGGGTTTCTCGTACACGGCGCGAGTGGCCGCCGGCGTCACGTCGGTCGGGGACATCCCGGTGCCGCCGGTGGTTACGATGAGCTGCACGGCCTCGTCGCCGACGCCGCGCCGCAGGGCGGCCACGATCGCGTCGTGGTCGTCGCTGACGACCGCGTGCTCGATCACCTCGAGGCCCCACTCTTCGAGCGCGCTCACGATCGGCGGTCCGCCGCGGTCCTCGCGCTCGCCGTTGGCGACGCCCGTGCTTACCGTCAGCACCATGGCGCCGTAGCTGGCGCCTTCACCCGGGCGCGCTCCGAGGCGGTCGTGGTGCGGTCCGCTCGCTTCTCCGCGTGGCGGATCGATCTGATCGTCCGTTCCCCTGGCCGGCCCCACGGGTGGACCGCTCACGGCTCCTCTCGGCGCCAGTCGGTCCTGCCGCCGGATTTCGACTCCAACCGCACGTCGCTGATCACCATCTCCTTGTCGATCGCCTTGCACATGTCGTAGAGGATCAGCAGCGCCACCGAGGCGGCGGTCAGCGCCTCCATCTCCACACCGGTCGGGCCCTGGCAGGCGGCGGTGGCCCTCACCGAGAGGCCCTCGGGGTCGGGCTCCACCTGCACGTCGACGTGGGTCAGCGGCAAGGGGTGGCAGAGCGGGATCAGCTCCGCGGTTCGCTTGGCGGCCTGGATACCGCCGATGCGGGCGACCTCGACGACGTTGCCCTTGGGGACGTCGCCGGCCAGCACGCGAGCGCGGGTCGCGGCGCTCATCCGCAGCCTCCCGGAGGCCTCGGCACGGCGGGCGGTGGCGGGCTTGTCGCCGACGTCGACCATGCGCGCCCGGCCCTTCTCGTCGATGTGGGTGAGATCCGGCTTCGCCATGGTGGTCGAAGCGTAGCAGGCTAGCAAACGGCGGGCGCCCCTCGGCCTGCTAGAAAACCGCTACACTGGGGCGCGCCATGTCCGACGACCCCCGCGCTGCCGAGGAGCAGCTCACGCTCTGGGACTGCGAGGCGCTCGCGGCCCTGCAGCAGCCGGAGGCTGCCTGGGCGGATCGCTTCGCCGCCGAAGCCGAGCTCACCGAGGCCGCGCGGGTGGCGCCCGGCCAGACTTCCGGGCTGCGCGAGCTCGCCCCCCTGCATTCGCCGGCCGACATGCCGGGGTGGTCTTTCACCGAGTCGCTCGGCTTCCCGGGCAGCTTCCCGATGACCCGGGGCATCTACCCGAGCATGTATCGGGGGCGGCTATGGACGATGCGTCAGTACGCCGGCTTCGCCACCGCCGAGGAGACCAACCAGCGCTTCCGCTACCTGCTGGAGCGCGGCCAAACCGGACTCTCGGTCGCCTTCGACCTGCCCACCCAGATCGGCTACGACTCCGACCACCCGCTGGCCCGCGGCGAGGTGGGTCGGGTGGGCGTGGCGATCGACTCGGTACGCGACATGGAGGCGCTCTTCGAGGGCATCGACATCTCCGGGGTGACGACCTCGATGACGATCAACGCCACGGCGGCCACCCTGCTGGCCCTCTACTGCGCCCTCGCGAGGCGCCGCCAGGTGCCGCTCGAGACCCTCGGCGGCACCGTGCAGAACGACATCCTCAAGGAATACATCGCCCGCGGGACGTACATCTACCCGCCGGCAGCCTCGCTGCGGCTGGTGACCGACACCTTCCGCTTCTGCGCCCAGCGGGTGCCGCGCTGGAACACGATCAGCATCTCCGGCTACCACATCCGCGAGGCTGGCTCGACGGCGGCCCAGGAGATCGCCTTCACGCTCGGCAACGGCATCGCCTACGTCGAGGCCGGCCTTGCCGCCGGCCTCGACGTCGACGAGTTCGGGCCGCGGCTGTCGTTTTTCTTCAACGCCCACAACCACCTGCTCGAGGAGGTCGCCAAGTTCCGCGCCGCCCGCCGGTTGTGGGCGCGGATCATGAAAGAGCGCTTTGCCGCCGCCAATCCCCAGGCCTGGAGGTTGCGCTTCCACGCTCAGACCGCGGGATCGACGCTCACCGCCCGGCAGCCGCACAACAACATCGTGCGGGTGGCGGTGCAGGCGCTCGCGGCGGTCCTCGGCGGCTGCCAGTCGCTGCACACCAACGGCATGGACGAGGCCCTGGCGCTGCCCACCGAGCAGTCGGCGCGTACCGCGCTGCGCACCCAGCAGCTGCTCGCCTTCGAGCATGGAGCCGGCGACGTGATCGATGCGCTGGGCGGCGCCTACACGATCGAGACCCTGACCGACGAGCTCGAGGCGGAAGCCGGCGAGCTGATCGCCGAGATCGACGAGCTGGGGGGAATGGCATCGGCAATCGAATCCGGCCACGTACAGCGGCAGATCGACAAGGCGGCCTACGCCGACCAGCTGGCGATCGAATCGAGCGAGCGGACGGTGGTCGGCGTCAACCGCTTCGCCGAGGACGCCGGGGAGGGCGCCGAGATCGGCGTCCACGAGATTCCCGAGGGCCTCGAGGAGCGCAAGGCGGAGCAGCTGGAGGCGCTGCGCCGCACAAGAGATGCCGATGCCGTCGCCGCCGCCCTCGACGCCGTCGGGGCCGCGGCGCGCTGCGGCGCCAACCTCGTGGAGGCGATCCTGGAGGCGGTCGAGGTCGAGGCCACCCTCGGAGAGGTCGCCGACCGGCTCCGCGACGTCTTCGGCGAGTATCGCGACCCCTCGGCGACGGGCTGAAGCGCCTTCGGGATGGGAAACGGCGGCTTCTCCCGTGCTGAAGCGCCTTCGGGACGGGAAACGGCGGCCCCGCTTGTGTAGAATGAAGACGATTCGTACGCGTTCGATCCCCGGATTCCAAGCTCGACAATGATCCAGTCCCCCGCAAAGCGAGTGTTCCTCAGCCCATTTCGCGACGATGATCGCTGCACGGCCCGGCGAGCAGCCACCGCGATCGGCCTGGCGCTGGTGCTGCTTTCGGCGGCTTCGGGGCTCGCCGTCGCCGAAACCGCCGCCGTCGCCGAAACCGCCGCCGTTGCCGCCGCCGCCGCCGTTCCCGCCGCCGCTGCCGTTCCCGCCGCCGCTGCGGCCGGGTTCGCCGCCGCCGCGCGGCCGCCCCAGAGTCCGAGCCGCGCCAGCCTCGAAGAGTTCCCCAAGGTCGATCCCAAGACGCTCGATGAGAAATACCGGGTCTTTCTCGCCGAGGTGAACGTGATCCTGACCGAAGACGAGGAGGACGCCTTCCTGCGGATGGAGTCGGACACCCAGCGCGACGCCTTCATGGAGCGCTTCTGGCTGGCCCGCGATCCGAGCGTCGGGACGCCGCAGAACGAGTACAAGGACGAGTACTACCGGCGACTCGAGTACGTCGAGTTTCACTACGGGCGCGGCACGCCGCGCAAGGGTTGGCAGACGGACCAGGGCCGCATGTACCTGCTGCTCGGCGAGCCGATGAACGTCAAAACAATGCCGTGGACGCAGCAGGCCTACCCGGCGGAGCTGTGGTGGTACCACGCCAACCCCAGGCTCGGCATCCCGCCCTTCTTCTACCTGATCTTCTTCAAGCGCAACGGCGTCGGCGAGTTCGTCCTCTACAGCCCGCTTGTCGACGGGCCGAGCGCGTTGCTGAATCCGTCGGGCATGGAGTCGGCGCGGCAGCTTCAAAACGAAGAGTTCGGCCGGCCGTCCACGATCGAGGGTGAGCTCGGCGCCGCCTACGACGTGCTCCAGGACGTCGACGCCGAGCTCGCGCAGGCCTCCTTGAGCCTGATCCCGGGCGACTACGGGATGCAGATGGGGTATTCCTCGATGCGCTCGCAGATGATGATGGGCGACATCGAGGGCATCCCCGAGAAGATCATGCCGACGGCCTCCTGGGCCTACCCGATCCTCACCGGTGTGGTCGAGGCCGACGTCCGCTTCGAGACCCTGCCGATCAACGCCATGGCCGTGCCTCTTCTCGACCCCAGCGGCATCCCGTTCCTGCACTTCGGGGTGATGACCGAGGGCGGGCGCTTGAACCTCAACAGCTACGAGAACAAGTGGTACCTGACCTTTCAGGTCGCCGGCTCGCTGGTCGACGACCAGAACCGTGTCATCGCCGGGCTCCGTGGCGCCGACGCCAGCTCGACGAAGATCCTCCAGGCCGACCTCGAGGAGGCCGAGGCCCGGCGCCTGCGCAGCGGCCCGCTGGTCTACCTCGATCGGCTGCCGG
Organism: Acidobacteriota bacterium; assembly: GCA_036398215.1. Taxonomy (GTDB): domain Bacteria; phylum Acidobacteriota; class UBA890; order UBA890; family UBA890; genus DASWHK01. The sequence goes on along the minus strand of DASWHK010000140.1, from coordinate 10,228 downwards.
TCGTAGGCGGTGCGTTCGACTTCGATCTGATTCTCGAGAACAACGTCTCGCGGGAGTTCGGACGCAGCGAGGTCCGCGTCGAGGTTCCGGCTCCCTGGCCCGCCGACCTCCGCAGCTCACCACCGGTGTTGGCCTGGGCGGTGTTCGAGAACCCCAACCACGACGCCTACAGCGAGCATTATCCCTTCCAGGTCGGTCCCTACAGCATCGTCCCGGCGATGAACAACGCCTTCTCGATCGACGACGGGCTGATGGTCTTCCAGCAGGTCTACCTGCCGCGGGGCCATACCGGGCGGCTCACCGCGACCTACTCGTTGTCCGCCGGCGGCGAGGCGATCCTCGAGCGCACCGAGTACGTCGGCCCGGCCGCCGCCGACCGCAGCGGCACGATCAACCACGTCACCATGCTCGACCTCGAGGGCATCGCCCCCGGGGACTACGAGCTGGTGGTCGACCTCGAGGGCGACAACCGCGGGCCGGCCAGCTTCGACGTGACCATCGAAGACCGCGGCTCCGAGGCCTGGGCCCCGTACCTGCACATGAACCTGGGGCCGCCGCCTACCGACCCCGGCTTCGCCCACCAACGGGCCGAGCAGCTCCGTACGCTGGGCCAGATCGAAGAGGCCATCGAGGTGTTGTCGTCGGCGGTTTCGCGCGTCGATGATCCGGAGATCCTCGACCTGCAGGTCGCCCTCATGATGGAGGCCGGCCGCTATACGCAGGTCGCCGAGCTCCTCCGGCCACGGCTGATCCAGCAGCCCAACGACGTGGGCCTGCTGCAGACGATGGCCGAGGTCAGCTCGCAGATGGGTCGCGACACCGACGCCATCATGTACTACGAGAGGATCCGGCTGGTCGAAGCCGACGAGCGCACGACGATCCTCAACCCGCTGGCTTCGGCGTACTTCGGAGACGGGCGCAACGACAAGGCCCGCGAGATGCTCGAGCTGTCGTTGCAGCTCGAACCGAACCAGCCCGAGATCAGACGATTGCTCGAGCAGATCCTGCGCCGCTAGCAGGCTTGCGATGAGAAACAGCGGCCAGGACGGCATTTCAAGCCGTTGCCGCGCAATAGCGTCCGAGCGACGCACGCGGCCGTCCGGTTGCCCGCGGCGGAAACGCGGGCTTATACTCATTACGAGTCCCCACCAGTCAAAAGAAACTCGAAGTGGGGCCGCGTGCGGCCTCCTTCGCAAATGTCAGTAGATCGGCAGTCGACGCTCCCACGCCCGCGCAGGCCTTGCCGAAGATGGTCCCGGAGGATCCCATGAAGTCCAAGACATCTGTCGCTGTTGCCGGTGCCCTGTTGCTCGCCTTGCTGTTTGCGGCGAGCGTCGAGCAAGCCTTCGCCCAGCGCGGTGGGCGTCGCGGCGGCGGCGGGCAGGCGCAACCGCTCGACGAGGCCACGATCCTGGCCGAGCTCGACAAGATCGTCGAGCTGATCTGGACCGACGACGAGAAGGACGCCTGGGAAGACGCCCGTAGCGACGAGGCCAAGCAGGCGTTCATCACCGCGTTCTGGGAGCGGCGCGACCCGACGCCGGGGACCACCGACAACGAGTTTCGCGAGCAGTGGATGCTGCGCGTGAGCGCCGCCAACCAGCGCTACGCCGGCGAGGGGCGGCCGGGCTACGAGACCGACCGCGGCAAGTTCTTCCTGATCTACGGGCCCTACGTGCTCGTCGCCGAGGAGCGCAAGCAGGTTGCCGGCAGCGGCCAGGCGGGCCTCGGCGCCGAGTCTTCCGGCGTCACCAACACCAGCACGAACATCATCTGGACGCTCGATCCGACCCAGAACCCGTTCCTCGGGGGCAAGGAAACCGTCACCTTTGCCCAGTACCAGCGCAGCTACTCGAAGGTCACCGGCGGCATCGAGTACAGCCAGGAGGCCTTCCTTGCCGATCGCACGCTGCAGGCCTACTTCGAGGAGCGGCGCGCCAACCCTGCTGCGGCCGGGCCGAGGGCCGCCGCGGCGCCGCCCACCGGCACCGCCGCGACCGCCGGAACGCCGCCGACGCCCGACGTGCTCGCCATGCAGCAATTGATCCAGAACGGCGTGACCCGCCAGGATTTCTCGCTGCAGCAGGCCATGGGCTTCATTCCGGCGCAGGGCGGCAACAGCTTCGCGATCTTCAACTTCGAGATCGGCAAGTCGGGCCTGACCTTCGAGTCCGGCGGGGCCCCCGGGCCCGCCGAGCTGCTGGCCTTCGGGGTGCTGCTGAAGAAGGACCCGGCGGCGGCCAACGGCGAGCGGTTCTTCCGTCAGATGCAGATCGCTTTCAACGTCGATCCCGGGGACGGCGACGCCGAGGAGACCGGGACGCATTCGTTCGGGATGACGCTCGAGCCGGGCGGTTACCGCCTCGCCTGGGGAGTCATGGACAAGGCCTCGGAGAGGATCGTCACAAACAGCTACGAGTTCGAGGTGCCGAACTTTACCGCCGGCGAGCTGGCGATCCCCAGCGTGATCCTCGCCAGCGGCATCGAGGAGCAGACCGACGAGATCGACGTCAACACGATTTACCGCGCCACTCGGGTCGGCAACCTGGAGCTGCGGACCGACCTCGACAACGTCTTCGGCCGCAACGACGAGCTGCTGGCGCTGTACTTCATCCAGGGGCTGGCCGCGGACCCGTCTACCCAGCAGGTCAACTACGAGATCGAGCACCGGATCCTGCTGGCGGGAACCGACACCAGCATCGCCCGCTTTCCGCTCCAGGCCATGAACTTCCCGGCGATCCAGCAGCCGATCCCGCTGGCGTTGGTCGAGCAGATCGAGCCCGGCGCCGACTACGAGATCGAGATCCACATCAAGGACCTGGTCAACAACAACGAGATGACCCACAAGGTTCCGTTCTCCACCCGTGAGGGCTGATGCGGGGGCCGGGGCCGGCGGGTCCGAAAGATCGAGACGGCCCGGCGCCGTGGCGCCGGGCCGACAAGGAGGATGGATGATGAGACGCGAGCCTTCTCTCGGGCGCCTCGTTCGACGGGGGCTGGTTGCACTGGCGGCGGTCCTCGCCATCGCCCTGGTCGCCGAGCCGGCCTTCGCGCAGCGCGGCACCGGACGCATGCAGGGCCGGGTCCTCGATGCGCAGGGTAATCCGGTCGCCGGCGTCGAGATCACCGCCTTCAACCCCGACGTGACCCCCAGCACCTTGACCGGGGACACCGACGAAGGCGGCCGCTGGGCGGTGATCGGGATGGCGCGCGGCGACTACAAGTTCACGTTCAAGAAGGAGGGTTACATCTCCTTCGAAGTCGACGTCACCGTCAGCGCCGCCAACCGCAACCCCGACCTCAACGTGACGCTCAACCCGATACCCGAGGGCGCCGGCGCTTCCGTTGTCGGCGCGGACTCGGAATCGCCGGAGCTGTTCAACGAGGGGGTGACCCTGTTCGAGGCCGGCGACTACACCGGCGCGATCGCCAAGTGGAACGAGTTCCTGACGCTCAACCCCGCCCTGTACCAGGTCCACGGCAACCTCGGCAACGCCTACCGAGAGCTCGGCGACACCGACAACGCCCGCATCGCGTACCAGGCGATGTTGGCCGAGGAACCGTCAAACGACATGGCCAACTACAACCTCGGCGAGATGCTGGTCGAGGCGGGGCAGATCCAGGAGGCGATGCCGTACTTCGAAAAGGTCCTGGAGTCGGCCCCCGACGATCCGGCCGTCTACTACAACGTCGCCGAGCTCTACTTCAGCGAGGGCCAGATGGAGCCCGCGATCCAGTACTACAAGCGGGCGATCGAGGTGGAACCGAACTATCTTTCCGCCCATATGCAGCTCGGCTTTGCCCACCTCAACAACGACGACATTCCGGCGGCGATCGCGGCGTTCGAGAAGTACATCGAGATCGCGCCCGCCGACGATCCGCAGCTTCCGCTGGTGAAGGACGTGCTGGCCGCGATAAAATCGGGATAAGCAGATCTCGGCGACGTGGCGCAGCTCCCCCCTGGCAGCCCCGTACAAGCCACGGGCACGGGCCGCCAGCAACGACGGAGGTGGTCATGTTGTATCCCCATGCCGACCGCTCCCCCCGGCAGGCAAGAGCCATCATCGGCCTGCTGGCCGCCGTCGCGCTTACCGTCACCGGTTGCGCGAGCAGCGGGCCGCGCCTGGATCCGTTCGCTTACTCTCCGGAGCGCCTGCTGGTCGAGGTGCGCGCCCAGGCTCCCGAGGTCCCCGTAGACGACTTCGTCGTTCCCTACCGGGTCACCCCCGAGATGGTGGCGCGCGCCCGGGAGATCGTCGCCGGCGCCCGCACCGACCTCGAGAAGGCCGACCGCCTGGTGCGCTCGATCACCCGGGAGAACGGCTTCGGCCTCGCCTACAACGCGGTGGCGACGTCGACCCCCGAGGTGACCCTGGAGCGCGGATACGGCAACTGCCTGGCGCTGACCTCGATCTTCATCGGCCTGGCGCGCGAGCTCGGGATGACCGCCTACTACGTCGATGCCTCCGACCTGATCAACGACCTGCGCCGTGGCGAAGAGGTGATCATCGACTCCGGACATATCGCCGGCGCCGTGCGCACCGAGAGGGGTTACACGCTGGTCGACTTCGACGGCGACGTGGTGCGCTTCCGCACCTTCAAGATCATCGACGACGTCACCGCCCTGGCCCACTACTACAACAACCTCGGCTTCGAGATCATGGTCGAGGCCCAACAGGCGGGTGAGCCCGTGCCCTGGGAAGAGGCGCTGCGGAACTTCGAGTTGGCGACGAAGGTGCGGCCGGAGTTCACGCTGGCGCTCAACAACCTCGGCGTCGCCTACACGCGGCTCGACGACCTGGAGGCCGCCGAGACGGCGTATCGGATGGTGATTGCCATCGACCCCGAGTCCGATTCGGCCTATCACAACCTCGGCAACCTGCAATCGCGCCGTGGCGATCTGCTGGCGGCGCTGAGCTCCTACGGGGAGGCCCTCAAGCACCGCCGGCGTAACCCCTACCTGCACTACCATCGCGGTGTCGCGCAGTACCGGCTGGGTGACCTCGTCGGCGCCGAGGAGTCGTTCAAGCGGGCGATCTCGCTGGAGCGGGAGTACATCGAGCCCCGCAACCTGCTGGCCCAGGTCTACACCCAGCAGGGCCGCCTCGAAGAGGCCGCAAAGGTCCGTGCCGCGGTGAGCCTCATCCTCTCGCAGCGGCGCTAGCGCTAGCAGGCCGTGCCCTGCTAAGAGCTCGCAGCGCCTCAGCTTTCGTGGCATGTGCGCTCCTGCGCGAACCCGGGGGCATGCTGTATGCTGGCGCGTGGAGCGCTGACGATGCAGGTTGGTACACGCACCGGAGGCCGTGTCTCATCGTCTCCGGATCGCCGCGAAGGGAGGCAGCTTGCGCGCACTCGCGACCATGGCGTTGTTGCTATGGATCAGCGGGATTGTGCCGGGCGCCTCCATGGTCACGATCCAGGCCACGTCTCGGGCCCCGGCCGCGGCGCCGCTCCAGCCCCTATCCCCGCAAGCCGGCCAATCGGGCGCCCAGCAGCCTGCGGCCGGCGCCCCCGGCCAGGCTGACGGAGGCCCGGTCTACGAGGCCGATGGTGAGCTCGAGCGGTTCGGGGTGCGCATCGTCGAGCCCGGTCCCGACGACGACGTCTCCGGCCGCGTCAGGGTGACGGCCGAGGTGGTCGCCGACCGTCCCGCCGCGGTTTCGGCGGTGGACTTCTTCGTCGACGGGCGCCTGCTGTTCTCCGATGCGGAGGCCCCGTACGAGCTGCTGTGGAACGCGGGCCGCCCGGCCGATCATCTCATCGAGGTCCGCGCCTACGGGCCGGGACGCCAGATGGTCAGCGACGTCTTGCGAACCAAGTTGACCGGTTCGGGCGTCCGCCTCGGTGGCTTTTCCGTCCGCGTCGAACGAGTCGAGCTGCACGTCCGCGTCGAGGGTGACGCCGGCGCGACGCGGTGGCATGCCGGCGCCTTCGAGGTCATCGAGGACGGTGTCCCGCAGCCGGTGGCGGCCGTCGAGCGGGTCGCCGACCTGCCGCTCGCCGTCGGCCTGTTGATCGACCATAGCGGCAGCATGCTCGAGCGGATCGAGACGGCTTTGACCGCGGCGGGCGCGTTCGTCGAAGGCCTCCTGCGCCATCCCAACGACAAGGCGTTCGTGCTCGGCTTCGCGGACACGCCGGTGATCTTCCAGGAGTTCACCAACGACACCGGCCGGCTGGCCGACTCGATCGCGTTGATCGGCAACGGCCACTACACCGCCCTCTACGACGCCATCGTGAGCGGCGCCCGGCGCTTCTCCGGGATCGACGGCAGGCGGGCCGTCGTGCTGCTCACCGACGGTGCCGACCAGGGCAGCGACCACGACCTGAGGGAGGCGATCGCCGCCGCCCAGCGGGCCGATGTGGCCATCTATCCGCTGGCGGTCGAGCTCTCGCCGCGCTTCGTCTACGAGCGCTGGGTGCTGTATCAGCTCGCCGAGCAGACCGGCGGCCGGGTCTTCTCGCTCGGCCGGCGCTCCGATCCGGCGGAGATCTACGGTGCCATCGAGGAGGACCTCCGCGCCCAGTACCGGATCAGCTACGCGCCGCTCGTCCCCGGCGGCTCCGGAGAATGGCGGGAGCTCGAGATCCGCGTCGTGGACGCCTCCGGGGACGCCAGAAGCGTGCGGGCCCGCCCCGGATACTTCGCGCAGTAGGCGGGCCGCAGAACCGCTCCGGAGGGCCGTGCAGGTCGCGCCCGGCACTCGGCAGGCGCGTACGTTGACCCTCGGCGGCGTGCGTGCCTATACTAAAGGTATCCGTCCTGCCATCGGGTTTCCTACCGCGCGTTGACAGTCTTCTCGGGTCCGTGCTAGATAGCTTTGCCTCTGCTAGCGGCCAGGTGTCTCGGGCGAGGCAAAAAGGGGCGCTGGGCTCGGTCATGAGGGAGTTCGCAAACCTGATGGGCATTGAACTGCTCCCCCGCTGGGGACCAACGAAGCAATAGGGAGGTATACGGCTGTGGATCTTTCCGGCGGTTCCATTATGGACTTCTATCAGAAGGGCGGGCCGATCATGCACGCTCTTCTGGTCTGCTCGCTCATCGGCCTGGTGTTCATCTTCGAGCGGGCCTGGGCACTGTATCGCGCCAAGATCAACACCCAGGAGTTCCTCGATCGGGTTCGCACCGCGCTGATCAAGCGGCGCAACGTCAAGGAAGCGATCGCGACCTGCGAAGAGTACCAGGGGCCGATCGCCAACATCATGAAGGCCGGCCTGCTCAAGTACGGTCGCCCGCAGGACGAGATCGAGCGCACGATCGAGACCGCCTCGGCCCACGAGCTGGCCCGCCTCGAGCGCGGTCTCGGCGTGTTGGCGACGATCTCCAACATCGCCCCGCTGCTCGGCTTCCTGGGCACGGTGTCGGGAATGATCAACTCGTTCGACGCGCTGGCGAGCGCCGGCCTCTCGAACCCGGGCCTGGTCGCCCAGGGTATCTCCGAGGCGCTGATCACCACCGCCACCGGCCTCGCCGTCGCCATCCCGATCCTCGCCGCTTACAACTACTTCACCACCCGCGTCGGCAAGTACGTCCTGGAGATGGAAACCGCCGCCAACGTGCTGCTCGAGACCTACGCCGAGATGGAAGGACCGCCGGGCACCGGGGCCTGAGCCATGAACCTCAAAGCACCCAAACGCACCGCGGCCCGAGCCATGAACCTCAAAGCACCCAAACACACCGGGGCCTGAGCCATGAACCTCAAAGCACCCAAACGAGCCGAGTCGTACATCCCCACCGCGTCGATGGCGGATATCGCCTTCCTGCTGATCGTCTTCTTCATGGTGACGACGACGATCACCGTCGATCGGACGCCGGTGCAGTTGCCGACCAGCCTCCAGCGCACCGAGGTGCCCAAGGACGCGGCGGTGATCGCAGTCGATCGGAGCGGCGTCGTGCATTTCTCGGACGGCGAGGAAGACAGCCGCGTCATGAACATGCGGGACATCCTCCCGTCGGCGGCCTTCGTCATGTCGAAGAACTCGCTCAAGTTCTTCCTGATCAAGGCCGACGGCGAGGCAGAGTACCAGTACATCGACCAGGTCATGGAGCAGCTGCGCCAGGCCGCGGTCCGCAACATCGCCATGCTCACCGACCAAGAGGGTGTTGTCGGCTAAGCCCAGGGGGCTCGCACCATGAAGCTCAAGAAAAAGAAGCAAAATCCGGAGATTCCGACGTCGTCGATGGCGGACATCGCCTTCCTGTTGATCGTCTTCTTCATGGTGACCTCGGTGTTCTCGGTCACCCGCGGCCTGGAGTTCCAGCTCCCCAAGCCCGACGAGGAGGAGATGGATCAGACCCTCGAAGAGGCGGTCCATATCGCCATCGACAGGTCCGGGAACGACTGCGTGTTCACGGTCGACCAGCAGATGATGAACCTCTCGGACATCAACGTGTACCTGCAGCCCAAACTGATGCGAAACCCCAACAAGTTCGTCATCATCGACCCGGCGCCGACCGCCCCCTACCGCTGCATGGTCGACGCCTTCGACGAGCTCAAACAAGGTGACGTCAAGAACATCTCGATCCCCACGCAGGCGGAGAAGGCCTCGTGGGGAGACGTGATGTAGGCAGGGAGAAGAAACCGATGGCAGACGACGCCAAGACCCGCAAGGTTGGCTCCCCGAAGGCCGAGGACTTCTGGGAAGAGACCCACGCCATGAACGTGGCGGAGGAGAACGAGGACCGCCAGTCGATAAAGATCGCCTGGATCGGTGCCCTGATCTTCCATTTCCTGCTGTTCATCACGGTCTTCCCGTCGATGGGAGGCATCACGTTTGAGGCGGAGGACCGCGAAGCGGTGGTCATCAAGCGCTACAAGCCGCCGACCCCGCCGAAGGAGCAGCCGAAGAAGAAGATCATCAAGAGGGAAGCCACTCGCGTGCCGATCCCCGACCCGACGCCCGACGAGCCGGAACCCTTCGTCGACGAGGAGGTCGAGTTCATCGAGGACACCAGCATCCCGGTGGACGCCGACTTCGTGGTCGGCCTGCCGACCGGCGGGCCGCCGGTCCTCGACCAGGGTCCGATGCGCGTCGGCGGCGATATCCAGCAGCCGGAGAGGATCGTCTACGTGCAACCTGAGTATCCGGAGCTCGCCCGCAGGGCTCGCGTCGCGGGCCCGGTGCTCATCCAGGCCATCATCGACAAGCAGGGCAACGTGATCGAGGCGGAGGTCTTGCGCGGCCTGCGCCTCGGCCTCGACGAGGCGGCGCTGGCCGCCGTTCTGCAGTGGAAGTACACGCCGACCTACTACAGCGGCCGGCCGGTCGACGTCATCCTGACGGTGACCGTCATCTTCGAGCTGACGCGGTAGGTCGAATGCAACTACTCAACTACGAACAAAACCGAGAGCAAGGTGAACCGATGAGAGCCAACCGCTATCTGGCAGCGATCGTCGGCGCGGCCCTGGCTGTCAGCTTTGCGCTGCCGGGGGCGGTGTCGGCACAGGACGAGAAGTACATGCAGGGGTATAACGCCTTCCAATCGCGCAACTTCGCCCAGGCGGAGACGATCTTCCGCGAGGTGTGCGCCGAGTACTCGGACGCCGGCGCCCCCTGGGGCTGGTGTCACATGATGCTGGGGGCGACGCTCGCGTCGCAGCGCGTCGCCGGTAAGCGCCAGGAGGCCCTGGTGCAAATGGAGATCGCCGAGGATCTGGTCGACAACGACGCCGACCGCTACATGGTCTACAGCACGATCGCCAACATCCACCTGCTGAACCAGAACTGGGACCAGGCGATCAGCGCCGCCGACCAGGCGGCCCGCTTCGGCGGTGCCGACCAGCAGGGCGGGATCGCCAAGACCAAGGGCCAGGCCTACTACCAGCAGGGGCGTTACCCGCAGGCGGTCACCGAGCTGACCAAGGCGGTCGCCGCCCGCTCCGGAGAGGCCAACCTGCACGCCTGGCTGGGGCGGTCGCTGTACGAGACCGGCGACAAGGCCAAGGCGCTCGACGAGCTGACCACGGCGGCGCAGATCGATCGGAGCAACAAGGTCGCCCTCTACTTCGCGGCCCGCATCCAGTACGAGAACGGCAACTATCGCCAGGCCGTGCAGCTCGGCGAGCGCGCCATCCAGGCGCACCCGCAGGACCCCATGATCCGCGACCAGCTCGGCCTCGCCTACCTGGTTGAGGAGCGCTACGACGAGGCCATCCGCCAGTTCCAGGTGGTGATCGCCGACCGTCCCAACAACGCCAGCGCCATCTACAACCTCGGCCAGGCGTAT
>DASWHK010000139.1:0-14329 GCA_036398215.1 Acidobacteriota bacterium | reverse complement strand
TACCAGGGACTATCAGGATCGCAAGGACTCGTTCTCGGTGATCAACGGAGGCGTTCGGTAGATGCAAGCACTCTTGTCGCGGTGGATGCCCATCGATGCCTCGGCCCACGGCCCGGCGCTCGACTCGCTGACCGTCTGGGTTCACTGGGTCATGGCGATCCTGTTCGTCGGCTGGGGGGCCTATTTCATCTACGTGCTCATCCGGTTCCGCGCCGGCGCCAACCCTGAGGCCAGCTACCACGGCGCCCACAGCCATTTCTCCTCGTACACGGAGGCGGCGGTGGCGGTCGTCGAGGTCGTCCTGCTGGTGGGCTTCGCGATCCCGGCCTGGTCGATGTGGGTGACGCCGCCGGCGGGCGACGACGTGTTCGAGGTGCGGATTGTTGCGCAACAGTTCAACTGGAACGTCCACTATCCCGGCCCGGACGGCGTCTTCGGGCGCACCGACATCAACCTCGTCGACGACGGCATCGTCAACAACATAGGCCTCGATCGTAGCGATCCGGCGGCCCGCGACGACGTGTTCCTGATCAACAACCTCTATCTGCCCGTCGATCGCGACATCGTCGTCCACCTGACCAGCCGCGATGTGATCCACAGCTTCGCGCTGCCGCAGATGCGGGTGAAGCAGGACGCGATCCCGGGGATGATGGTCCCGGTCCACTTCCGCCCTGTGATGACGACGCCGCCCGATGCCCGCACTCCCTCGTGCGTTGCCGGGAAGACCTGCTGGGAGATCGCCTGCGCGCAGCTCTGCGGCCTCGGCCACTACCGCATGCAGGGCTTCTACCAGATTCTTTCGCAGGCCGAGTTCGACGACTGGATGGCCCAGCGGCAGGCGGAACTGGCGGCGTCGTTGCCGCCGCTGGATGCGGCCGCGGCGCCACAGGCCAACGCCGATGGCGCGCCCGCCGTTGCGCCCACCGAGCAGGCCGGCGCGCACGCGGAGCATTCCTCCGGCGGCTCGGAGTCGGGTTCCTGAGCCTGACGTTCGACGCGGGCCGGCTCGGGGCGCTCCTCCAGCAGGCCTCTCCCCAGGACCTGTCCATCGAGGGGTTCGCCGAGGCCGCGGTGCTCGTCCCGGTCATCCGGCGGCAGCACGGGATCACCCTCGGCTACACAGTGCGCCACGACGAGATGCCCACCCATGCCGGCCAGATCTCGTTTCCCGGCGGCTGCCGGGCCGCCGGCGACGCGGACCTGACAGCAACGGCGCTGCGCGAAGCCGCCGAAGAGCTCGGCCTCGAGCCCGCCGACGTCGAGGTCGCCGGACGGATCGACGACGTGCCCAGCACCATTGGCTTCGTGATCACGCCGATCGTCGGCTGGATCGACGATCCGCCCGAGTTTCCCGCCGACCCGCGCGAGGTGCAGCTTTACTTCGAGGTCGACCTCGAGGAGCTCGCCGCCCCGGCCAACTTCGTGGACGCCGGCGAGCGGGAGATCGCCGGCAAGCGCTACCCGCTTCCCGAGTACCACGTCGCCGGCCAGCGGATCTGGGGCGCCACCGCCCGGATCACCCAGCGGTTCCTGCAGATCGTCGGGCTCGCGTAGTGGGCATGACCGACTCGTGGGCGCAAGGGGATGGCACGTAGCGACCGATGATCGCTCAGCGCTGCCGGCGCGCCTCGCGCAGGACGCCGGGCAGGATCCCGGCCTTGCGGGCGCTGCGCTCCAGCTCGCGCCGCTGGGCCTGCAGCCGCTCGCGGAACGCCTCCCATTTGTCGCGTTGGGCGGCGAAGTACATGATCTGGCCGCTGACGATCTGCCGGCGCTCGAGCTCGCTGTAGACGGGCAGCCGCGCCAGCTCCGCCTCGACCCGCTCGATGCGCTCGTCGACCGCCGCGAGCTGCTCGAGCCAGTAGGCGGCCGTCTCCCAGGGATGGTCGGCGGGGGCCGCCGATCCCGCCGGCGGCTCCTGTCCCGTCGCCGATTCCCCCGGCGGTTCCTGTCCCGCCGCCGATCCAGCGGCTCGGACCCCCGCGTGGCTTCCTTCGGCCGCGGCGCCTGGCGCCGCTACCTTCCCCGTGGGCTCCGCCGCCAGCCCCTCGGTCGGGTCGGCGGCGGGCTGCGCCCTTCGCGCCGGAGGCGAGCTCGTTGCGTCCCGCTCGATGCGGAGCACCGAAGCTCGCGGTATCGACACGCTGCCGCCGTACTGGCGGAAGATCACGTTGCCGTCCTCGATCCGCACCGACTCGGTATGGATGACCCGACCGTTCACCAGATAGATGGTGTCGGCGCCGACGCCGTCGGCCGCGATCAACCCGCTGGCGATCAGCAGCGCAACGACGGCGATCGGCCGGTACCACGTCATCGACGGGCCCTTGCCCTTGCGCCGCTGACCGGCCGTCGGGTGACGTTTGCTCATGCGCCGCTGGCCGGCCGTCGGGGGGCGTTCGCTCACGCGCCGGTGACCGGCCGTCGGGGGACGTTCGCTCACGGGCCGGTCACCGGTCATCGGCGGGGCTCCCGCTGGTAGACGGTGAAGGTGGTCGGATAGGCGTTGGCCGCGTCGGCGGGGAGGTCCTCCGAGGAGACCTCGTTCCAGCCGGTCAGGTCGATCTCGGGGAAGTACACGTCGCCTTCAACCGTTGCGTTCACCCAGGTCATGTAGATCCGATCCACCAGCGGCAGGGCGGCGTGATAGATCGAGCAGCCGCCGCCGATGAACAGCTCGCTCTCGCCCCAGGTCTCGGCCCGCTCAATGCCTTCCTCGACCGTGTGTGACAGGTGGACACCGTCGGGCAGCTCCGGCTCACCGCGCGAAACGACGATCATCTCGCGGCCGGCCAGCGGCCGGCCGATCGACTCCCAGGTCTTGCGACCCACCAGCAGGTGGTGCCCCGTGGTCAGGGCCTTGAAGCGCCCCATGTCGGCAGACAGCCGCCAGGGCAGCTCGTTGTCACGGCCGATCACGCCGTTCTCGGCGACCGCCACGATGATCGAGATCCTCATCCCCGGCATTCTGCCACGCGTGCGCTGCGTGTCAGGTTGCGGTTTCCGTGAATCGAGGCGGAATCTCGACTCTCGTGGCCGTCTCATTTCAGAGGGCATCGTTTCTCCTCTCCCGGGAACACGGTATGATATGGATCATACTCGATTCATACTCACTGATGACGGTCTTGATTCCATCAATGGCCCCCGAGGAGTTCATCCGTGTCCTCCACCAGCAAGATCTCGATCAGCCTTCCGGAGGCGCTGTTGACCGCGGCCGAGCGGGAGCGTCTTGCCAGCGGTGAAAGCCGCAGCGAATTCTTCCGTCGCGCCGTCGAGGAGCTCCTGCAGCGCGAGCGGGAGAAGGATCGCATCGCCCGTTACGTCGCCGGCTACGTGGCGGAGCCGGAGGCGCCCTACGAGGTGGAGGAAACCGATCAGATCAGCCGCAATACGCTCGACTGGGACCCCTGGCCATGAGGCGAGGGGAGATCTGGTGGGCGGACCTGCCGGCGCCTGCGGGACGCCGTCCCGTGCTCCTGCTGTCGCGCGACGAGGCCTACGCAGTGCGCAGTCTGGTGACGGTAGCGCCCATCACCGGCCGCGTCCGCGGCATCCCGGTGGAGGTCCCGCTTGGTGCAGCCGACGGCATGCCGCGGGACTGCGCCATCAACCTCGATTCGATCGTCACGATCGCCAAGGCGCACCTCAAGCGTCGCATTGCCCCGCTGTCTCCGGACAAGCTCGTCGCCGCAGAGCAAGCATTGCGGTTCGCGCTGGCGCTAGATGCGCCGCGCTAAAGCTCCGCAGCGGTTGCCCCGACTGCCTTCATCAAACCGCGATCGGCGCCTTGATGTGCGGGTGCGGGTCGTAGCTCTCGAGGGTGAAGTCGTCGTAGTCGAAGTCGAAGATCGAGGTGACCTCGGGGTTCAGGCGCATGGTCGGCAGCGGCCGCGGTCGCCGGGTGAGCTGCTCGCGGGCCTGCTCGACGTGGTTGGAGTACAGGTGCACGTCGCCGAACGTAATCACAAAATCGCCGGGCTCGCGGCCGCACACCTGGGCGACCATCATGGTGAGCAGCGCGTACGAGGCGATGTTGAAGGGGACGCCGAGAAAGACGTCGGCGCTGCGCTGGTAGAGCTGACAGGAGAGCCGGCCACCGGCGACGTAGAACTGGAACAGGGCGTGGCAGGGGGGCAGGGCCATGCGGTCGACGTCGGCGACGTTCCAGGCGCTGACGATGTGCCGCCGGGAGTCGGGATCGGCGCGGATCTGCTCGATGACGGCGGCGATCTGGTCGATCTCACGACCGTCCGGCGTTCGCCAATGGCGCCATTGATAGCCGTAGACCGGCCCCAGGTCGCCGCCCTCGTCCGCCCACTCGTCCCAGATCTTCACCCCGTGCTCGTTGAGCCAGGCGACGTTGGTGTCGCCGCGCAGGAACCAGAGCAGCTCGTAGATGATCGAGCGCAGGTGCAGCTTCTTGGTGGTCAGCAGCGGGAAGCCCGCCTGCAGGTCGCAGCGCATCTGGTAGCCGAAGCAGCTACGCGTGCCGGTGCCGGTGCGGTCGCGCTTCTCGACGCCGTTGTCGAAGACGTGCTGGAGCAGCTCGAGGTATTGCCTCATCCGCCGAAAGCTATCACGCCACCCCGAGCCGCGGATGCGCCGGGTCACGCGGCCTAGCCTTCCTCGACCCGGGTGCTGCAAGCGAGCAGGCGGTCCACGGCTATTCCCCCTCGCGCAGCAGGGCGATGCTGTCGAACTGGACGGCCAGCTCGCGGGCGTCGTCGGACAGGCCCAGCGAGCGCGGTGAGGCGGTCCAGCCGTAGCGGAAGCGGATCTCGTTGAACCCGGCGCGCAGCAGGCCGCCGGCGAGCCGGAGGCGATGCTCCTGCAGGCCCGGCGCCGCGGCGAAGCGGCCGGCGACCTGGTCGTTGACCCAGACCTCGACGACCTGCAGCTCGACGCCGGGGGCGTCGAACGGGGCGCAGCGGACCTCCAGGGCGTAGTCGGCGGTCGCCTTGAGAGGGACCACCAGCGACGACTCGGCGCCGTCGCTCCAGCGGAACGACAGCTCACCGGCGGCCTCCGGCCCCGACCAGCCGCGCACCAGGAAGCGGCTGTCGTTGGCCCCGCCGACGTCGATCAGCAGGTTGTTGAACGTCTGGCTGCCGAGCCGCTCGTAGAGCGCCAGGTCGCCGCCGAAGCGCATCGCGGTGAGCAGTCCCATCGGCAGCGAGAACGGATTGCCCAGCCGCGAGGTGGTCGCCCCCACCATCTCCTGGAACCGAATGGCGCCGCTCGGCGGCAGCCGCGAGCCCTGCATGCCGAGCATGAAGAAGCCGTTGAGCGCCACCAAACCGCCGACCACCAGCGCCGGGGCGAGCGCCGGCCGCTGCTTCATCCACTGCAGCAGCGCCGCCAGCCCGATGGCGAAGACCAGCATGCAGTTGGCGAAGCGGCGGGCGCCGAAGCCGTGGCCGAACCACTCGACGGTGGCGTTGATGTAGATCTGCAGGACGAAGGCGGCGACAAGCAGGGCGCCGAGCTGCGGGTGCCGGCGGGCGAAGGGAATCAGCCCGAGCACCGCCAGCAGCAGCAGCGGCGTCCAGGAGAACAGGCCCCGATCGGGGGAGAACAGCACGTCGCCGAGCGCCGGCGACGTCCACTGGGCGCCGTGGGCGCCGGCGGGCATCGCCAGCCAACCGCCGCGCACGGCCTTCCAGAAGTAGAGCTGGGGGCTGAACGCGACGATCCAGGCGGCCCCGAATGCCGCGTAGGCGGCCGCAGGCTGCTTCCACGTCGCCTCCTGTCGCGGGGGAACGGCGACGGAAAAGCGGGGAACGAGATGCCCCAGCGCCTCGGCGGCCGGGAAGACCACGAACAGCAGGTTCTGCCAGCGCACCAGCGACATCAGGCCGGCGGCGGCACCCAGCAACGCCCATCGGCGCACGGATGTATCGCCGCGCGTCTGGTGCCAGAAATAGACGAACAGCGTCACCGCGAACATCGAAACGGCGTGCGACATCGAGTTGTCGACGACCAGGTACCAGATCACGAACGAGCCGCAGGTCACGGCGATCGTCGTTGCCGCCGCCAGCCAGCGCGAGAAGTACTGGATCAGCAGCCGGTAGGCCAGGATCAGCGCCGCGTAGCCGTACACCAGGCTGCCGAGGCCGACCGCCCGCTGGTAGGGGTTGAAGTAGCCCTCCAGCGAGTAGCCGGCGCCGAACAGGTTCAGCAGCCCCAACCACAGGTGGGCGAGCACGAAGAACGGCACCCAGAGAAGCGGGGCGCCGAAGGCGAAGTTGCCGGCGGTCCCGCGGACGCCGAAGCTGGCGTTCTCGTTGGCGAAGTCGAGGTCGCCGTCGAGCACCAGCGAGCGGACCTGCACGAAGTACTCGCGGCCGTCGGAGGCGGCGCGCGCGAACCCCCAATGGAAGAGGAACAGCAGGACGAGCAGCAGCATCAGCAGGGCGAGCTCGGGGCCTTCGAGGGCGGCGTAGCCGCGCTGCAGACGGCTGCGGTCCGCCGGCGGCGTGCGCCGCGCCAGCGATCGGGCCGCCAACAGCAGGGCGAGCGCGGCTGTCAGCCAGGCGGCGACGACCAGCGGCCGGTCCAGCTGCTGCTTGAGGAGCAGCAGGTGCCAGAAGCGCACGGCAACCAGCCCCAGCAGCGCGTGCACGACGATCCAGGGGAGCCGGGCCCTCATCGCGCAGCCGTGACCGCTTGAGAAGTTCGGGCTAAGCTCGGCGCCGCCATGCCCGCAAGCATCTCCTTCGTGGTTCCGTGCCTCGACGAAGCCGATAGCCTACCCGCAGTCCTCGACCGCATCCAACAGGTCCGGGACGGCGCGTTCGCCGGCCGCGACGTCGAGATCGTCGTTGCCGACAACGGCTCGACTGACGGCTCCCGCGAGATCGCCGCCGCCCACGGGGCGCGAATCGAGGACTGCCCGGTGCGCGGCTACGGTGCCGCCCTCCGCCACGGCTTCGAGCGCGCCCGCCACGATATCGTCGTGTTCGCCGACGCCGACAACACCTATGACTTCGCCGAGGCGCCGCGGCTGGTGGCCAAGCTCGAAGAGGGCAACGACCTGGTGCTCGGCTCGCGGATGCGCGGCGAGATCCGTCCGGGGGCGATGCCGTTCCTGCACCGCTGGCTCGGGACCCCGGCGCTGACCTTCGTGCTCAACCGGCTGCACGCCGGCCCCGGCCAGAAGGTCTCGGATTGCAACTCCGGGTTCCGCTGCTTCCGGCGCGCCAGCTTCGCGGCCTGGCAGCCGCGCGCCACCGGCATGGAGTTCGCCTCCGAGATGCTGGTCAAGGCGATGCGATCCGGGGCCCGCATCGCCGAGGTGTCGATCACCCTGCACCCGGACACCCGAGGGCGGCCGCCCCACCTGAAGCGCTGGCGCGACGGCACCCGCCACCTCCTGCAGATCCTCGCCGGAAGCCCGCGATTTTTCTTCGGCCTCGGGCTGCTGCTGCTGCTCGCCAACTGGGCGGTGCTGCTGATCGGCCTATTCTGGGGGCCGCTGAGCCTGCCGTGGGGCAACGTCTTCGGGATCCACACGATGATGTTCGCCCTGCTGGGCACCTGCCTGGGGCTCAACGTCTTCGGCGTCGGGTTGCTGCTGGCCGCCCGCGAGGGCGGCGACCCGGGGCCGTACCGCCCCCTGCTGGAGGTCGACGAGGGACGGCTGCTTTGGGGCGGCGTCGGCTTCCTGCTGGCCTGCACGCTGGTGAGCCTGGTGCCCATCCTGATCGATTGGGCGGACGCAGGGTTCCGCTTCCTCGCGCTGCAGAAGCAAACGCTGGTGCTGGTGGCGTTCGGCGCCAACGGCGTGTTCTTCCTCTTCAACGTGATCGGCGCCCACCTGCTGAAGCAGAGGTAGCCGCCGGCGCTTACCCGCCGCGGACTCCCCGGTGGATGCGGAGGGCAAGGACGCGACCGGCTGCGCAGAGGGCAGCCGCCGGCGTTTGCCCGCCGCAGACCTGGCGTTTCTTCGGGCGACTGCGTACCCTCAGGCGCACTAGGCGCCCGCAGCCGGCGCCTTCCCGGTGGCGACTATCGACGATCGCCGGCCTTTCGACAACCGACGTCCAGGAGCACGCAATGCGCCTTTTCCTCCGTTCCCTCTCGTTCGTTGCGGGCCCGCGCTTCACCGCACTGACCGCGGCGCTGGTTTTCCTGGTGGCCGCCATCGCCTGCGGCGGTGCCATCAGCTACGACCCGGCGATCCTCGACGAGCCCGGCCGCACCGAGGACGACCACTTCCGCGACGGCGGCACCAGGCCGTTGGAGCTGTACGCGTTCTTCGGCGTCGAGCCCGGCATGACGGTCGGCGACCTGGCGACCGCCCGCATGTACAACGCCCACATCCTCGGCCAGATCGTCGGCGACGAGGGCACCGTGTATGCGATCGTGACCTATCGCGACACCGTCTCCGACAATGCCGTGCAGGGCGCCCAGCAGACCTTCGCGGCGCGCAACGTCGCCGGGGGCATGGCCAACGTCGAGATCGTCGGCACCCTCGAGGACCTGCCCGACGAGAGCCTCGATATGTTGATCACGGTCCGCAACTACCACGACTTCGGCGAGCGCGCCGAGCGGATGGCCACCATCCCGCGCCTGCTGCGCGTCCTGAAGCCCGGCGGCATCCTCGGCGCCGTCGACGCCCACACCGACAAGACCGACGAGCGCGACGAGAGCGTCCACCGGCTCAACGAAGAGCTGGCGCGCCAGGAGCTGATCGAGGGCGGCTTCGAGCTCGTCGCCTCCTCCGACCTGCTCCACAACCCCGACGACACCTTCGACTTCGACGGCCGCGAGGGCGCCCGCACCCCGGACGATCCCTCCGACGACGCTCCCATCCACCGCTACTTCATCCACCGCTGGGCGCTGAAGATGCGCAAGCCGATGAACTGAGGGGCCGGGCGAGACCACCCTTGGGCCGGGCGTCGGAGCCCGCATGATCCGATGCCCCAGTACGTCGGTGCTAGCAGGGTCCTGAAAAGCCCCAGGGGATGCCCCCACGCTGCCGTAACCCGCAGGCCGCCGGGGTCGGGCACGAACCCCGTGACCGCTGGATCAGCGCTGCTCGGCGTTCTTTCCGGGCGTGCCGCGGGGCACCGCCCGATCGTCGCGGACCAGCGTGGCGCGGAAGTCCTCGACATAGAAGATCGGCTTGTCGGCGACGTACATCACCTCGCGGCTCAGTGAAGACCTCGAGGTGAGGATGTAGACCCGCTTGCCGCGCGAGCGCAACAGATCGATGGCGCGCTCGAAGTCGCTGTCGCCGGAGAGCAGGAAGGCGACGTCGTAGTTATCGACGGTGTTGAGCATGTCGAGCACGATCTCGGTGTCGAGGTTGCCCTTGATGATCCGCTCGCCGGTCTCTGCATCCCTGATCACCTTGACCGGCCGCCGCCGGACGATGAAGCCCGCGTGGGCGAGAAAATCCATGAAGCGCAACTGCATCGGGTCCGAGGCGGTGAAGTCGGCGATGTAGTAGTAGCCGGCGACGAAGATCCCCTCGGCGACGACGAACTTGCGGGCCTTGAGGTAGTCGACGAAGTAGCCGGCCGATCGACAGGCGCCGTCCATGTTGGCGCCGTCGACGAACAGGGCCACGCGCTCGTTCGACTGCACGACCTTGTCGGGCGCGATCACCGCGGACGCGTCGGCAACTTCGGGCGCCGGCGTTGCCGCGGGCCGCGGGGGCAGCGTTGATTGGGCCGCCGGCGGCCCATGAGGAACGGCCGCTTCCGTCGCCTTGGGCACCGAGGCCAACGGCTTCGGCGACGGTCGTTCCCGTTGCTCGTCGGCCTCGGGCTCGGGCTCGGCCTCGGTTCCCGGCTCGGCCTCGGGCTCGGCCTCGGGCCCGGGCTCGGCTTCGGGTTCGGCCTCGGGTGCTGCTTCCCGGGTGGCCGGCAAGCTCCTGGCCAGCGCCTCGCCGACGGCGGCGGAGATCACCGGGTTGACGACGTCGCGAATCAGCTCGATGGGCTCCGCGATGGCGAACGTTTCCCGGTGGCGGAGATTCACGTGCCAGCGTTCGCCGTCCTCGACACGGTCGAGATCGCTGAGATCGACGAGGACCACCTTGCCGCCCGGCAGGCGAGCGACCTTGCGGCCGTCGGCCTGTTCCCGGAACAAGAGCGTCGCGCTTTCCGGCTCGTCGTCGCCCGAAACCGTGATTCCGTCGCTCACCATCGAGGCGCCTCCCGTTGCAACCTGTAAACCTAACACGACGTGGCATCGGAGCCATCGAGATAAAGCCTCCGCCAGGATCGAGGCCATCGCGTCCGTGGGCTGCGGTGCCGCGGCGGCGAGTTGCGTGGTTTCTCGATCGACAGGAGAATGCCCCGAGGATCCACGGGAAGGACGACGAGATGAGCTACAAGCTGCTGTGTATCGGGGTGCTCGCAACCGTTCTCGCGGGCGGCGGCGAGATGGGCAACGGTTCGACGATCGCTTCGGGTGACGCGGCCGGAGGCGGCTCGGTCACCGCCGCGAGCGGCCAGCGCGGAGCGATCGCCGAGCGCTATCGCGAGGCCGCCGACCGTCTGATCGACGCCGCCCTCGCTGACCACTTCGCCTACGAGCGGCTCACCGAGCTTGTCGATACGTTCGGGCCGCGCTTCTCGGGGACGCAAAACCTCGAGGACGCCATCGACTGGATCCTCGAGCAGATGGAGGCCGACGGGCTCGACAACGTCCGCGGCGAGCAGGCGATGGTCCCCCGCTGGGTGCGCGGCGAGGAGTCGGCGCGGCTGCTCGAGCCGCGGGACCGCGAGCTGCCGATGCTCGGGCTCGGCGGCAGCATCGCCACGCCTGCCGGCGGGATCACCGCCGAGGTGCTGGTGGTCGGCAGCTTCGAGGAGCTGGAGCGGCGCGCCGCTGAGGCGGCCGGCAAGATCGTGCTGTTCAACGCCCCCTTCACCAGCTACGGCCAGACGGTCGCCTACCGGCGCGACGGCGCCAGCGCCGCGGCGAGCGCCGGGGCGGTGGCCAGCCTGATCCGCTCCGTCACGCCCTACTCGCAGCAGACGCCGCATACCGGAGGCATGGCCTATGCCGAGGGCGTGCGCCGGATCCCCCACGCCGCCATCACCGTCGAGGACGCCGAGATGCTGCAGCGCTTCCAGGAGCGCGGTGAGCGCATCGTCGTGCAGCTGCAGATGAGCGCCCGGACGATGCAGCCGGCGCGGTCGCGCAACGTCGTCGCCGAGATCCGCGGCTCCGAGCTGCCCGACGAGGTCGTGGTCCTCGGCGGCCACATCGACTCGTGGGACGTCGGCCAGGGGGCGATGGACGACGGCGGCGGCTGCGTCGCCGCCTGGGAGGCGGTGCGGCTCATGAAGGTCCTCGGCCTGCGGCCGCGCCGCACCGTGCGGGTGGTGCTGTGGACCAACGAGGAGAACGGCCTGGCCGGCGGCAACGCCTACCGCGACGCCCATCTGGACGAGCTCGACGACCACATCCTGGCGATGGAGTCCGACAGCGGCGTCTTCAAGCCCTCGGGCTTCGGCTTCACCGGCTCGGAGGCGGCGCTGGCGATCATCTCCGAGATCGCCACGCTGCTCGAGCGCATCGAGGCCGGCACGATCAATCGCGGCGGCGGCGGCGCCGACATCGGCCCGATCATGAGCGAGGGCGTCCCCGGCATGGGCCTGCAGGTCGACGGCACCCGCTACTTCTGGTACCACCACACCGATGCCGACACCATCGACAAGCTCGATCCCGAGGAGATGGCGCGCTGCGTCGCGGCGATGGCGGTGATCGCCTACATCGTCGCCGACATGCCCGAGCGGCTGCCGCGGGCGACCCCGTGAGCGGAATCGCGCGGGGCGGCCTTGCCGCGAGTCGCCGCGCAATGATTTCAGCGCGAGACGAGCGCGTTGTGCCGCTGTTTCCGTGGCGAGCCCCTTTTTTTGAATTGCGTAAAGAAGATCGCGACGGTAGCCGGGCAACGCCACGCGCGGTCGGGCGCGCAGAGGCGCTGCTGCTCGCCTTCCTGATCGGATTCGCCGCCATCGCCGCCGGCAGACAAGACGCCGTCGGGTCCCAACAGCTCGAGTACGACGGCGTCCTGATCGAGAACGTCACGCTGATCGACGGCACCGGCCGGCCGCCGATCCCCGGCGTCAGCGTCCTGGCGCGCGGCGACCGGATCGTGCAGATCGCCCCGTCGCCGCTGGTCATCACGATGGAGTATCCCGGCCCGCGTACGATCGACGGTACGGGCAAGTTCCTGATCCCCGGCCTCTGGGACGTGCACGTCCACCTCGGCGGCGGCCGCGGGCGCGGCGGCCCCGACTTCGAGGCCGGCATCCGCAACCTGCACGGGTTCATCTACAGCGGCGTCACCGCGATCTTCGACGCCGGCAACGACTCCGACTTCATCCTGGCGCTGCGGCAGCGCGAGCGCGAGGGCGAGATCGTGGCGCCGCGGATCTTCGCCACTGGGCCGCTGGTCACGGTGCCGGGCGGCCACGGCGGCGGCCCGGGCATGACTCTGATCGAGAGCTGGCCGGAGGCCCGCGAGGCGCTCGACGCCCACATCGCCATGCGGCCCGACATGGTGAAGTTCACCTTCGACGAGCACGGCTGGGGGACGCGGCCGCTGATCCCGCTGCTGCCCGTCGACCTGATGGCGCGCGCCGGCCGCTACTTCAACGAGCACGGCATTCGTACCACCGTGCACATCTCCCACGAGTACCGCGCCATCCAGGCGATCGAGGCCGGCATCGACACGCTCGCGCACCCGATCATCCAGGGGCCGGTGAGCGAGGAGTTCGTCGCCCTGATGGCCTCCAAGAGGGTCCCGATGGTCTCGACGCTGACGATCGGCGAGGGTTACAGCCGCCTCGTCGAGCACCCCGAGTTCCTCGACCAGCCGCTCTACCGGGCGGTCTACGAGCCCGCCACGATCGAGCGGATGAAGACGAGCCTGCGCGACGAGTACGCCGCCCGTGCCTGGACGACCTGGATGAAGGTCATGACGCCGGTGGCCCAGGAGAACCTCCGCCGGATCGCCGCCGCCGGCGGCGTGATCGTCCTCGGCTCCGACCAGTCGGCCGGCCCGCAGAGCCATCGCGAGCTGCAGCTCATGGTCGAGGGCGGCATCCCGCCGCTCGAGGCGATCCGCATCGGCACGCTCAACGCCGCGATCTTCCTCGGCAAGGAGCGCGACATGGGCTCGATCGAGATCGGCAAGCTCGCCGACATGGTCCTACTCGCCGCCGACCCGCTCGCCGACATCGCCAACGCCGCCACGATCGACTCCGTGATCAAGGGCGGCGTCGTCATCGACCGCAGCGCCCTCGACCTGCCGGTCAACCGCCGCCGCTGAGGCGTCGTCCATCCTCATACGAGCGAGTATCCGAGGTCCGAGGCCGCGTTGCGGAGCGCCTCGAGCCAGGTTGGATCGTTGAGCGACCGGTTGAAAAGAGGGCGTTCCGGCAACGCCTCCGCCGCCCGCTCGTAGAGGGCAATGCAAGGTTGGTTGGCGTGCATGGAGGAGCCGTAGTAGATGCCCTCGATCTCCGGATATGCCTCGTAGATGGTCCGTGACCATCTCTGGGCCATAGGTCGAGCGCCCGAGCTGATCTTCATCGAAGCGCCTGCCCTCGTCGGCCACGTCCCGGTCAGGTCCAGCAGCGTGACGGGCCGGAGGATTCGGAGTCCGACGAGCCAGGGATCGCGGGACCTCCTGTCGATGGTCCGAGTCTCCTGGAACGCCTCGGCGATGCAGGTCGGTCCGGCCGCCGCCAGGTACAGGATCGCGCGATCCGCCTGGTGTTGCGCGCCACCGAGGGGGTCCGGGAGATGGTGATCGAAGCGGCCGTTCGTCGGGCCGTAGGCGCGGAACATCGACCAGGTGGTGGGGTGCTCGCCGGCCCGGAAGTAGATCCGCCACAGCAACGTCCCGCCGGGAAGACGTCGCGGGTACGGGCCGGTCCTCTGGGCCAGCTTGCGGGAGCTCGGGGGCGCCGGCAGCTTCGCCACGGCTCACTCCTCAGAGTTGGCTGGCGATCCTCGCCACTGGCGCTCCCGGGCGGCCGCCGGCCAGCCATTGTCGGGGCGACAGCTCGATCTCGAGGTCGTCCGCGTACAGTTCCGAGCTCGGTGAGGTGAACCATCGGTACAGCGCTACCGGATGCACCTCTTCGCGGTCGACTCGCGCGATGACCTCCTCGAAGCCCGGAAGAAGGCCGCCATCCGCGAACTGGAACAGCGGCAGGCGCCACTCGGAGCCGAACCTGATCCCGTACAAGGTCCCCTCGCCGAGGCGCTGGCGAACTCGGCTCGGATTGACCCCGAGCCTGTCCGCCGCCTCCCGGGTCGACAGGGCCGTCTTCAGCAAGGCGGCGTAGTCGGCGACGCC
>DASWHK010000138.1:0-1809 GCA_036398215.1 Acidobacteriota bacterium | reverse complement strand
TCCTCCTCGACGAGGACCCCGTCGGGTGTGCGACGCAGCATGTAGAAGAAGTCCCGATTGTCGGCATAGCCGAGAAAGCGCGGCAACAGGCGCCCACCCTCGCTCTTGTCGAGCACCTCCATTCCCCGTATCAGGTGCTCGACCCGCAGCTCGCCGCCGCGCAGCGCGTAGACGGCCATGTAGGTATGCTCCAGCGCGTTCATGTCCAGCAGCATCGCGTAGCTGCAGCCGTAGGCCTGGAAGACGCGCGCCATCGCGGATGGGGTGGCCGAGGAGAAGTAGGCGTAGATCAGGAAGCGCCTCGAGCCCGTCTCCTGCAGACACGTCCCCGCCCGTAGGGTTCGGTAGTTGCCGTCTTGCGAGCCCGACCAGTTGCCGGCACCGAAGCGGCTCACGAAGGCGCCGGGGACACCGGTGTCCGTCGCCGGATCGCGCTCGATGACCGGCACGCCGTTCTGGCGGGCGTAGCGGATGCGGGGCAGCAGCGCGTCGTCGTCGCGCGTCCAGGTCTTCATCGCGAGCTGCCCGTCCTCGAGGATGTAGATGGTTGCCAACCCGGGCCGCAGCTTGCTGAACACGACGCCCTCCTCGATGAAGCCGTAGTGGCTGCCGTTGTTGGTCATCGCCAGGTCGCCGTAGCGGAAGGCGCCATGCGTGCGCTTGAAGCCGCCGGTGAATGTCGCGGTGGAGCGGCCGGCGAGCGACCCGGAGATGATTCCGGTCGAGACCAGGGGGGCGCGGCTGTCGAAGCCGTCGGGACCGGGAAGCGTCGCATCGCGGCGGTCCTCGGGCACCCTTTCCGACCAACCGAGGCGCGGGTGGTCGGTTCCGAGCGCGAAGGCGACGTCGAACTCGCCGAGGTCGAAGGCCGCCAGGTAGGACAGCGCCCCGGCCTCGACGGCGTCGAGCCGGGTGGCGACGTCGGTGTGGCTCTGCAGGATGTCGGGGGCGATGAGATCCGGGCGGATGGCGCTGGCAAACACGCCGCGGTTGTCGCGCAACGGGTACCACTCGCCGACCGCCAGCCTGCCGCGGTCGCTGCCCTCGGCGGTCAGTCCCAGGTCCAGCCGGTCGAGGAGCTGGCCGGCCGCTTCGGCGCTGACGCGCGCCGGCCGCGGCGAGTCGCCGCCGGCTGCCTGCGCCGAGCGCCGGGCGCTGGCCCCGGCGAGCTCGGTGGTGCTCAGGTAGGCGTCCTGGAAGAACGTCTCGCGGACGAAGACCGTGATCGCCTCGCCGCCCCAGATCGAGTCGCGCAGGAAGTCGGTGGCCCTCTCCATCGTCGTGCGGCGGCCCGTGGTCGTGAGTCGCACCGTCACCCGATCGTCGCAGAGCATCACGTAGGGCGTGTTGCGGGTCGCGGCGGTCTCGAGCCGCCGCCCGTTGTCGACCGACCAGAGGTCGCATGGGGCGGTGCCGAGCGTGCTGGCGAGCAACAGGCCGTAGGGGAACTCGGCGTCGAGCACCAGCGTCTGCCCGGAAGGCGACGAGTTGGTCAGGTGATAGCTGCGGGGGATATCCTCGCCCGACCAGCTCAAGCGCAGCAGATACCAGGCATTGATCCGCGGGTTCAGGTTGATCAACGTCGCAGCGCCGCGGCGCCCACCGCCGTCGCTGATCTCGATGTTGGCCGTGTGCCGGTAGCGCTGTAGGTCGAGGATGCTCTTGGGCCGCGAGGCCTCGTAGGCCTGCGCCTGGACGGTGAGCGCGGCGGGATCGGGCTCCGGCGGCGGCAGGCGCCGAGCTTGCGGGAGCGGACGGGGATCGTCGCTGGTGGCGAGAGCCGCGGCCTCGGCCGCCGGTCTGGCGACG
>DASWHK010000137.1:0-6107 GCA_036398215.1 Acidobacteriota bacterium | reverse complement strand
AGCTCGTCGAGGCGAGCCCGGAACGCATGCCTGCCGCTGTGTTTGCCGAGCACGAGCCGGCTCTTGGCGACCCCGACGTCCTCCGGCCTCATGATCTCGTAGGTCCTCTGGTGCATGAGCATGCCGTGCTGGTGGATGCCCGCCTCGTGGGCGAAGGCGTTGGCGCCGACGATCGCCTTGTTTCGCTGCACGTGCAAGCCGGTGATCCGCGTCAGCATCCGGCTGGTGGGGTAGAGGCGCTCGCTGCGGATGCCGGTGTGCAGGCCGAAGAAGTCCCTTCGGGTGCGGATCGCCATCACGACCTCCTCCAGCGAGCAGTTGCCGGCGCGCTCGCCGATGCCGTTGATCGTGCACTCGATCTGGCGGGCGCCGGCCCCCACCGCCGCCAGGGTGTTGGCGACGGCCAGGCCGAGGTCGTCGTGGCAATGGGCCGACAGCACGACGTGCTCGACGCCGCGGACGTTGGCTACCAGATGCCGGAACAGCGCCCCGAACTGCTCGGGCACCGCGTAGCCGACCGTATCCGGGATGTTGATCGTCGTCGCCCCGGCGTCCACCGCCGCCTGCACGACCTCGACGAGGAAGTCCGGCTCGGTGCGCGAGGCGTCCTCCGGGGAGAACTCGACGTCGTCGCAGTAGCCGCGGGCGCGGGCCACCTCGGCGCGGGTGCGGCGGACGATCTCCTCGCGCGCCATGCGCAGCTTGTGGGTGCGGTGGATCTCGCTGGTGGCCAGAAAGACGTGGATCCGCGGCCGATCGGCGTGCCGGACCGCCTGCCAGGCGCGCTCGATGTCGGCGCGGGCCGCCCGCGCCAGCCCGGCGATGATGGGGCCTTCGACCTCGGCGGCGATCGTCGCCACCGACTCGAAGTCCCCCGGCGAGGAGATCGGGAAGCCGGCCTCGAGGACGTCGACGCCGAGCGCCGCGAGCGCCCGCGCCATCTCGAGCTTCTCCTCGCTGGTCATGCTGGCGCCGGGGGACTGCTCCCCGTCGCGCAGGCTGGTGTCGAAGATCAGCACGCGGCCGGGGTCCCGGTCGGTCGCGTCCTTCCTCACCGCGGTCGCGCCGTCGCGTCCGGGCTCCGGGTCCGTTGTTCGTCCCTGCTCGCCAGTTGCGCCGTCCATGGTTTCCTCCAAAAACAAAAAGCCCGCCGAGTTTCCTCGGCGGGTCCGACGTGAGCGAAGTGGATTCAGCTCAGGTGAAGACCCGCCTCCTTGCGGGAGCAAGGAGGCCAATAAGGAGCAGGAGCGCACCCGGGACCGCCGCCAGCCGGGAACTCCGGCCGCCGGACCGCTGCTCGAGTCGGTCGTGGCGCGTCTCTGCTCCGCTCATCGTCCGGCGACTGTAGCCTAGCGGCGGGCGGCGCGCCAGCCCACGGCCGCAAAACTGCGCCCCGCGCCGGCGGGTTTTTCGGCGCCGCTGCGCTCAACGCCCCCTCGGCAGGTCGACGGCGGGGGTAAGCCAATGTTTCGACCGCTACTTGACCAGAATCCTGGATCGTGTATGCTGACGGTCCCATGAGCCAGCTCGTCGCCTGCCACGCCCGCCGAATTCGCCGACTTCGTGTCGTCGGCCCCGGCGGCGTGCGCTAACGAGCGAACTCAGCAAGCTCGAGCAGCCCGCGCCGACGGCGCGGGCTTTTTTCGTTGAGGCGATCGGATGACAACATGACGACGACCGCAGCGGTGGCCCTTGGACTCTTCCTCCTCGTCATTACGACGAGGTGCGGGCCACCGGTGTAGCCGTCGGGCACCGGCCCCCGCACCTGAGGGTGCGGGGGCCTTTTTTGTTTCCGGCGCGTGCCGGACCAACCGACTGAAGCTGGCGGCCGGTGCCCCGGTCGCCGGCGTCGAGGAGGAGATCACGATGGCAAAGATTCACTGGGCCGAAGACGCCAAGCTCGATGCGCTGGCAGGGAAAGTCGTGGCCGTTCTCGGCTACGGCAGCCAGGGACGCGCCCACGCTTTGAACCTCCGCGACAGCGGCTGTGAGGTCGTGGTCGGCGTGCGTGAAAACGGAAACAGCGTGACGCGGGCGCGCGACGACGGCTTCGCCCCCGTTGCCTGCGCCGCGGCAACCGCGGCCGCCGACGTCGTCGCGGTGCTGGTTCCGGACATGGCCCAGCCGGCGCTGTTTTCCTCCGCGATCGCACCGTGCATGCGCCCCGGCGCGACGCTGCTTTTCGCCCACGGTTTCAACGTGCACTACGATCGCATCGAGCCTTCCGGCGCTGTCGACGTGGTCCTGATCGCCCCCAAGGCGCCGGGAAATCTGCTGCGCCGCCACTTCGAGCGCGGCGGCGGCGTGCCCTGTCTGCTGGCGGTCCATCAGGACGCTACCGGGGCAGCGTTCGACCGCGCGCTCGCCTACGCCGATGCTCTCGGCTGCACCCGCGCCGGCGTCATCGAGACAACCTTCGCCGAGGAAACCGAAACCGACCTGTTCGGCGAGCAGGCGGTGCTGTGCGGCGGCGTCACCGAGCTGGTGGTCGCCGGCTGGGAGACGCTGGTCGACGCCGGTTATCAACCGGAAGTGGCCTACTTCGAGTGCTTGAACGAGCTCAAGCTGATCGTCGATTTGCTCTACGAAGGCGGCTTCTCGGCGATGCACGCGGCGGTGAGCGAGACCGCGAAGTACGGGGACCTGAGTCGGGGCGACCGAATCGTCGACGAGCACGTGCGGGCGAGCATGCGCGAAATTCTCGCTGAGGTACGCTCCGGAGCTTTTGCGCGCGAGTGGATCGACGAGAACGAGGCCGGCCGACCCCGTTACGAGCGTCTCCTGGCCGCCGACCTCGACCACCCGATCGAGCATGTCGGGCGCCGTTTGCGCGCCCACCGGGCCGGCACTGCGGCCGGGGCCGGTGCGCCATGACCGGCGCGCAGTACCTGATCACCGCGCTCGAGGCCGAGGGCGTTGATGTCGTATTCGGCCATCCCGGCGGCGCCATCATGCCGGTCTACGATGCCCTCGTGGGCGCCCGCGTTCGGCACGTCTTGATGCGCCACGAGCAGGGCGCTGCGTTGGCCGCCGACGGCTATGCGCGCGCCACCGGCAAGGTAGGCGTCTGCCTGGCGACCTCCGGTCCCGGTGCCACCAATCTGGTCACCGGGATCGCCAATGCTCACATGGACTCGATTCCGCTGCTCGCGATCACCGGGCAAGTGCCGCTATCGCTGATCGGCACCGATGCCTTCCAGGAGGTCGACATCCTGGGAATGACATTGGGGATCGTCAAGCACAGCTTCCTGGTGGCGGCGCCCGAGGATCTCTTGTGGGTGGTGAACGAGGCCTTCCTGCTGGCACGCACGGGGCGTCCGGGGCCGGTGCTGATCGATCTTCCCAAGGACATCGCCGCGGCCGCTTGCGCGTTTCCGGTGCCGGCCGCGGGCGGCCGCCGGCCCGCGGCGCCAGCGCCGACCGCACCCGTCGCCGCCGACGCCGATGCAATCGCCACGGCGGTCGAGCTCCTGCAGGCCAGCAAGCGACCCCTGGTGTATGCCGGCGGCGGCATCGGGCTCGGCAATCTCGTCTCCGGGTTCCGCGCCTTCGTCGACACCACCGGCGCCCCAGTCGTTGCGACTCTGCGGGGATTGGGGGCGATCCCTACCAACCACCCGCTGTTCCTCGGCATGCTCGGCATGCACGGATCACGGGCCGCAAACCTGGCGGTCCAGGCATGCGACTTGCTGGTTTGCGTCGGCGCCCGCTTTGACGACCGCGCCACCGGCAAGCTCGACGAGTTCGCCCCCGGGGCGCGCGTCGTGCATCTCGATGTCGACAGGTCGGAGGTAGGCAAGCTGCGGCGCGCCGACGCCGCCGTGGTCGCCGACGATCTGCGCCCGGCCCTCGAGGCCATGTCGATTCCGCTGGCCATCGAAGCCTGGCGGCGTGAATGCTGCGAGCGCAAGGCGAGCGACGCCTACCGGTACGACGCTCCGGGAGATCTCGTCTACGCGCCGGCGCTGTTGCGGCAGTTGTCCGAAAGCGCCGGCGATGAGGCGATCGTGGTCTGCGACGTCGGCCAGCATCAGATGTGGGTTGCTCAACACTGCCGCTTCTCACGGCCGGAAAAGCACCTGTCGAGCGGCGGGCTCGGCACCATGGGATTTGGCCTGCCCGCGGCGATCGGCGCCAAGCTCGGATGTCCCACGAATCGGGTCGTCCTGGTAACCGGCGACGGCTCGATCATGATGAACGTGCAAGAGCTCGCGACCCTCGTCCGCTACGGCCTCGACGTCAAGATCGTCCTGCTCGACAACAAGTCTCTCGGCCTGGTGCGCCAGTGGCAGGAGCTCTTCTTCGCCGGTCGCTACAGCGAGGTCGACCTCTCCGACAACCCCGACTTCGCGCGGCTGGCGAACGCCTTCGGCATCCCGTCGATCTACATTCGACGCCGCGGCGAGGTGGCCGCCGGCATCAACTGGTTGCTCACCGTCGACGGGCCGGCCCTGGCACACGTGTCGATCGATGCGCGCCACAATGTCTGGCCCCTGGTCAAGCCGGGATGCTCGAACGCCACGATGTTGGACGGCAGCGAGCCGTGAGATTCACGCTCCGCGTTCGCCTGCAAATGACGCGTGGCGCGCTGCTCAGGGTCCTGCGGCTCGTCGAGCACCGCTGCGCGCGCATCGTCGACATCGAGCTCGGCAACGACCGTCGAACGGGTTTGGCGATCCTCGAGGTGACCGTCGAGACGCGACTCTCGCCGGAGACGCTGGCGCGGCAAACGGAAAAGCTCTACGACGTCCGGGCAGTGGAAATCGTCGGCCACGAGCACTGAACCCCAAATCGGGCAGTACCCTTGCCCATGGGCGTACGTCAGATTTGTGAGATGACGTCACCGGGCGAGGGGGCGGGCGCATGCGCGACGGCGGAGTGCCGCTCCCACTTGCCCATTGAAGGGTTGACATCGGCTTCGCCATGAATATGATGGATCGCACTCGCGCCGATGTGCGCTGGCTGCAACGACCGGCGTTGCCAGGCGCCGCGCGAGAGCAGGAGAGGTCGCCTCATGGCGCTCGTCGGACAAAGTCGAATTCTCATGGGCATGCCTGGCCTTCGGGCGGGCGTGTCCGGTGACGGAGTCTGAGCGGCTAGAAGCGAGCGTAGAACCTCTCCACACCGACCATCGCCCGAAAAGGCGATGGTCTTTTTGTTTTCCCGACAGCACAACGTTTGGCGGCAACGCCACGAGACAGGCGAGCAACGAGGCGACCCGCAATCCGACAACGCCGATCCAACAACGCCGTAACCACGCCGTTCCCCCGCGGGCGCGGCACAACCACAGGAGGTACCCCGTCATGACACTCGATGCGTTCGAAACCACAGGCTCTTCGCCGGGAACCGGCGATCCAGACCCGTCCGCACCCGGCGGCCCCCCACCTTCCGCGGCGATTCCCGACGCCGCCTCCGCCGGTGAGAGCCTCTACACCGACATCATCCACGGCGGCCTGCAGCCCGATCCGGCCACCGGCGCGATCCTCACCCCGATCTACCAGTCGACGACCTTCGTTCAAGAGGCCGTCGGCGTCCACAAGGGCTTCACCTACAGCCGCGCCGGCAACCCGACGGTGGCGGCGCTCGAGCGCAACCTCGGCCAGATCGAAGGAACGCCGCCGGCGCTGTGCTTCGCCACCGGCATGGCGGCGATCTCGACGCTGTTTCTCGGCCATCTGCGGGCCGGCGACCACGTGGTGGTCTCCGATGTCGTCTACGGCGGCACCGTGCGGCTGCTCCGCCAGGTGCTCGAAGGCTTCGGCGTCGAGGCCAGCTTCGTCGACACCTCGAACGCCGACAACGTCGCCGCGGCCATCGGGCCGCGCACCCGGCTGGTGTTCATCGAGTCGCCCGCCAACCCGACGCTCAAGCTCACCGACGTCGCCGCCGTCGCCGAGATCACCCGGCAAAGCGGGACGCTGCTCGTCGTCGACAACACCTTCCTGACCTCGGTGCTGCAGGACGCCTTCGGGCTCGGCGCCGACGTGGTCATCTACTCGACGACCAAGTACATCGAGGGGCACAACTCGACGGTCGGCGGCGCCCTGCTGGCGCGCGACGAGAAGCTCCTCGAGCGCCTGCGGCTGGTGCAGGCGACGGTCGGCGTG
>DASWHK010000136.1:0-1742 GCA_036398215.1 Acidobacteriota bacterium | reverse complement strand
GCGCAGGGCTCGAGCGGCTCCTCGGCGGGCCCCGGCTCGGCGACCGCCGCCGGCTGCGTCGGCTTCGGGATCGGCACCGAGACCCGCGGCAGCATCGTCTCGCCGAGCACCCGCAACGGTGTTTCCGGCCTGCGGCCGACCTACGGCCGCGTCAGCCGCGCCGGCGCCATGGCGCTGTCGTGGAGCATGGACAAGATCGGGCCGATGTGTCGGTCCGCCGAGGACTGCGCGCTGGTGTTCGCCGCCATTCACGGGGCCGACGGCATCGACCCCAGCGCCCGCACGGTGCCCTTCGACTGGGACCCCTACCGCGATCCGCGCCGCCTGCGGGTCGGCTACCTGGCCAGCGCCTTCGAGCCGGCGGACCGCTACGAGAGCCGCGACCACGATGTCGCGGTGCTGCGCGCCCTGCGCGAGGAGATCGGCGTCGAGCTGGTGCCCATCGAGCTGCCGGAGTTCCCGGTCGGCGCGATGGGCTTCATCCTCACGGCCGAGTCGGCGGCGGCCTTCGAGGAGCTGACGCTGAGCGGCCGTGACGATCTGATGGGCGACTCCTCGTGGCCCAACACCTTCCGCACGGCGCGCCTCATCCCGGCCGTCGAGTACATCCAGGCCAACCGGGCGCGCACCGTCTACATGCGGCTGTTCTCCGAGACGATGCGCGACATCGACGTGTTCGTGACCCCGTCGCAGCGGGGCGGCGTGGTCGGGGCGACCAACCTGACCGGCCACCCGCAGGTGGCGGTGCCCAACGGCTTCAGCGACGAGGGCACACCCTACAGCATCTCGTTCGTCGGCGGCCTCTACAGGGACGCCGATGCCCTGCTGCTGGCGCACGCCTACCAGCAGGTCTCCGACTTCCATCTGCGGCATCCCGACGTCGACGCCCAGCCGATGCCGACGGACTCGGGCGAGCTGTAGTGGGGCGCCGTCGAGTGCCGGCGCTGGTGGCGGCGCTCGTCGTCGCGCTGGCGATCTCGGCGTCGCCGGCTGCCGCCGCCCTGCAGCAGCCGCAGGCGTTCGACCTGCTGATCGTCAACGGCCGCATCGTCGACGGCACCGGCAACGCCTGGTTTTACGGCGACGTCGCCATCGCCGGCGATCGCATCGCCCGGATCACGCCGCCCGGCGGCCTGACCGGCGCAACCACGACCGAAACCATCGACGCGGCCGGCATGGTGGTGGCGCCGGGCTTCATCGACATCCAGAGCCACTCGCGCTCCCAGTTTCTGACCGGCGACGGGCGGGTGGTCAGCAAGATCACCCAGGGGATCACCACCGAGATCATGGGCGAGGGCACCACCAACGCCCCGGGCGCCGACTTCCGTGGCCCGCGCGCCTTCGATGCCTGGCTGCGGGCGATGCAGGAGCACGGCGCCTCGCCGAACTTCGGTTCGTTCCTCGGCGCCACCAGCGTCCGCCGCTGGGTGAAGGGCGAGGCGCAAGGCGCCCCCGACGGCGCCGAGCTCGACCAGATGCGGGCGCTCGTCCGTAACGCCATGGAGGACGGCGCTTTCGGCATCGCCAGCGCCCTCGTCTACCCGCCCGGCAACTTCGCCACCACCGAGGAGCTGATCGCGATGGCCGCCGCCATGGCGCCCTACGGCGGCGTCTACATCACCCACATGCGCTCGGAGGCCGACATGCTGCTTGAGGCCATCGACGAGGCGATCCGCATCGGCCGCGAGGGCGGCGTGCCGGTGGAGATCTACCACCTGAAGGCGGCCGGCCGGCGCAACTGG
>DASWHK010000135.1:0-3597 GCA_036398215.1 Acidobacteriota bacterium | reverse complement strand
CGAAGGCGATCGGCACTCGCACCAAACAGAGGATCGCAAACGAGCCGAACAGCAGCCACAGCATCAGTCGGGTCCCGACCACGAGGAGGACGTGGAATCCGAGGAGGACGAGGAAGCCGAGGAGGACACGGGAGCCGAGGGGGGTGGCGCCGCGCCACCGCGAAGGAGCGCGGCGGCGTCGAGCACGAGGTTGCCGGCCGCGTAGAGGGCGGTCAGCGCGGCGAACACCGGAATCGCCGCGTACACGGCCGCCATGTTGACCTGCGAGTTGGATGCGGTGCGCAGGAACCCGACGCCGGCGTAGCCGATTCCCTGCGCCAACAGCAGCACCGCGAAGGCGAGGACGCACAGGTCCGGCGCGAGGTCCGGCAGATGGATCTCGGGGTCGGCCCGCCGCGCCGCCCCCCGCACGTCGAGCACGAAATGGCGCCGCGTCCTGACGCTCATCGCCGCGCCGAGCAGGGCCACCCAGAAAAACAGGAAGCGCGCCGCTTCCTCGGACCAGATGAACGGGACGTGGAGGACGAACCGGGTGAACACCTGCAGCGAGACCACCAGCGTGAGCGCGACGAAGAGGACGGTCGCGATCAGACCGTTGACCGCGGCCAAGGAATCGAGCGCCTTTTGGATCCGGCGCGGGGAGGCGCTCGTGCCCGACTGCCGGCCTGCTTCCATCGGTCTCACCGCGCCGCCGCGCGCACCTTCTCGAGGAGCTCCTGCAGGCCGAGGTCTCGGGCCACCCGATCCTGGATTTGCCGGCTGCGCTCGCGCAGCCCCGCCGGATCGAGGACGGTCACCTCGACGCCGAAGCGCTCCTGCATCTCGGCCAGGGCCGCGGCGTTGCGCTCGCTCATGAAGTCGCGCTGCCAGACGGCCGCCTCCCGGGCCTCCTGCCGAAGGATGGCGCGAACCTCCGCCGGGAGCCTCCCGAAAGCGCTCTCGCTGATGAACAGGCCCATGGGCAGCACCAGGTGCTCGGTCGGCGCCACGTAGGGCGCCGCCTCGTAGAACTTGTTCGACAGGATCGACGCCGGCTCGTTCTCGGCCCCGTCGATCACGCCCGCCTGCAGCGCCGAATACACCTCCGAGTAGGGCATCGGCACCGGGATGGCGCCGAAGATCTGCCAGGTCAGGGCATCCGCCTCGCCCCCCATGACGCGGATCTTCAGGCCGCTGAGGTCGGCGACCCGCTCGACCGGCCGCCGCGAGTTGAACAGCACCCGATAGCCGGACGTGAAGGTGGCGAGCAGGCGGGTCGAGTAGCGCTGCCGGCAGGCTTCGTCGAGCAGGGCACCCACTTCGCCGTCGAAGACCGCGGCGAAATGGGCCTCGTCTTCGAACAGGAAGGGGACGCCGAACAGGCCCAGCTCGCGGCAAAACTGGCTGGCGTGGCTGAAGGCGACGAGCGACATGTCGAGCGTGCCGAGGTACAGCCCTTCGATCTGCTCCGGAGAATCGCCGAGCTGGGCCGCCGGGAAGATCCGGATGTCGACCTCGCCCGCGGTTGCCTCCCGCACGCCCTCGGTGAATCGCTCGATCGCCAGGTGGTAGGGATGCCCGTCGGGCTGGTCGTGCCCGAGCCGCAGCCCGAGCCCGCCGCCCTCCGAGGCGCACGCCGCCACAGCCCATGCCGCGACAAAGATCGCGACGGCCGCCGGGAGGGTACGTGCCCGCCGCCTTCTCAGACATCGACCTGGGCACGCCGAGGCAAACATCGCGACGGCCGCCGGGACGGTACGTGCCCGCCGCCTTCTCCGACGTCGACCTGGCCACGCCGCGGCAACGATCGCGATGGACGCCGGGATGGCGCCTCTCATTCCCTTGCTCTGCACCGTGCCCTTCCCTTGCACCGCGCCCTTGCCTTTCACCGGAAGAAGGGGGGATGCTTCCCCGCCGCTGCCCCGACCCGTCTCCGGGCTCGCGCAGGAATGATCTCCTGCACCGAATGCGGAAGCCGTTTCTGGGCGAGCCCTTAGCCTCGCCCGGGGCCGCGCAAACCCGTAGGGTGAAGGTTGCCAACTTACCCGCCGGCGAAGCGATTTGCCAACGGTAAGGCCGCGCGGCGCGAGGAGCAAAGAGAGCGAGCGAAGCATGAGCCAAGGGAATCAGCGAGCCGGGAGCGAAGAGGGCAAGCGATCCGGCGGGCTGTCGCGCCGACTGACCCGCTACGGCGACGATCGCTTCGCGCGCTTCCTCCGCGAGGCCTTCCTGCAGGCCAGCGGCCTGACCGAGGAGGCGCTGGACAGGCCGGTGGTGGGCATCGCCTCGACCGCCAGCGACTTCAACCCTTGTCACGCCTCGGCGCCGCGCCTGGTCGAGGCCGTTGGCCGCGGCGTGACGATGGCCGGCGGCCTGCCGTTCGTCTTCCCGACCATCTCGTTGCACGAGTCGTTCGCGTATCCGAGCAGCATGCTGCTGCGCAATCTGATGGCGATGGACACCGAGGAGATGCTGCGCGCCCTGCCGGTCGACGCGGTCGTGCTGGTCGGCGGCTGCGACAAGACCGTGCCGGCGCAGATCATGGGCGCGGTCAGCGCCGGCGTGCCGTCGCTGGTCGCCGTCGTCGGTCCGATGCTCGCCGGCCACGACGAAGGCGAGCGGCTGGGGGCGTGCACGGATTGCCGCCGGCTGTGGGCCGCCTACCGCGCCGGCGAGCTCGACGAGGGGCGCCTGCTCCGCTCCCAAGGCAGCCTCATGCCGACGCACGGGACCTGCATGGTGATGGGAACCGCCAGCACCATGGCCTGCCTGGCCGAGGTCCTCGGCTTCGTCCTCCCGGGGGGCAGCTCGATCCCCGCCGTTCACTCGGAGCGGCTGCGCTTCGGCGAGCGGACCGGCCGCCGCGCCATCGACATGGCTCGCCGGCAGGCGCCGCTGCCCCGGGCGCTGGTCACGCCCGGCGCCCTCCGCAACGCGGTCACGGTCCTGCAGGCGCTCGGCGGCTCGACCAACGCCCTCATCCATCTGGCGGCGATCGCCGGACGGGCGGGGCTCGAGCTGGATCTCGAGGAGGTCGATCGTATCGGCCGGCAAACTCCGGTGCTCGTCGATCTGAAGCCCGTCGGCCGCGCCTACATGGAGGATTTTCATCGCGCCGGCGGCCTGCCGGCGTTGTTGCGGCGGCTGCGGCCCGCTCTCGATCTGTCGGTTCCGGCTGCCGACGGCCGTGCCCTCGAGGAGGTGCTCGACGGCTGGGCCGACTGGGTCGACGACGAGATCATCCGCGCGCCGGACGATCCCGTCGCTCCCGGCGAGGCCCTGGCGGTGCTGCGCGGCTCCCTGGCCCCGGACGGCGCCGTGCTCAAACGGGCGGCGGCCAGCGCCGACCTGCTGCAGCACGAGGGGCCGGCGCTGGTCTTCGACGGCCTCGAGGAGCTGGCGGCGCGC
Source organism: Acidobacteriota bacterium (assembly GCA_036398215.1). Lineage (GTDB taxonomy): Bacteria > Acidobacteriota > UBA890 > UBA890 > UBA890 > DASWHK01. The sequence goes on along the minus strand of DASWHK010000135.1, from coordinate 210 downwards.
ATCGACGACCCCGACCTGCCGGTGACCCCCGACCACGTCCTGATCCTGCGCCGCGCCGGGCCGATCGGGGGCCCGGGCATGCCCGAGGCGGGCTCGATTCCCATTCCGGCACGGCTGGCGAGGGAAGGGGTGAAGGACATGGTGCGCATCTCCGACGCCCGCATGAGCGGCACCGCCTACGGCACCGTCATCGTCCACGTGTCGCCCGAA
>DASWHK010000134.1:0-6971 GCA_036398215.1 Acidobacteriota bacterium | reverse complement strand
CGGCACCCGACGAAGACCTGCTCGCCACCCTGCAGCGCCACGACCTCGAGAACTACCTCGCCGAGGGCCTGCTGACCAAGGCCGACCGCGCCTCGATGGCCTGGGCGCTGGAGCCAAGGGCGCCCTTCCTCGACCGGCAGGTCATGGAGCTCGCCGCCCGCTTGCCTCCGGCGGCGCGGGTCCGCGGCGTTCGCACCAAGGTGTTCCTCAAGCGCTACGCCGAGCGCTACCTGCCGCGCTCGATCGTCCACCGGCGCAAGCGCGGCCTGTCGGTGCCGCTGAGCGCCTGGCTGCGCGGGCCGCTCGAGGACTGGGCCCGCGGCCACCTCGCGTCCGGCATCCTCGCCGAAGCCGGCATCCGGACGCCCGCAGCGGTGGCGTTGCTCGAGCAGCACCTGTCGCGCCAAGCCGACCGGGCGCGGGCGTTGTGGGCCCTGCTGGTGCTCGCCGAATGGCTGCGCTGGTGGGACGAGGCGGTGCCCGGATCAGACCTCGTCGACCTCGGTCACCCGCGTCCGTCGCTTCAGCCACAGGACGCCGAGCAGGTCGAAGATCCCCACCCATAGCCGATCGTTGATCCCGTACTTGGAGCGGCCGCCGGCCCGCGGCCGGTGCTTGACCGGGACCACGGCGATACGGCCGCCGGCGTGGACGATCAGGGTGGGGAGGAAGCGGTGCATGTGGTCGAAGAACGGCAGCTCGAGAAAGGCGTCGCGCTCGAACACCCGCAGGCCGCAGCCGCTGTCCGGGCAGGGGTCCCCCAGCAGCTTGCCGCGCACGGCGTTGGCGACCCTGCCGGCGAGCTTGCGCAGCGCCGAGTCCTTGCGGTCGCGGCGCCAGCCGATCGCCAGCCGCGGCCCGGCGCCGGCGCCCAGCGCCTCGAAGGCGGTAAGCAGGGGCGGCAGGTCGGCGGGATCGTTCTGGCCGTCGCCGTCGAGCGTCGCGACGACCGGGGCCCGGGCGGCGCGCACCCCCGATCGCATCGCGTAGCTCTGCCCGTAACGCTCGCGGTGCGCCAGGCAGCGGAGCCAAACGAACCGCCGCCGCGCGGCCTCCAGGACTGCCGCCGTGCCGTCGGTGGAGCCGTCGTTCACGCAGATGACCTCGAAATCCGTTTCGCCGAGGCTGGCATCGATCTCCGCGAGCAACGCCTCGATGTTCGGCGCCTCGTCGTGGATCGGGATGACGACCGAGAGCCGGATGGGGGATGGTCCCTGCGACGGGCGCAGCGGTGCTTCCGCAGCATGCATGCGCGCATCATCGCACAGCCACGGCCTTCTAACGGGCCGTGGTGAAAGTGTGATGGGTCTGGCGGCCTTCTAGCGGCGCAGGCGGACGATGAACAGGCCCTCCTTGCCGCTGGCCACGGCGACGACCCCGCTGCGGAAGAACGGGTAATTGCTCCACGAGCCGATCGACCCCGAGACGATGTCGCCCATGCCGTCCTCGGGGCCCAGCGGCACGGTGTCGAAGTAGCCGATCTCGACCGGGTTCTCGCGGTCGGAGATGTCGACCACCCGCAGGCCGCTGCGGTAGTTCGACTGGTACATCACGTCGCCGACGATGTAGAGGTTGTGGTCGGTCGCCGGGTTGTCGGTGATGTACTCGCCGACCAGGATCGGGTCCTCGAGGTCCTCGACGTTCCAGATCAGCGTCCGGGTGCCGGGCACCAGGCCGGCCGCCTCGTCGCCCTCGTCGTTCATGTAGAAGTAGCGCTGCTCCTCGTCGAGCCAGCCCTGGTGGGTGTACGCTAGGTTCGGGTAGGTGGCCAGCGCCAGCGGCATCGGCTCGCGCTTGTCGGTGACGTCGCCGATCGAGAAGGCCTGGCCGTTGGAGCTGAAGCAGATCTCGCGGCCCTGGTAGCGGCTGTCGGGCCCGCGATAGGTCACGCACTGGGTGTCGTGGGTGCCGACCGCGCGACCGCCGGGGCCCGGAGGCTGGAAGCAGCCCGCGAAGGCCGGGTTGCGCGGGTCCTCGACGTTGAACATGTGCAGGGCGCCGCCGCAGGTCTCGCCCCCCGAGCTGTTGCCGACCGCGAAGGCGAACGCCGACTCCTCGTTGATGTTGAGGTTGTGCGACGAGTTGACGCCGCCGTAGTGGGCGGTCTCGCTGAAGGTGATCGGCTCGCCCTGAAACTCGCGCAGCCGCTCGAGGGCGAAGACCTGCACCCCATGGGCCCCCGACGAGTCGGCGACGATGAAGGCGTGATCGCCGTAGACCTTGACGTCGCGCCACAGGCTGGCCGGCGAGGCGGCGGTCTTGGCCAGCTTGCCGATGAACGTCGGTTGCAGCGGGTCGGTGACGTCGATGAACGCGGTGCCGTCGCGCATGCCGAGGATCACGTACTCGCGGCCGCTCTCGGGGTCGGTCCAGCCCCACAGGTCGTTGGTCGTCACCCCGCGGCTGCCTCCCATGTCGCTGACCGGCAGGAACGACACCAGATCGACGTTGCGGCAGGGGAAGATCCCCGCCTTGCCGTCGCTGCAGGGGACCTCGCCGCCGGTGACCGCCGGCAGGCCGCGCGCCTCGCTGATCACCCGGGTGCGGTCCCAGCCGCCGTCGAGCCGCGTCATGATCACCGCGCTGCCGGCGCCGAAGTCGTCGCCCGGCAGCCCGGCCACCGCCACGTCGCCGCGGATCGCGACGCTCGAGCCGTAGGCCGAGCCGAACTTCAGCCCGAAGGTCCCCAGCTTGCTCGAGTTGCTCCACTCGCCGCCGCTGCGCACGAAGCGGTAGACACGGCCCTCGAGGCGGCCGGTGCCGGCGCCGGGGGCGCCGACCAGCAGCTCGTCGCCGTCGAACGCCACGGCGGCGCCGAAGTTCGAGCGCGGGCGGGCGTCGAAGGCGGCGAGCCGCGCGGCCGGGCTCCAGTTGCCCTCTTCGGCGCCGCGGCGGTAGACGAAAGCGGCGCCGGTGAACTCATCGACCGCTTCGGCCCCGATCACCGCCTCGGCGCCGTGCAGGGCGACCGCGGTGCCGAACATCGCCCCCTGCCCGCCGCCGGGCGGCGTCAGCTTATCCGATCGCGTCCAGCCGCCCGCTGCGCGGCGGAACAGATAGGCGCCGCCGGCCGCGGGCAGGTTGCCGAACATCGTCCCCAGAAACAGGTCTGTGTCGGCGCCGGGGGCGCCGATCAGCGCCCACTCGCCGTCGATCGCCACGGCGGCGCCGAAGGCCTCGGGCCGCTCGACAGTCGCTCCGTCGGGCCCCGTCTGTGGGGCCGTGCCGTCGCCCCCAAGGGTCGCGACCCGGCTGAAGGAATCGCCGGCGCGCGCGAACACGTGAGCGGCGCCGCGGCCTTCGTTGCCGTCGGGCGCGCCGATCAGCACGAAGTCGCCGCTTACCGCCACGGCGCGGCCGAAGCCGCCGGCGTCGCCGGCCGCTGCGAGCCGGGCGATCTCGACCCAACCGCTCCCCTGCTTGCGGAACACGTAGGCGCTGCCGGCGCTATCGGCGCCGACCACCAGCAGGTTGCCGTCGACCGCGACCGCGCGGCCGAAGCCATCGTTGTCGGTGGCGTCCGAGGCGCGCAGCTGCTGCACCTCTTCCCAGGCCCCCGAGCCGGGGCGATAGACGTAGACGACGCCGGGCTCGATCAGGTTACCGGGCTCGCCGACGAACACCTCGCCGTCGCCGACGGCGGTGGCGGCCCCGTGCAGAACCTGGGCGTGGGCGGGGGCGGCAAGGGCGAACGCCAGGCCGAAGCCTGCGACGGCGGCGAACAGGACGTGCGATAGCTCCCACCCTTTCCGAAGGGGAATGCGCGACGAGCTCGCCGATGAGGCATATAAGGGGAAGGATGGCTGCTTTCTCACGTCTACCTCCAGCGGATGGGGGCCGGCGCTTTCGTTCGTTGCCGGGCGATCGTGCAATCGTAGCAGGCGGCGGCGGCGGCGTGACGGGCCCGGTCGAGCCGGGGGCCAGCGGAGTGCGCGCGTGGTTGCGCTTGCCGTGGCGGCCGCGGTCGGCCGCGCCCCCCGCATCCCCTGGGCCGTGAGGCGTTTTCACGCCTCTCTCCCCGTGGTCTTCGGGCAGAGTGAGGTGCCGAGCGCACCGAGGCGGGCTGGAAGGCGTTGCGAGGCATTTGCTGTACACTTTCGCCGCAATCGCAGGCGCTGGCGCTGGCGGCCGGGAGGCGCCCCCTCCGCGGTTGCCGTCGCATCGGCCGCGTCACAAGGCAAGCGCATCGACACGCAACCGACAAACCTCCGAAAGGTCGCTTCCGTGGTCGAAAAGAACCGTTACTACCGGATCCGGCTCGAAGGCGCCGATCATTGGGCCCGGGCGGCCGAGCCCGAGACCGACCTGCCGCTGCCGCTCGACGAGCATCTCGAGCTGCTCTCCGGCGACCCCCTGGCCGGCGGCGCGCCCACCGGCCGCAGCGTGGCGATCGGCAACGGCGAGCTGCTGGTCCCCTGCACGCCGACCAAGATCATCGGCGTGGCCCGCAACTTCGCCGCCCACGCCGCCGAGCGCGAGCGCGCCGTGCCGCAGGAGCCGCTGATCTTCCTGAAGCCGCTGACCTCGATGACGGTCAGCGGCGCGCCGATCGTCCACCCGCCGGCCTGCAAGCTGTTGAACTACGAGGGCGAGATGGCGGTGGTGATCGGCCGCGGCGGCCACGCGATCCTCCAGCGGGATGCCATGGACCACGTCTGGGGCTACACGGTGATCAACGACGTCACCGCCCGCGACATCCAGAACCGCGAAGAGAACTTCGTGCGCGCCAAGGGCTACGACACCTTCGCGCCGATCGGCCCGTGCGTCGCCACCGGGATCGACCCCTCGCTGATGATCGTCGAGACCCATGTCAACGGCGAGCTCCAGCAGCACGGCACCATCGCCGAGCTCATCCACCCGATCTCCAAGCTCATCGCCTTCATCTCCGAGATCATGACGCTGCTGCCCGGCGACCTGATCGCCACCGGAACCCCCAAGGGGATGATCCCGATCAACCCCGGCGACATCGTCGACGTCTCGGTCACCGGGATCGGCCGGATCAGCAACCCGGTCGTCGCCCCTCCGGGTTGACGGCCAAGATCGCCCCTGGGGCGCGGCGCCCGACGGCGCACGCCCCGCGCCAGCCAAGAGCGCCGAAGGGGGCCCGCCGCAGCGCTGAAAGGCCCTCACAACAACGGGAAGGAACGAGAACATGCCGTTGATCTTGAAGGAATCCGAGGTCCGAGAGCTGCTGTCGATGGAGGACGGCGTCAAGCTGGTCGAGGAGGCCCACCGCCTGCATGCCGAAGGCGGGGCCATTCTGGCGCCGCGGCTGGCGCTCAGCCTCGGTGGCGAGGTGGGTACCTACCGGATCATGGCCGCGGCGCTCCCCGGGATGAGCACCTTCGGCCTCAAGACGCTGACCGGCGTGCCGGGCCGGCGCCGGCCCGAGCTCACCTACTTCACGATCCTGGTGTTCGACGGCGAGACCGGCGGTTTCCTCGGCCTGCTGCCGGCGGGCCATATCACTCGCACCCGCACCGGCGCCGCCGGCGGCGTCGCCGTCAAGCACATGGCGCGGCCCGACTCGAAGGTCCTGGGCGTCTTCGGGGCCGGTGTCCAGGCGCGCGCCCAGGTCGCCGCCATCCGCATCGTCCGCCCGATCGAGCGGGTCAAGATCTTCGACGTCGTGCCCGAGGCGGCCGAGCGCTTCGCCGCCGACCTGCGCGACGACGGCGTCGAGGCGGCGGTTGTCGGCAGCGGCCGGGAGGCGGTCGCCGGCAGCGACATCGTCACCTCCGCGACCACCTCGAAGGAGCCGGTGATCGAGGGCGAGTGGCTGGAGCCCGGGATGCACGTCAACGGCGTTGGCGCCAACTCTCCGGCCAAGAAGGAGCTGGCCCCGGCGGTGTTCGCCCGCGGCCGCGTCGTCGTCGACTACAAGGAGCAGGTGCTGCTCGAGGCCGGCGACCTGATCGATGCGCTCGCCGCCGAGGACGGCATCCGCGAGGATCAGATCGCCGCCGAGCTCGGCGAGGTCGTCGCCGGCACCAAGCCCGGCCGCACCGCCGACGACGAGATCACCGTCTTCAAGTCGGTCGGCGTCGCCTTCCAGGACATCGCCACCGCCGCCTACGTCTACCGTCAGGCGATCGCCCGCGGCATGGGCCTCGAGGTCGACCTCAAGGGCTAGCGCCACTAAGGCCTCCCTACACGCCGGCCCGAGGAGCTCATCGCACCGACCTCCTCGGTCGCCCGGCGGACCGTGCCGGCCTCGCGGTTCCGCAGCCCGACGCGGCCGCACGACCGCGAGGCGATGAGAGCTCGGCTCGGTGCTACCCGACCCCGACGCGCTCGCCGCCTTCGAGACGATCGAGCAACGCCTGGGCCTGGCGGCCGACCCAGTCGCCGACGTAGGCGAGCCGGCGCAGCCGACCGCGGGCTTCGCCGATCTCGCCGCGCCGCAGCAGGGCGTTGGCCAGGTACCAATCGGAGATCCGCCCGGCGCGGCTCGATGTCGTCCCCACGGCGAGCAGGTCGACCGTCCGCGTCGAGACGTCATCGCTGAGGTAGTGGGCGATCCCCAGGTAGGCGGAAGCCTCCGGGCCTGCCGAGCCGCGGCCGACGAGCGGCTCGAGGCTGGCGATGGCCTCCCCGTAGCGACCCTCGACGAGCAGCTCGAGCCCCTCGGCGACGGCGCCCTCGCCGGTCGGCCGCTGACGATACCCGTACAGGAAATCGTGATACCAGCGGGGCACGGTTTCCGGGGTGGCGAACTCGGCCCAGGGGTTGGGAGTCAGGGCCCGCGCCAGCAGGAAGCCGCCGGCGATCCCTATGGCCAGCGTCAGCACCAGCGCGGCCAGGCGCGCTCCCCGCGACAGGCGGGGTACGACGGTCGCCTTGGCGGTGCGCGTGCGCAACAGCATCATCGTCCCGAGGCGGTCGCCACAGGCGCCGCAGGCGCGGCAATGGCCGATCACGGCGCGCGCCTCGTCCCCCGACAGGGCGCCGTCGACGTATCCCGTGAGGGC
>DASWHK010000133.1:0-11482 GCA_036398215.1 Acidobacteriota bacterium | reverse complement strand
GAAGAGCGAAGGCAGGGCGATCCCGACGATCGCAGAGCTTCGGCACATCGCCGCCGCCGTCGGCCAGGAAGCGAACTGCCGTTTGCTGATCTTGTTCGGCTCGGCGGCGCGAGCTGCCGCCGATTCGCCCGAGGACCTCGGCACGGCGCGTCCGCCGAACGACCTCGACATCGCCGTCGCCGCCGAAGCCGGTCTCGACATCGTGGCGCTGACCAACAGGTTGATCCAAACGCTGGGAATCCAGGAGGTCGACGTCGCCGACCTACGGCATGCCGACCCGCTGCTCATGATGCTGGTCGCCCGGGACGGCATCCCTCTGTACGAACGTGAGCCCGGCGCGTTCAACCGTTTCGCCTCCCTCGCCGTACGCCGCTACGCCGACACGCGGAAGTTCCGCGACATGGAAGCGCAGGAGATCCGCGACCGCATCGCCGCAGCGCGCACGGCGCCGTGACCGAGCTCGACGCCGACCTGGTGCGGCGAAAGGCCGCGGCGATCTCCCGCAACCTCGACGCCCTGCAGGCGATCGACGGAATTGACCTGGATGCCTACCGGAGCGATCTGTTCCGCAGGAAGGGTACCGAGCGCCTGCTGCAGGAGACGATCGAGGCCGCGGTCGACGCCAACCTCCACATCCTGCGAACGCTGGGGGCAGCGACCCCGGCAGACTATTACGAGAGCTTCATCGCCCTCGGGGATGCCGGCGTGATCCCCGCCGAGCTCGCCAAGCGCTTGGCGCCGGCCGCCGGCCTGCGGAATCGCCTCGTACACGAGTACGACGAGATCGACGATCAGATCGTCCTGAAAGCGGTCTCGGAAGCCCGGCGAACCCTGCGCGACTACGTCGCCGCGATCGAACGGCACGTGGCGAGTTCCGAGGAGTAGCCACTACCCGTCGAGAACTATCTCCACTTCGACCGGGAGGTTCCGGGATCCGGACGACTCGGGCGCGTGGGCCGCGATCTGCCCGGCCGGCGCCAGCGGCCACAGCCACGGCACCAGCAACAGCAGCACGACGAAGGCGATCGCGGTCAGCGGGATCCCCGCCTTGACGAAGTCGCTGAAGCGGTAGTGGCCGGCCGAGTAGACGAGCAGGCAAGAGGGCTCGAGAGGGGCGATGAAGGAGAACGACGCCGACAGGGCCACCAGGATCGCCAGCGGCCGCGGGTCGATGCCGGCGCTGGCCGCAGCCGATACGGCCACCGGCATGACCACCAGCACCGCCGCGGCGTTCGACAGCGGCTGGGTCAGGACCATGGTGAGCAGCGCGAAGGCGGCTAGCAGGCCGTAGGTCCCGAGGTGATCGGCGACAACGACGATGCGGGCGGCCAGGTAATCGGCGGTGCCCGAGGCCTCCATGGCGAGGCCGAATGACGTCATGCCGCCGATCAGCACGATGACGCGCCAGTCGATCGCGCCATAGATCTCATCGGCATCGATGCACCGGGTGGCCACGACGATGAGCGCCGCCAGCAGCATGGCGACGGCGACCGGGAGCAAGCCGAGCGTCGCCGCGGCCACCCCGGCGGCGAATGCCCCCACCGTGATCAGCCGCTTCCCTCTGCTGCCGGGCGGCGGCGCTTCGATGCCGATCACCCACACCGACTCGTTGGACTGCAGCAACGCCAGGCCCTCTTCGCCACCCTGCAACAACAGCACGTCGGCCTCGGCGAGCGGCAGGTCGGCGATCTCGACCGGATGGGAGACCCCGTGCCGATAGATCGCCAGCACCGATACGCCGTAACGCTGCCGAAGACGCAGCTGGCGGAGCGTGCGACCGAGCAGCCGCGAGCGCGGCATGATGATGGCCTCGGCGAGGCGGACGTCGTCGCCCACGAGCTCGTCTTCCTCCGTCCATTCGAGCTCCGCGAAACCGGCGCCGGGTCGGTCGCCGAGCTCGAGGAGTCCCTGCCGCGACGCTTTCACGATCAGCGCATCGCCGGCTTCGATGCGGCTGTCGGCCCTGGGGAACAGCTTGGCGCCGTCGCGCTCGATGGCGAGGACGCTGATTCCCTCGTCGGCCAGCCAGGTCTCGCGCAACGCCGAGCCGACCAGGTCGGCTTCCTCGGAAACCACGATTCGCGACAGGTAGCTGTCGATCTCGAACTCGGTGAGCAGCGCCGGCTCGGCGCGGCTGGGCAGCCAGCGATACCCGACGATGCTCATGTAGGCGACGCCGATCAGCGCCATCGTCAGGCCCGCCGGCAAGAGCTCGAACATGCCGATCGGCTCGAGACCCACCCGCTGCATCAGGCCGCTGGCCGCCAGGTTCGTGGAGGTGCCGATGAGCGTGCCGGCGCCGCCGAGCATCGAGGCGTAGGCCAGCGGAATCAGGAAGCGGCTGGGGCTGAGCTGGCGGCGGCGCGCCAGGTCGACGACGGCGGGCATCAGGATGGCCGTCGAGGTGGTGTTGTTGATGAACGACGACATCGCCGCCGAGACCGACATGACGGTGACGACGACGCGGCTCTCGCCGCGGCCGGCGAATCGATGGATCGCATCCGCGAAGGCAGCCACCACGCCGTTCCTGGCCAGGGCCCCGGCGAGGACGAACACCGAGCAGAGCACGATGATGACGTCGTTGGAGAAGCCGGAGAAGGCCTCCTGCGGCGTCAAGATCCCGAGGATGACGACGGCGGCGACCAGCCCCAGGGCGATGACGTCCACCGGCAGTCGCTCGCGAACGAAGGCGACCATGGCGGCGACGAGCAACAAGAGGACGACGCCGATTTCGTAGGTCATGAAGGGGCCGAGGTGTCCCTGCGGCGGCGCGGATCAGCGGCCGCCGCTTCAGCTTCCAAGAGCCCGTCTCGGAGGCATGCCTTGAGGATACCGATGGTGCCGGTCGTGGGCACGTCACGTTCCCCGCAGGCCCCACTTGCCGCGCGGTCGTCCGTGACGACGGTCCCGCCGCGGACCTTGGCACATGCAATGCGCGTCGGCCCGCCGGGGCAGAGGGACCGAAGGAAGAGTGGGCATCGCTTCAACGCTCGTCCTGACCACCACCGTGTCGTCGGTGGTGACCCTGTCGATCCTGTTCGCCCTCCTGGGCGTTCCAGATCAGGTGGAGTACCGGACCCGCACGTGCTCGGGGAACACGCGGGTGCTCTCCAGCGTCACCCCGGGCAACCCATCCAGGTTGACCTCGCGCAGCCGCGGCAGGCCGGCCAGGAACACGAGGCCGGCGTCGGTGACGCCGTTGCACTCGTAGAGGTCGACCTGCTCCAGCGAGTCCATCGCGCCGAGGATCTCCAGGCTGCGGTCGGTGATCTGCGTGAGGCCGGCGTAGTAGTACTTCAGCTTCAACCCGGCGATGTGCTCGGTGGCGGCGTCGGTGGTGTCGCGGCAGTACATGCAGGTCAGGCGCTCCAGCTTCTCGCAGCGGCCGATGTGGCGGAAGCCGGCGTCGCTGACGCCGATCGGCGTCAGCTCGCGGAGGGCGGGGAAGCGAGGCAGCGTCGCCAGCGCCGCGTCGCCGACGTTCTTGCAGCCGACGCCGAGGCTGCGCAACGCCGGCATCGTCGAGAGGGCGACGAAGCCGCGGCTGCCGAAGTTCGGGCACTCGCGCCCCCAGAAGCCCTCGAGCGTCCGCGAGCGGCTCAGGGCCTCGAAGCCGTCGTCGGTGGCCGCCGCCTCCTGGGCCCGCAGCCGGCGCAGCGCCGGCATGGCGGCGATGTGGCGCATGGCGGTGTCATCGGTCCGCGCGCCGTCGGCGGCGAAAGCCCGCAGGTTGCGGAGCTCGACGAGGTGCGCGAAGCCGGCGGAGGTGATGCCCGTGCAGTGCCAGAAGAGGTCCAGCGAGAAGACGCCGGCGAGGCCGGCCAGCCGGGCGAGACCCTCGTCGGTGAACGGCCCGTCGATCAGCAGATGGCCGGCGAGCTCGGCGAGGGACTCCTGCGTTGCGGACGCGACGTCGCCCCCGCGCCATTCTTTCAGCAGGGGGAAGTCGTGCAACATCGCCAGACCGGCGTCGGTGACCAGCCGGCCGCTGCTGAAGCGGCGCAGCCTCGGCTTCCCGCGCAGCGCCGCGATCGCCCCGTCGCCGGTGGGCGATCCCATCAGGTCGACGTGCTCGAGCCGGTCGCAGGCCCGCAGGTTGGCGGCGCCCGCGTCCGAGATGCCGCGCTGCCACGTCATCTCGAGCTTGCGCAGGTTGGGCAGGCTCCGGAGGACCTGCAGGCCGCGATCGGTGAGCTTGCCGCCCGGATACTCGTTGAGATCGAGCTCCCGAAGCTGCGGCATCCGCGCCAGATGCAGCAGGCCGTCGTCGCCGAGCTGCCGCGAGCCCCCCAGCGAGAGCCTGGTGACGTGATCGAGCCCGGCGACGCGCCCCAGCACGTCGTCGGTCATCAGGCCGTTGGCATCCAGGCCGGTGATGCCGTGCTCCTTTATGGCCGCGATCAGCTCGTCCCACTCGCCGTCGGTCAACTGCCGCCGCGGGGCGATGCGGCTCTCCTTGGCGTCGATCATGTAGGCCGGGACCCGCGGCGCGCCGGTCGCCGCCGCCTCGATGAGCGCCGCCCAGCTTCCGAAGCCAGCGTCCTGGGCGATCAGACCCTGGGCTTCGGCGAGCTCCAGCTCATTTCTCGAACCTTTGAAGGCACGCTGACGGAACGAGTAGACGCGTCGCCAGATCTCCGCCCACAGGTCGTCCAAGGAGAACGAACGTCGGTAGTGGTCGTTCAGCCGCTGCAGCGCAGCCTCGTCGCGGGCGTTGAAAGCGAGGACGAGGTCGGCGGCCAGCCGCTCGTACTCGTCGCTCGAATGCGCCGGCCAGCTCGCCGCAGCGCTGGCCGGTGTGACCTTGCGCGCCATCGGGACCTTCCTTCCGTGCTTGCCTGGTGTCCGCTCCATCGACGAAGGCTACGCCCCGAGCTGCTCGAGTCGGCGGATGCGGTCCTCGAGCGGTGGGTGGGTGGCGAAGAGGCCCTTGGCGCGGGCCTCGAACTTCTTGATCGGCTGGACGATGTAGAGGTGCGCGGTGGCCCGGTTGGCGGCCTCCAGGACCTCCTTGTCGCCGCCCAGGCGACGCAGCGCCGAGATCATCGCGTCGGGGTTGCGGGTCAGCTCGACGGCGCCGGCGTCGGCGAGGTACTCGCGCTGCCGGGAGGCGGCGAGCTGGATGATCTTGGCGAAGATCGGCGCGATGATGGCCAAGAGGAGAGCGACGACCAACAGAATCGCGCCGCCGGCGCCGCCGCCGCCATCGCGTCCCCTGCCCCGCCGCCCGGCGCCACCCCAGAACATCCCCCGCAGGAAGAAATCGGTCACCAGCACGACCACGCCGACGAGCGTCGCCAGCAGCATCGCCAGGCGGATGTCGTAGTTGCGCACGTGCGACATCTCGTGGGCGATCACCGCCTGCAGCTCGTCGCGGCTGAGAGTGTCGCGCAGCCCGCGGGTAATCGCCACGGCGGCGTGCTCGGGATCGCGGCCGGTGGCGAAGGCGTTCAGCGCGGTGTCGTCGATCAAATAGACCGGCGGGGCCGGCACGCCGGCGGCGATCGCGATCTCCTCGACGACGTTGTAGAGCTCGGGGTCGTCCGCGTGGGCGATCCGGCGGGCGCCGCTCAGGTTGAGGATCGCCGAGGCGCCGCCGTAGTAGCTGAACAGCGCCATCATCGTCGCGAAGATCAGGGCGATGCCGCCCAGGACGCCCGCCGTCGCGGGGTCGCCGTCGGAGAGCGCCGCCCCGAGGACGCCGACCAGCACCGCCACGAACAAGACGAAGCCCACCAGCAGCAGGGCGCTGTTGCGCCGGTTGCGGGCGATCAGATCGTGATACGTGACGTCGGAGCGGGGCATCTCCCTGCGAAGTCCTCCCGCATCAACTCTACCCGCGATTCGCGGCGAGGGCCCGGACGTGCGAGCGATGACCGCGGATCCCCCGTTTCATCCGTGCTTCCCGGCCGGGCCCCATGGCACGTCGTGGGCGGGAGCAGGGCGACGAATCGGCACCCGCCGGCAGGCTGTATGCCATTCGGAATGAGCAACTTACGGGCACTTTCGGCCTCCCGCCCGCCTTTTTTCTCGCAAAAAGCTCGACCCGATTCGTTATCAAGGCACCGAAAGGGAGGCAGCCCGTGAAAGAGACCAAGAACCTCACCGAATCGATGTTCCCCCTCTTCGTCGATCCCAAGACCAGCTGGTCCGGGACGACATTCACCGACGAGGGCCCGTTCTTCCGCCAGCTTCCGGCGATCGTCCATCACAACGACGCCGGCCACGAGAAGACGGACTCCGAGCGCCGCGGCGCCGCCCGCCGCGAGCTCCAGCTCGGGGTCGAGGTCTACGGCTACGATGGCGACCTGAGCCTCATCCACGCCTACGGGACCACCGACAACGTCAGCGCCTCGGGCATGTTCGCGTTCGTCGACATCGACCTGCCGATCGGCTCCCGCGCGGTGGTCGCCATCCGTCCGAGCCATCCCGCCCTGGAGCCGCGCATCCTGCGGGGCAAGGTGGTTCGCTGCGCCCAGCACACCAACGGCTACGGCCTGGCGATCCACTTCGACCTCGACGTCCAGCGCTTCGCCGCCGAAGCGGCCTGAACCGGCCGCCAGCGCCGATCGCGACGCCGCCAGCACGATCGGCGACTTCAGAAGCTCACCTGCGGCGCCTCCCGCTGGGTCACGTCCTCCATCTCGAAGAAATCGCGGCGCGTGAAGCCGAACGTATTGCCCACCACGTTGGTGGGGAACGTCTCGAGGGTCGCGTTATAGCGGCTGACGGTGTCGTTGTAGTGCTGGCGGGAGAAGGCGATCTTGTTCTCCGTCGATGCCAGCTCTTCCTGCAGGCGGGCGAAGTTCTGATTGGCCTTCAGGTCCGGATAGGCCTCCGAGAGGGCGAACAGCTGGCGCAGCGCCCCGGTGATCATGTTCTCGGCCTGGGCCTGCTCGGCGACGCCCTTGGCATCGATGCCCGCCTGCCGGGCCCGGATCACCGCGTCGAGCGTCTCGCGCTCGTGCTTGGCGTAGCCCTTGACGGTCTCCACCAGGTTGGGGATCAGGTCGTAGCGACGCTTGAGCTGGACGTCGATCGAGCTCCAGGCGTCCTCGGTACGGACCCGCAGCCGCACGAGCCGGTTGTAGATGCCGATCACGATGAACGCGAGGACGACCACCAGGCCGATCACGATCAAACCGCCTGCGAACGCTCCCATCTCTCACACCTCCTGTCGGTGGGCCTTGCCGAGTCGCATGCCGACGGCTAGCATAACCGCATGACGCTCAATCGTTACACGCTCAGGCACCATCACCATCACGGCCCGCACGGGTCGCGCCGGTGCCCTGCGCCCATGTAACGAAGCAAGCGCACCGAGCTTTCGGCGACCCGCTCTCAGGAACGGGTCGCTTTTTTTTGTTTGCCATCGCCTGGCGGCCCTTCGCGGCCTCGGCGCTCCAAGCAGGAGCATCGGCCGCTGCCGGCAGGCTCGACTCGAAGAAGGCACCATGATCAAGATCGCGATCCCCAACAAGGGCCGCCTCGCCGAAGGGGCGCTCGAGCTGCTCGACCGGGCCGGGCTGCGCGTCGAGGGCAAGAGCGAGCGGGCCCTGCAGGCCAGCCTCGGCAACGGCTTCCGGGCGCTGTTCGTCCGCTCCCGCGACATCCCGGAGTTCGTCGCCGACGGCGCCGCGGACGCCGGCATCACCGGCCGCGATATGGTCGCCGAGACCGGCCGCCCGCTCGAGACTCTCCTCGACCTCGAGTACGGCCGTTGCCGCCTGGTGGTGGCGGCCCACGAAGACGGCATCTCTTCGCTCGACGACATGGCCGACGGCGCCCGGGTGGCGACCGCCTTCCCGCGGTTGACCGCCGAGTTTTTCGCGTCCGCCGGGCGGCGCATCGAGGTGGTGCCGGTCTCCGGTGCCGCCGAGATCGCCCCTCATCTGGGGGTCGCCGACGTCATCGTCGACCTCGTTTCAACCGGCTCGACGCTCAAGGTCAACGGCCTGCGCGAGATCGCCACGGTGCTCGAATCGAGCGCCGTCCTGGTGGCCCGCGCCGAGCCCGGCGAGGAGGCCTCCCGCGACCTCCGCGAGCTGGTCGCGGCGCTCGAGTCGGTGCTGCGGGCCCGCGGCAAGCGCTACCTGATGGCCAACGTGCCGCGCCGCGCCCTCGACGCCGTCGCCCGGCTGCTGCCGGGCATCTCGGGGCCGACGGTGGTCGACATCATCGACGCCGACGACTGGGTGGCGGCCCATGCGGTGGTCGACAGCGCCGACATCTACCGGGTCATCGCCGACCTCAAGGACCTCGGCGCCACCGGCATCCTGGTGACCAAGATCGAGAGGCTGATGCCGTGAGCCCGCCGCCGCTCGACCTGTTCGCGCGAGGGCGCCTGGCGGAGCTGAGTGCCGCGCGACGGAGGCATCTGCTGGAGCGCGCGGCGGAGCCGCCGGCCGAGCTCGTCGCCGGGGTCGCGAAGATCATCGAAGCGGTCGCGGAGCGCGGCGACGAGGCGATCCGCGAGCTCGCCCGGCGCTTCGACGGCGCCGACCTGGAGGCGATCGAAGTGCCCCGATCCGAGTGGCGGCGGGCCCTGGCCGCCATTCCGGCACCCGTAACCGACGCGCTGCGCGCCTCCCGCGCGGCGATCACCGCGTTTCACCGCGAGCAGCTGCCGGTGGCGCTGGAGATCGAGCCGGCCCCGGGGCTGCGGCTGGGCCGCCGGCCCGAGCCGCTCGCCCGTGTCGGCGCCTACGCCCCCGGCGGTCGCGCCGCCTACCCGAGCAGTGTCTTGATGTGCGTGGTGCCGGCCAAGCTCGCCGGCGTCGCCGAGGTCATCGTCTGCTCGCCGCCGCAACCGGGCGGGCTGCCCGCCGAGGTCGTTCTCGCCGCCTGCGAGCTGGCGGGCGCCGACCGCCTCTTCGCGGTCGGCGGCGCCGCCGCCGTCGCCGCCCTGGCCTACGGGACGGACTCGGTGCCGCGCGCCGAGAAGGTGGTCGGCCCCGGTAACGCCTATGTCACGGAAGCCAAGCGCCAGCTCGCCGGCAGGATCGCCAGCGACTGCCTCGCCGGCCCGTCGGAGCTGCTGGTGATCGCCGGTCCCGGCGCCGATCCGCTGCTCGTTGCCCGCGAGATGGTCGCCCAGGCGGAGCACGATCCCGCCGCGGTGGCCCTGGCCCTGCTCACCGATCCCGACCTGGAGGAGCCGGTGGCCGCGTCGCTCGCCGCCCTGACGGCCGAGCAGCCCCGCCGCCAGACCATCCGCCGGGCGCTCGCCGATCGGGGCGGCCTGCTGGTATGCGACGGCCTCGACGACGCCCTCGCCTTCGCCGCCGATTTCGCCCCCGAGCACCTGCTGCTGCTGGTTGCCGAGCCGCGGGAGGCGCTCAGCCGGGTCCGCTCGGCGGGGGCGGTGTTTCTGGGGCCGGCCAGCTCGGTGGTGTTCGGCGACTACATGAGCGGCACCAACCACGTGCTGCCGACCGGCGGCCAGGCGCGCCGCCAGTCCGGGCTCTCGGTCACCGATTTCGTGCGCTTCAGCAGCTACCAGGAGCTCAGCGACGCGGCCGCCGACCGCCTCGCCGAGGCAACCGCCTGCCTGGCCGAGGCCGAGGGCCTCCCGGCCCACGCGGCGGCGGCCCGGGCGCAGCTGAGGAGACAAGCCGAAGCGGCCCCCGCCCCAGCACGGGCCGGCGCCGGCGACCTCCAACAGCGGGCCGAGACCAACCCCAGCGCCCGTGCGCAGCCACTGCGCAAGCGGCCCGAGTACGCCGAGCTGCGCCTCTACGAGCCCGGGCGGCGGGGCTGCGAGATCGACCTGTCCGACAACACCAACCTGTTCGGCCAGGCGCCGGCGGCGGCCCGGACGCTGGCGGAGATGGGGGCCGGGGCGATGAGCCGCTACCCCTCGGTGTACGCCGCGGAGCTGAAACGGGCCGCGGCGGCGTACTTCGGCGTCGCCGCCGACTGCATCGCCACCGGCTGCGGCTCCGACGACCTGATCGACTCGACGATCCGCGCCTTCTGCGCCCCCGGCGATCGGGTGGCCTATCCGGAGCCGACCTTCTCGATGATCGAACCGTTCGCGCGCATGAACGCCGCGGTCCCGGTGGGGGTGAGGCTCGCCGACCGCTTCGAGCTCGACGCCGACGCGCTGGTCGCCGCCGGCGGCCGCATCAGCTACGTCTGCCGGCCGAACAACCCCACCGGAACCCTCTTCGCCCGCGAGGCCGTCGAGGGGCTGGCCGCCGCCGCCGCCGGCCTCGTGCTGATCGACGAGGCGTACGGCGACTTCTGCGACGAGCCGCTGGCCGCCTGGGCGCCGCAGACCGATCGCGTGGTGGTGCTGCGCACGATGTCCAAGGCCTTCGGCCTCGCCGGCCTGCGCGTCGGGCTGGCGATCGGGCCGCCCGACCTGATCGCCGAGATCGAGAAGTCGCGGGGGCCCTACAAGGTGGGCGTCGCGGCCGAGGCGGCGGCCGGCGCCGCGCTCCGCGAGGACGCCGCCTGGGTCGCGGCCACCGCCGCCGAGGCGGTCACGGTCCGCGAGCGGCTGCGTGGCGAGCTCGAAGCCCTCGGCCTCCGCAGCTGGCCGTCGGCGGCGAACTTCGTGCTGGTGGCGGCGCCCGGCGGCGACGCCGCCGGCGGCGCCCGCGACCTGCTCGCTGCCGGCGTCGGCGTGCGCCCCTTCCCCGAGCTGGCGCAAGCCGGCGACTGCCTGCGGGTCACCGTCGGGCCCTGGCCGTTGATGGAGCGGTTCCTGGCGGCCGTCGGCGAGTTGGTGCCCTCATGAGGATCGCGCTTTGCGACTATGGGACCGGCAACCTGCACTCGCTGACCAAAGCTTTGCAGGCGCACGGCGCCAGCGTGCGCATCGACGACGACCCGGCGCGGCTGCTCGAGGCCGACGCCATGGTGCTGCCCGGCGTCGGCGCCTTCGGTGCCGCGGCCGCCCGCCTGGTCCCCGGTCGCGCCGCGATCCTCGACGCGCTGGAGGCGGGCTTCCCCTGCCTCGGCATCTGCCTGGGGATGCAGCTGCTGTTCGATCGCAGCGAAGAATCTCCCGGCGAGGGCCTCGGCTTCATCCCCGGGAAGGTCCGCCGCCTGCGCGCCGAGCGCGTCCCCCAGATGGGCTGGAATACCGTCGAGCCCGCCACCGGCGCACCCTCCAACGAACCGCCCGCCCCCGACCCGATCTTCGCGGCCTCCTCCGCGCCCACCGTCTACTACGCCAACACCTACGTCGGCGAGCCCGACGACGACCGCGACGTGATCGCCTGGACGACCTACGACTGCGATCGCTTCGCCGCCGCCGTCCGTCGCAGGCGGACCTGGGGGGTCCAGTTCCACCCGGAGAAGAGCTCCAGCGAAGGCCTGCAAATTCTCGGCAACTGGCTGGCGGAGGCGGCCCGATGATCGCCTACGCCGCCATCGACCTGCGGGAAGGACGGGTGGTCCAGCTCATCGGTGGCCGGCCCGAGCAGGAGCGCCTCCGGCTTGCGGACGATCCCGTTGCCATCGCCCTCCGTTTCGC
>DASWHK010000132.1:0-9062 GCA_036398215.1 Acidobacteriota bacterium | reverse complement strand
GCGCTGTCGCGGCGCGCCGGCGACCGCGGCGAGCTCGACCGCAGCCTCTACGTGGACCTGAAGAGCTACCTGTGCGACAACATCCTGGTGAAGGTCGACCGCATGTCGATGGCCTGTTCGCTGGAGGCGCGGGTGCCGTATCTGGACCCCGAGCTGGTCGAGCTGGCGTTCCGGGTGCCCGCCGAGCTGAAGGTCTCGGGACGCTGGACCAAGGTGCTGCTCAAGCGGGTCGCGGCGCGCCACCTGCCCGGCGAGTGCGTCTACCGCCCCAAGCAGGGGTTCAGCATCCCGATCAAGCGCTGGCTGGGGGGCGAGTTCCGGCCGCTGATGGAGGAGCTGCTGGCTCCCCGGCGGCTGGCCGACGGCGGCCTGTTCGATCCGGCGGAGGTCGGCCGGCTGCAGGCCGAGCACCTCGCCGGCCGCGAGAATCACAGCCACCTGCTCTGGGCGCTGCTGGTCTTTCAGGACTGGCGGGCCCGCTGGGGGGCTTGAGATGAGCGCCACGACGGGGAGCGGCCGACGGACTCGACGACGGCGACCGGCCGAAGGAGACGGCTGAGATGGGCGCCACGCCGATGAGCGGCCGACGCGCGCGTCGACGACGGCGACCGGAAGGGGTCGGCTGACATGGGCGTCACGCTGGTAACCGGGGCTTCGGGCTTCACCGGATCGAACCTCTGCCGCCGTTTGCTGGGCGAGGGCGAGCGCGTCGTCGCCTGGGTGCGTCCCACCAGCGATACCACCGCCCTGCGCGAGATGGGCGCCGAGTGCCGCACCGTCGACATCTGCGCCGCCGGCGAGGTCGACGCCGGGCTCGAGGGGATCGAGACCGTCTATCACATCGCCGCGGCGTTCCGCGCCGAGCACGCCGACCTCGAGGAGTTCCGGCGGGTCAACGCCGGCGCCACCGCCAACCTCCTGGAGGCCGCCGGCCGCCACGGAGTCGCCCGCTTCGTGCACTGCTCGACGGTCGGCGTCCAGGGCGACATCGACGATCCGCCGGCCAGGGAGACCTACCGCTACGCCCCCGGCGACCATTACCAGCGCAGCAAGATGGAGGGCGAGCTCATCGCCCTCGAGCACGCCAGCCGCGGCGCCCCGGTCAGCGTCGTGCGGCCGGCCGGCATCTATGGGCCGGGGGATCGCCGTTTTCTCAAGCTCTTCCGGCCGATCAGCCGCCGCCGCTTCGTGATGATCGGCAGCGGCGAGGCCCTCTACCACCTGACCTACATCGACGACCTCGTCGACGGCATCGTCCGCGCCGGACGCCGCCCGCAGGCGGTCGGGGAGGTGTTCACTCTGGCCGGGCCCCGCTACACGACGCTCAACGAGCTGGTCGCCCGGATCGCCGCCGCCGTCGGGGTGCCGCCGCCGCGCTGGCGGCTGCCGTACGCGCCGGTGCGCGCCGCGGCGATCGTCTGTGACAAGCTCTGCCGGCCGCTCGGCATCGATCCTCCCCTCTATCCCCGCCGCGTCGAGTTCTTCGCCAAGGACCGCGCCTTCGACATCTCGAAGGCCCGCGAGATGCTCGGCTACGCGCCGCAGGTCGATCTCGAAGAGGGGCTGGCGCGCACCGCCGCCTGGTACCGCCAGCAGGGGCTGATCTGAGATGGCGAGCCTGCGTCGCGACCCGCCGGGCGCCGCCGCTCGCCGCTACGACCTGATCGTCGTCGGCGGCGGGGTCTATGGGGCGGCGGTGGCGCTGCAGGCGGCGCGCCGCGGCCTGCGGCCGCTGCTGCTGGAGCGCGACGACTTCGGCGGCGCCACCAGCTGGAACAGCCACCGCATCGTCCACGGCGGCCTGCGCTACCTGCAGCGGCTCGACCTGGAGCGCTTCCGGGTGTCGGTGGGCGAGCGGCGCTGGTTCCTGCGCCGCTTCCCCGACCTCGTGAAGCCCCTCCCCTGCCTGATGCCCTTGTACGGCCGCGGCGCCCGCCGGCCGAGCGTCATGCGCGCGGCGCTGCTCGCCAACCACCTGCTGTCGCTGCGGCGCAACGACGAGCTGCGCTCCGACCGGCGGCTGGAGTCGGGAGGCGTGATGACCGTTCCGGAGACCGTGTCGCTGTTCCCGGGCGTCGCCCGCGAGGGCCTGCGGGGCGGCGCCCTCTGGTACGACGCGGTGATGACCGACCCGCAGCGGCTGTTGATCGAGATGCTCCGCTGGGCCGCTCACTGCGGAGCGGTGTGCCTCAATTACATGGAGGTCACCGGGCTGCGCGCCGAGGCGGGCGCGGTGCGCGGCGTCGAGGCGACCGACCGCCACGGCGGCGGCAACCTCGGCTTCGCCGCCGATCGCGTCATCAACTGCGCCGGGCCCTGGTCGCGCGAGGTCGCCGTGCGGCTCGACCGCGACGTCCCCGAGCTGTTCACCCCGTCGCTGGCCTTCAACCTGCTATTCGATCGGGAGCCCCCAGCGGAGGTGGCACTGGCCTTGTCGGCGCCGCAAGCGGCCGCCCACACCTGGTTCCTGTACCCGCGTCGAAAACGGCTGTACGCCGGCACCGCCCACTTCCCGTGTCCCGTCGGCACCCGTGAGGCCTCTCCTTCGCGACAGCAGATCGACGAGGTCATCGAGCAGATCAATGCCGCCGCTCCGGGCCTCGAGCTGCGCCGCCACCAGGTCCTGCGCGTCCACGCCGGCCTGCTGCCGGCGGCGGCGAGCGGCGAGGCCGAGCTGACCGCGCGCCCGATCATCCACGACCACGGCGCCGCCGGCGGCCCCGCGGGCCTGGTCAGTGTCTCCGGCGTCAAGTACACGACCGCCCGCGACGTCGCCGAGCGAGCTCTCGGGGTGGCATTCGCCGGCGATCTGCCGGTGCCCCGCCAGGCCGCCGAACGACCGCCGGCCGCCATCTGGCCCGACCTCGCCGCCTTCGAGCGTCTGGCGGCCGGGGCCGAGGCCGCCGCCGGGAGCAGGGCCCCGGCAGAGGCCAGGGTGGCTGGAAAAACGAGGGTCGCTGCCGAAACGGGGGCCGATGACACCGTCGACAGCGGCGCCCATGGAAGGCTCGCCCAACGCGTGCGGCAACTGGCGGAGGACGAAGCGGTCCTCCACCTCGACGACCTGCTGCTGCGCCGCGGCGACTGGGGAGAGGACCCCGAGCGCGCCCTCCGGCTGGGCCGCCCGGTGGCCGCGGCCTTGGGATGGGACGAGGCGCGCGCCGCCGCCGAGCTCACCCGGTTGGAGCGCGCTTGCCGGCAGGCGATCGGCGAAGGCTGAGCCCCAACCTTCCCTACTATGAAGCTTCACGCGACCGCGGCTTCATCCATCAGGGTCGGCCGCGGCCGATGGGCAACTGTCGAGAAGATCGGCCCTTGCTAGCAGCTAGCCGCCGGCCCCCGGCTTCTGCCGGAACAGGTACTGCTCCACCAGCATCAGGTTCTCGGACTGGCGGATCACGTCGAGCAGCTCGATGAAGGTGGCCTCCTCCTCGAGCTGCTCCTCGACGAACCACTGCAGGAAATGGTTGGTCGTGTGGTCCTTTTCCTCGAGGGCGCGATCGACCAGCCCGTGGATGCAGCGGCTGACCTCCTGCTCCCGCTGCAGCGACATCTCGGCGATCTGCTCGAGCGACTTGAACTCGCGGACCGGCTCCGGAATCGCCGGCACCACCGGCAGGGCGTCAGCCCGCAGGAGGTAGTGCAGGAACTTCATGGCGTGCCCGCGCTCCTCGTCGGCCTGAGCGTAGTAGAACGCCGCCAGCTCCTTGAGGCTGCGGTCGTCGAGGTGGATGGCCATCGCCAGGTACTGGTTCGAGGCCGACAGCTCGCGGCCCAGCTGGGCGTTGAGCTCGTCGACCATCTTGTCGGAAAGCTTCGGCATCTCGTCTTCCTTTCTTCTCGGCGCCGGCTCGGGTTCGACATCGGCTTCCGCCAGGCGACGTGCACGGTTCACGGGGTCGCCGCCGGCTTTCGCTCGGCGGCGGCCGCGTCTCAGTGGCCGGCCGCTGCGGCGATGTCTCGAATCGCCTCGGCGACGTAGCGGACCTGGGGCGCGGTCAACGACGAGGCGGAGGGCAGATACAACCCCTGGGCGCAGAGCTCTTCTGCGACCGGGAAGGAACGGCCGCGGTAGGCCTCATAGTAGATCGGCTGGTAGTGGATCGGGATGAAGAACGTACGGGTCTCGATCCCGCGCGCCGCCAGCACCTCGCGCAGCTCGTTGCGCGGCATCCCGAACGACTCCGCTTCGATCAGGATACCGTACATCCAGAACACGTTCTCCACGTCGCCCACCTCGGGCGGCGTTGTCAACCCCTCGATGCCGGCGAGCAGCTCGCTGTAGAGGGCGGCGTTGCGCCGCCGCGCCCCGACGTAGTCTTCGAGGCGCTCGGTCTGGGCCAGGCCGACGGCCGCCTGCAGGTTGGTCATCCGGTAGTTGAAGCCGACGTAGCGATGCCAGAAGTGGCGCTCGGTCGAGAAAGCGTGGTCGCGCAGGTTGCGGGCGAGCTTGGCGATCTCGGCGTTGTTGGTGGTGATCATCCCGCCCTCGCCGGTGGTGATGATCTTGTTGCCGTAGAACGAGAAGCAGGCGGCGTCGCCGAGGCTGCCGACGCGCCGACCCTTGTAGCGGGCGCCGTGTGCCTCGGCCGCGTCCTCGACGACCCAGATCCCGTGCTCGTCGCCGAGCTCGTTGAGCGCGTCCATGTCCACCGGATGGCCGTAGGTGTGCACCGGGATGATCGCCTTGGTGTGGGGGCCGATGGCGTCGGCGACCTGGTCGAGATCGAAGTTCCAGGTGTCCCTCTCGCTGTCCACCAGCACCGGGGTGGCGCCCGTGTAGCGGACGCAGTTGGGCGTTGCGATCATCGTGAAGGCGGGCAGGATGACCTCGTCCCCCGGGCCGAGGCCGAGCACCGCCATCGCCAGGTGCAGGGCCGTGGTGCCGTTGGTGCAGGCGACCCCGTGAGCGGCTTCGCAGGCGCTTGCGAACGACTGCTCGAACTCCTGGATGTAGCGGCCGGCCGAGGAGATCCAGTTGGTGCGGATCGCCTCGCTGACGTACGCCAGCTCGTTGCCGCCGAGGGTCGGCTCGCACACCGGGATGAACGAGGTCTCGCCCAGCGCCTGGGTCACGGGGATCCGCTGCAACTGCACCTGCACGGCGGGCTCTCGCCCGGGAATCGCGGTGTCCTCGCCGAGCGGCGGATCGGGCGCCGGCTGCACCAGCGGCGGCTTGCCGCGCCCCATGTCAGGCGGCCTGGCCTTCCTGCCGCGGCAACCCGGCGTGGAGCTTGGCGATCGCCCCGGCGAGCACGTCGACGTCCCTGCCACCCTTGCCGCCGATGGCCTCGCGCAGGTTGCCGGCGATCACCCCCGCCGGCGGCGTCGGTTGACCGATGGGAACCCCCATGATCGTCCCCGGCGCCGACCCTCCGAGGCCGAGGCGCGCCAGCGACGACGGCGCCAGCAGGTAGGCGAGCGTCTGCGGGTGCTCGAGGAACTCGCGGCGACGCTCCGAGGGCGCGGCGATCTTCTTCTTGCCGCTGTGGGTCTTGGCGCAGGAGGTCGGACTGTAGCGGTTGTAGGCGTCGGGCACGAGGTCGGGCAGGTGCTCGCCGTGGCGGTTGGGGACCGACATGCGGGCGACCTGGTAGGCGTTGCGGCGGTCGATCCGATCGACGTCGATCCCGTAGCGGCGGGCGTTCGCGCGGATCGCCTCGATGACCTCGTCGGTGGCCCGGCGCCAGCGCGAGAAGGGGGGGAGCGGCAGGTAGGTGTGACACCAGTAGGTAAGCTGCTCGGCGACCCCTTTCCCCAGGGTCATGAACAGGTCGCTCAGCATCGCTGCTTCCTCCGCGCAATCGCTCGGTCCCCGCCGCCGCCTTTCGGGCCAGGGCGGCCTGAATAGTACATCAACGCGGCGCCCACTTCTGACGGTCGCACGGCGGCCGGACCGGCGGCCGCCCGACCGCCGGCTCGCGGCCACCGGCCCCTGCGGTTAGCCTGTCCGTATGCCAGCCACGAGTGCCCCTACCCTCGACGATGTCCGCCGCGCCGCCCGCGTCATCGAGGCCCACCTGCACCGCACCCCTCTGCTCAGCTCCCGCAACCTCTCGGAGCTGAGCGGCTACCAGCTCTCGTTCAAGTGCGAGAACCTGCAGCGCACCGGCTCCTTCAAGCCGCGCGGCGCCATCAACCGGATCGCCACCCTCGACGCCACCAGCCTGGCGCGCGGCGTCATCACGATCTCCGCCGGCAACCACGCTCAGGGGGTGGCTTTCGCCGCCGCCCGCCTCGGCACCAACGCGGTCATCGTCATGCCCGAGTCGGCGGTCGCCAGCAAGGTCGCCGCCACCCGCGGCTACGGGGCCGAGTGCGTCCTGCACGGCGACGTACACGCTGCCTTCACCAAGCTGGGGGAGCTGCAGAAGAGCCGCAACCTGACGCTGATCCACCCCTTCGACGACCCGCTGCTGATCGCCGGCCACGGCACCGTGGGTCTCGAGATCGCCGAGGCGGCGGCGCCTTTCGACGCCGTCGTCGTGGGGATCGGCGGCGGCGGGCTGATCTCGGGCGTCGCCACCGCGCTGCGCGCCCTTGCCCCCGACACCCGCATCTACGGCGTCGAGCCCCAGGGCGCCGCCACCATGGGCGCGGCGCTCGCCGCCGGCGAGGTGGTGCGCCTCGAGCGGCTCGACACCATCGCCGACGGGCTGGCGCCGCCGTTTGTCGGCGCCCTCAACCTGGAGATCGTCCGCGACCTCGTCGACGAGGTGGTCACCGTATCCGACGCCGAGATCGTCGCCGCCATGCGGCTGTTGCTGGAGCGCGTCAAGCTGCTCGTCGAGCCGGCCGGCGCCGCCGGGCTGGCGGCGTTGCTCGCCGGACGCCTGCCGATCGAGCCCGGCTGCCGCGTCGCCATCGTGCTGTCGGGCGGCAACGTCGACCTGCGCCGGCTGCCCGAAATGCTGTGCGCGACCGAGTAGGCCGCGCGCACCGGGGTCCGCGGGGCTGGTAGAATCTCGCCTCGGCCGCCCATCGGGCCGACCTTTTCGATCACCTCCCCGGGAAACGGCCGCCATGCGCCAACGATTGATCGTCGAGAACGCGTTGCTCACCGCGGCGCTCTGCCTCCTGGTGCCGCCCGCCGCCCGGGGGCAAGAAGAGCCGCAACAGCAGCAGCAGCAGCCACCGCCGCCGCCGCAGGCCGTTGAGGTGATCACGGTCAGCGCCACGCGCCTGCCGGTGCGGCTGTCGGAGCTGCCGACCGCGGCGCGCGCCTGGGACGGCGCCGAGCTGCAACGGGCGCCGGCCGTCGTGCTCGACGATGCGCTGCGGTCCAGCCCCGCCGTCGGCCTCTTCCGGCGCACCTCGAGCCGCGACTCCCACCCCACCGCTTTGGGGCTCAACCTGCGCGGCATCGCCCCCAGCGGCGTCAGCCGCGCCCTGGTCCTGGTCGACGGCATCCCGATGGACGATCCGTTCGGCGGCTGGGTGTACTGGGATCGCGTGCCGCTGCTCGCCCTCGAGCAGGTCGAGGTCGCCCTCGGCGGCGGCTCGGCCCCCTACGGCAGCCAGGCGCTCGGCGGCGTCCTGCAACTGGTGACCCGGCGCAGCATGGGACCCGACCTGCAGCTGCAGGCACTGGCCGGCGAGGACTCGACGGTGCGCTTCGGCATCGCCGTGGGTCACGCCATCGGCGGCGGCTCGGTGTTCGCCAGCGGCCAGCTGTTCAATACCGCCGGCTACATCTCCACCGCCCCTGAGGAGCGCGGCGCCGTCGATACCGAGATCACCGCGGCCAGCCAGTCCGGACGGCTGCGGATCGATCTGCCCCGAGGATTCACGGTCAACGTCGAGGCCCTGCACGAGGCGCGCGGCAACGGCACGCCGCTGCAGACCAACGAGACCGGCCTGATGGGGGCCAGCGCCGCCTGGAGCGGGACGTCCGAGGGCGGCGATGCGGGCTGGAGCGCCCACGGCTTCGCTCGTAGCCAGCTCTTCGAGAGCACCTTCACAAGCGTCGCCGACGACCGCGACAGCGAGAACCTCGTCTTGCTGCAGCGGGTGCCTTCCAAGGATTACGGCGCCGGCGGCCACGGCTGGACGGCGTGGGGAGACGGCAGCACCGTGGCCTTCGGCGGCGACCTGCGGCGGGTGAAGGGCCACAGCAAGGAGGTCGTGGTGTTCAGCGGCGCCACCCGCGCCCCGGGGGGCGTCCAGGGCTCGGGCGGCGTCTTCGCCGCCACCGACTGGCGGCCCGACCCGCGCTGGACGCTCAGCCTGGGCGCCCGCGGCGACGTCTGGCGCCAGACCCCCGCCGAGGGCGACGCCGAGGGCCGCGGCGCCGAGTTCCTGTCGCCGCGCGCCGGCCTCGCCTGGCAGCCGCGTCCGGGCCTGACCCTGCGCGGCGCCGCCTACCGGGCCTTCCGGGCGCCGACGCTCAACGAGCTCTACCGGCAGTTCCGGGTCGGCAACGTGTCGACGCTGGCCAACTCGGAGCTCGAAGAGGAGCGGCTGCTCGGCGCCGAGATCGGCGGGTCTTGGGACGGCAACCTCGCCGAGCCGGTGGGGCTTCGCCTGCAGGCGACGTTCTACTGGAACCGCCTGGAGAACGCCATCATCAACGCCACCTCCTCGGTGACCCCGAGCCTGATCACCCGCCGCCGCGAGAACCTCGGCTCGGCCACCGCCCGCGGCGTCGAGCTCGACGCCCGCCTGCGGCTGGCGACCCGCTGGTCGATCGGCGCCTCATACGCCTGGCTCGACTCGCGGATCCGCGAATCGGGCGACCCCGCCGCCGACGGCAACCGGCTGCCGCAGGTGCCGGCCTACCGGGCGCGCGGAACCCTCGGCTACCAGACCGCCGGCGGCTGGGCGGCGATGATGTCGGTGAGCGGCTTCGGCGAGCAGTTCGAGGACGACTTCAACGAGCTGCGGCTGGCGCCGGCGCTGACCGTCGACGCCGCGATCGAGGTGCCACTGATCGAAGCCGCGCGCCTCACCGTGCGCGCCGAGAACCTCCTGGACGCCGAGGTCGAGGCCAAGCGCACGCCGACGCTCGGCTACGCGGCGCCGCGCCTGCTGTATGGTGGCGTAACGCTCACCTGGCCTCGCTA